>CBIFVU010000173.1:0-8720 GCA_966185905.1 uncultured Lysobacter sp.
GGCCCCACCATGACCTTCATCTCCACTCTCCGCGACCGCTGGCAGCGCGCCGGCTCCCTGGTCTGCGTCGGGCTCGATCCGGAACCGGCGCGGTTCCCGCGGCGGTTCGCGGGCGACGAGGATGCGGTGTTCGCGTTCAATCGCGACATCGTCGATGCGACGGCGGAATTCGCCTGCGCGTTCAAGCCGCAGATCGCTCATTTCGCCGCGCTCGGCGCGGAGCGCGCGCTGGCGCGCCTGATCGCCCACGTGCACCAGGCGCACCCGGGCATCCCGGTGATCCTGGACAGCAAGCGCGGCGATATCGGCAGCACCGCCCAGCACTACGCCGCCGAGGCCTTCGATCGCTATGGCGCCGATGCGGTCACCGCCAATCCCTACCTCGGCCGCGATTCGGTGCAGCCGTTCCTGGACCGCGCCGAGCGCGGCGTGATCGTGCTCTGCCGCACCTCCAACCCGGGTGCGGGCGATCTGCAGGACTTGCTCGTGGAGGACCGACCGCTGTATCAACACGTGGCCGAGAAAGTCGCGCGCGAATGGAACGGCCACGGCAACTGCGCGCTGGTGGTCGGCGCGACCTGGCCGGAACAACTGCGCGAAGTGCGCGCCATCGTCGGCGAGGTGCCGTTCCTGGTGCCCGGCGTCGGCGCCCAGGGCGGCGACGTGCAGGCGGTGGTCGGCAATGCCAAGACGGCGGACGGCACCGGCCTGATGGTCAGCAGCTCGCGCGCGATCCTGTACGCCTCCCAGGGCGAGGACTACGCCGAAGCCGCGGCCGCCGCGGCGCGCGACTTGCGCGACCAGATCAACCGCTGGCGCTGAGCGGGCCGGGCCGCGGCGATCCGCCCTGCCCCGCGGGCTTCGCGTCCGCGGCCTCGCCGGCCCGGACGCGGCGGGCCGCCGCCCGCGCCGCGCCTCAGCCCTCGAATGCGCGCAGGCCGCCGTCGCGCCACACGAACAGGCGCGAGGACAGGCCGTAGGCCGACTTGTGCGCGATGTCGGCGACGATCGAGCCCAGTTGCTCCAGGCTCTCGCGGTCGTGGCTGTCGCAGATCAAGACCTCGTCGCGCGCGGGCAAGCCGATCACCGGCTCGCCTTGCAGCGGCAGGTCGCGGCCCCACACATCGAACAGCAGCACCATGCTGGCGTCGTAGTTGCGGTCCAGGCGCGCCACATAGCGGCCGCCGCCGCCGCCGACCTCCAGCTCCGGCAGGCGCGCGGCGAGGTTCTGCAACGCGTGCTCGCGCAGCGCCGGACCCTCCAGGCCGCGCTGCGCGGCCTCGGCCGGCGAGAGGAAGCTCATCGTCGCCGGCGAGTCCTCCACGTAGGTGACGATCAGGTCGCCGGCCAACGCTTCGACGATGAAAGGCTCCAGACCGGGCTGGTGGCTATGGGCTTGGGCCAGCGCAGTGTCGAGCCAGGCGCGGGTCTTGACCAGCGGCAGGATGACCGCTTCGGCCTCGTCGGCGTCCTGTCCCGCGAGCCGGCGCTGGGTTTCGCGCACCGAAGCGACCTGGTCGGCAAGGATCTCCTCCAGCGTCTGCGGCGCATTGAGGTAGCGCTGGTAGCTGTTGGCCAGGCGCAGGCTGGCCTTGACCTCGCCCGGCAGGACCACGTCCAGGCGCGCCTCTTGCTGGCCGCCGGGGACGAGGAGGATCTCGCTGTCGGGAAAGGCAGCGCGCAGGTCGCTGGCATAGCGCTCGGCGAAAGCCTGGATGTCGAGCAGGCCGTCGAAGGGCGAAGGCTGGGCCGGCTTGCGGCCGAAGAGCTTGCTGAAGAAGGACATGACCGGCTCCTTATGGTCGAAGGTCGCCGGACTATACCGTGCGCATGGTCACCCAGGCAGGCCCGCATTGGCGACAGGGCGCGCCTCCGGACGGCCGTGCGGCGACAGGACCCGCCAACACGCGCCGGCGGCGGCCTGACCGCCGCGCCAGGGCGAGGCACGCGGGCCGGGCCGGCACACCGGGCGGACGGCCCCGCTGCGGCCCGGCAGCCATTGCGCCGGCCGGTCCCGCTCCGCCTCTCAGCGCAAGGCCGCGCGCAACGCCGCCAGCGGGAAGCGCGCCCAGATCGCGGCGAACACCGAGGCGCGCATCGTCCAGCCGCGTCGCGGCCATTCGAACTTGCGGAAGTAGCGCCATAGCCCGCGGTGCTTGTTCCATTCCACGAAGAACGGCCGCGAGCGGCTGGACACGCCGCGCACATGCACCACGCGCACGCCGTTGGCCACCAGCACGCGGCCGCCGGCCTCGCGCACGCGCCGGCAGAGGTCCAGGTCCTCGGCGTGCAGGCGGTAGCCTTCGTCGAAACCGCCGATGCGCGCGAACAGGGCGCGCGGCATCAGCATCAGCGCACCGGAGGTCGCCTGCACCGGTTGCAGCGCCAGGGCGTCGTCGGGCGCCAGCGCCATCTTCTGCCCGGCGCCGGGGCGCAGCAGGCCGGCGAGCATGGCGCCGAAGTCGGGATCGTTGCGGCGCACCGCCGCGTCGCGCTCGCCCTGCTCGTTGACCAGATCGGCGCCGACCAGCGCCTCGCCCTGCCCGGTCGCCAGTGCGTGCAGGCGGCGCAAGGTGTCCGGCTCGAGCATGCAGTCGGGATTGACGAAGGCCAGCCACTCCTGCGCGCCGGCCTGCGCCGCCGGCGCCAGGTCGGCCACGCCCTGGTTGCAGCCGACCGAGAAGCCGGGGTTGTCGGGATTGGCGATGAAGCGCAGGCGCGGATCGCTGGCGGCGTGGCGCTGGACGATGTCGAGCGTGCCGTCGTCGGACTGGTTGTCGACCACGCGGATCGCGTCCACGCCCTCGCAGGCGCGCAGCCGCTCCAGGCATTCGTCGATGGTGGCGGCGCTGCGATAGCTGACCACCACGGCCTTGAAGGCCGCTGCGGGCGGGACGGCCAGCGGCCGCAGGTCAGAGGAAGAGATCACGTTGCCGATCCGGTGGCCCGACGCTGTCCACGCGCTCGGCCAGTTGCCGGCGCAGCTCGCGCAGGGGGTCTTGCATGAGGAAATGGGCCAGGCGCGCGTGCCAGTCCGGCCAGCGCGCGGCCAAGGCATCCATGTCGCCGTCGGCCGGCCGGCCTTCGCCGCCGCGGCCGACAAAGGCGGTATCGCACAGCACATTGCGCCAGCCCAGGCCGGACAGGCGCAGCGACAGATCGGTCAGGGCGGCATACCAGGAACCGTAGCTGGCCGCGTCCAGGCCGCCGGCGCGCTTGCGCGCGGCGCCGCGCAGCAACACGGCGTGGCCGATCGCCGCGGGCAGTTCGGGCAGAGCGGCCGGCATCTGCGCCAGCGCCCGTGCCAGGCGCTCGGCATCGTCGGCGTCGGGCATCGGCGAAATCTCGCCGATGCGCGGCCAAGCCACTGCTTCGCCGGCGTTGCACCAGGGCGTGGCCGAGGCGATCGCGCCGTCGGCGGCGAAACAGGCGTTCAAGCGCGCCAGCCAGCCCGGGGCGGGCACGGCATCGGCGGCGAGCACGACCACGTCGGTCTCGCCACAGGCGCGCAACACCTCGTCCAGGTGCGCGACCTCGCCGATGCTGCGTTGGCGGCGGGTGTAGTCGGCCTTCAGGCCGGTGCGCTGAAGCCAGCGCTCGACGATGGCATGGCCGCGCGGGCCGGCCTGGGCGTCGTCGGCCAGCCAGACCCGCGCGCCCGGCGGAGTGCAACGCTCCAGCGCGGCCAGGCAGGCGTCCAGGGCCTCGTCGTCGCTGCCGACGGCGACCACCACGATCGGCAGCTCGCTCATGCGCGGACTCCGGCGGCGAGGAAGGCGCCGGCGGCCGCGGCGTGGGCGGCGGCGGCAGAGTCGGACGGCGGGCGCAGGCGATCGGGCATCGGGGCAGGCATGGAGGCTGGGCATAGTGTGAGCGATCGCGGGCCTGTGCGGGTGAGGATCGCGTCAGCGTCAGCAGGCGCGCCAGCGCGACGCCGCGGCCTGGCGCGGCCTCGTGCGCGCCGTACCGGCTGCATGCTGACCTCGCCCAGGCCTGGAACCCGGTCCGCACCGAGGCGCCATGCGCGCCGGCCCGGTCGCCGGGGCGATCCATGCGAGCCGGGCTGCCGCCGCCTGTACCGCCGGAACGCCCACCCCGCCCGGACGCGCCGCAGAGGCGTGGCAGGCCGCAAAAGCGAAGGGACCGGCGAACGCCGGCCCCTCGCCTGTTTCCGCCCCGCGGCCGGGTTATTTCTTCGGCTTGGGGTTCAGCGGCTCCATCGCGCGGAAGCGACGGCTGTACTCGTCGGTCAGATTGCGCGACTCGACCGGATCGCGCACCAACGTCGGAGTGAGCAGGATGATGGTCTCGCGCCGGGTGGTGGCCGAGCCCTGCTTGCCGAACAGGCCGCCCAGCACCGGGATCCGGCTCAGGCCCGGCAGGCCCACCGAGGTGCGGTTGGTCGAATCGTTGATCAGGCCGGCCAGCAGCACGGTCTCCCCGCTCTGCACCGCGGCCTCGGTCTTGAGCTTGCGGGTGTTGATGGAGACATTGGTGGAGGTATCGCCGGCCGCGCGCGGCACCGCCGAGCTGACCTCCTGCACGATGTCCATGAACACCATGCCGTCGCGGCTCACCCGCGGGCGCACCTTGAGGATCACGCCGGTGTCCAGGTACTGCACCTGGCTGTAGGTGTTGCTGTTGCCGATGCCGGTGTTGACCGAGACCGACTCGATCGGGATGCGGGTGCCGACGTTGAGCGAGGCCTCGGCGTTGTTGCGCACGAACACCGAGGGCGTCTGCAGCAAATGCACGTCGGTGACCTTGTCCAGCGCGCTGATGATGGCCGCGGCGTTGTTCTTGATCAGCGACCAGGACAGGCCGTCGCCGCTCTTGCCGCCGATGCTGCCGGCCAGGGTGCTCCACTTGAACGGCACGCCGCTGAGGGTGCCGTCCGGGCGGCGCGAGGCCAGGTCGCCCAGGCCGTTGTCGATGGTGGCGCGGTCCAGGAACCACTGCACGCCGTAGGACAGGTCGCCGCCCAGCTCGACCTCGGCCACCTGCGCCTCGATGTGCACCTGCATCGGCATCACGTCGAGCTTCTCGATCACGTTCTTGATCGAGCGCCAGGCCTGCGGGCTGCTGCGCACCAGGATCGAGTTGGTCTCCTCGACCGCGGCCACGCCCACGCGCGAGCCGTCCACTTCCAGGGTGACCGAGCCGTTGCCGGTCTGGCGCGAGCCCAGCGAAGCGCCATCGCCCAGGCCGCCGCCGCTGCTGCCGCTGCCCAGGCCGCTGCCGTCGCTGCCCTTGCCGATGTCGGCGGTGGAGGTGCCGCCGTCGCCGCTGTCGCGCAACTCCACCGATTCCAGGCCCGGCATCAGCGAGGGTGCGCCATCGCCGCCACCGCCGCCGCTGCTGCGCGAACCGAACACTTCGGCCAGCCGGTCGGCCAGGTCCTTGGCCTTGATGTACTTCAGCTCCAGCGTGAACAGTTGGACATTGCCGCCGGCGCTGTCGATGCGGTCCAGCCAGTCCTTGATGTCGTCCAGGTAGTCGGCCTGCGGGGTGATCACCATCACCGCGTTGGCGCCTTCCAGCGGCATGAAGCGGAACATGCCGGCCACCGGCGACTTGCTCTGCTCGCCGAACACTTTCTCCAGGTCGGCCACGACCTTGGTGGCCTTGCCCGACTCCAGCGGGAACACGCCCACCGACATGCCCGACAGCCAGTCCACGTCGAACACTTCGATCGTGTGCAGGTAGTTGTCCAGCTCGGCGCGGGTGCCGCCGACAGTGATGATGTTGCGCGCGTTGTCGACGGTGACGATGGCGTTGGGACGCGCGTAGGGCTTGAGGATCTTCTCCATCTCGGTGGCCGAGACGAATTTCAGCGGCACCGTGCGCACCTCGAAGCCGCGCGCGCTCGAGGCCGGGCCGCTGCGCGCGGCGACGTTGCCGGGCAGGGCCTGGTCGGCCGGCACGATGTTGTAGCGGCCGCCGGTGAAGACCATGCGGGCGTTGTTCCAGCCCAGCACCATCTCCAGCAGGTTCATCGCCTCCGAGGCGCTGACCTGCTTGGGCGTGGCCAGCGTCACTGTGCCCTGCACGCCCGGCGCGATCACGTAGTTCTGCCCGAGCATGTCGCCCAGGATCGCCTTGACCACGCCCTGCAACGGCTCGCCCTCGAAATTGAAGGTGGCCGTGCCGTTGGTGCCGGGCAGGCCCGGCGGTGCCTTGGCCGCGGCGGCGCGGTTGATCACCTCGCCGGTGCCGCGGCGGACCTGCGCCTTGGGGCCTTCCTCGTCCTGCTGCTCGGCCGGCTCCAGCGGCTCCTGGCGCACGCCGTTGCGGGTCAGGCGCGCGCCCGGCTCCTCGCCGCGGGCGGCCTTCATCGCCTGCGGATCGCCGTCGCGGCGGACGCGCGGGGCGACCACGCTGGCGCAGGAAGCCAGTTGCGTGGCGATGATCGCCGCGGCCAGGGCGTGGGTGGCGTATTGCTGGGGACGTAGCTTCATGCGTTCACTCTACGGCGTATTGGCCGGGGGTTGAGCGGCTTGCTGCTGCCGCAGTTGCGCGCGTCGCGCCTCGATCCGCTTGCGGATGGCTTCCATCTGCGCCTGCTCGGTCAGCGGCGCGGCTTGTTCGGTGTCGCCCGGCGCATTGGCCGCTTCGACCGGCTTGGGCGGCGGCGGGGGCGCCGGCACCGGGGCGGCGTTCTGCGCCGGCGGCCGCGCTGGCTGCCCGCCGGAGACCGGCGCCGCATTGGGCGGCGGCGGGGGCGGCACCGGGCGCCCGGCCGGCGGCGGCGCGGGGTTGCCGTTGCTGGCCGCGATCGCGGTCGGTGGTTGCCCGCCCTGGCCGTTGAAGATGCGCAGGTCCAGCTCGCGCCGGCCCTCCGGCCCTTCGAACACCGCCCGCCGCGGCTCCAGCGCGGTCAGGCGCCAGGCCGGGTGCGACTCGGGCACCTCGCCCAGCTTGACCCGCACCGACTCGCTGCCGTCGGCCGGCTGCAGGAAGGCCATCGACAACTGCGGGGTGATGATCACGCTGGTCAGCAGGTAATCGAACGCGGCCGCCTGGTTCTCGCTCTCGCCCTTGCCCTGCATGAAGAAGGGCTTGGGCTTGCGGTCGTCGACGAACAGCGGGCGCGCGGCGATCTCGCCGTACTGGCTCAGCGGGCCGAGCGGGTCGGCCGGACGCTTGCCCACCTGCGGCAAGGGTTTGACCAGGGTCGGGTCCTCGGGCAGGGGGGCGATCTCCCGGCCCATGCCGGCCAGGGCCAGCACCCAGGCCACCAGGGCCCAGCCGGCAGCGGTGGCCAGCAGCCAAGTCCGCGGGCTGGCGTCGTCAAGGCGCATCGGCCCCTCCCGCGTTGCTGTCCTCGGCGGCCGGCGCGGCCTCGGTGCCGGCCTCGGGCTCGGCCGGCTCGGCCGGTTCGGAGGCATTGGCGTTGCCGACGGCGCCGGCCGGCGGCAGGGCGGCTTGCGGCGCCGGGTTCGGACGCAGATAGCCGTACAAGTCGAAGCTCACGTCCAGGCCACCGTCGTTGGCCGGACCGGACGTGCCGGGCACGAAGTAACCGCGCGTGGACAACAGGTTGAGGTTGCCGACGAACAAACGCGGCGAGCCGCTTTCCAGCGAGTGCAGCACGGCCGCGGTTTCCGGCGCGCCGCAGCGCAGGCGCACCTGCACCACCACGCGCGCGTAGCGGTCGCGGCGCGCCTCGGCCAGCGGCGAGCGGTTGACGATGCCGCAGCTGCGGTTGCCGGGGCTGGCCTGCTGCACCACCGCCTCCAACCGCTGCACCAGGCCGGCGGTGGCCATCTCGGCGGTGGCCTCTTCCAGGAAGCCCGGGCGGCCCTGCTGTTGCTGGCGCACCTGCTGCAGGCGCTGGGCGATCTGCGGGCCCTGCTTGAGCTCCATGCGCTGGCGCAGTTCGCGCTCCTGCAGGCGCTGGAGTTCTTCGCCGGCCTGCATCATCGGCACGGTCCACCAGGGATGGACCAGCACCGCATAGGCGATGCCCAGGGCCGCCAGCAGCAGGCCCAGGGCGAGCCAGCGCTCGCGGTCGGCGCCGAGCTGGCGCCAGCGCTTGGCGGAGGAGGCGTCAAGGGCCACGCGCGGCCTCCGGGTTCTGCGGCTTGGGCGGGCCCATTTCCGCGGTCAGGGTGAAGCGGTCGCGGCCGGTGGCCGGGTCGGGCTGGACGGCGCCGGTCAGCGCCGGCGAGCGCCACAGCGGCGTGCCTTGCAGCTTGCCGATCAGCGAGGACGCTTCGCGGCTGAGTCCGATCATCAGCAGGCTCTCGTCCTCGATCGCGAGTTTTTCCAGGTAGGTGGTGTCGGGCAGGCGGCGGCTGAGTTCGTCGATCACCTGCACGGTGCTCGGGCGCGCGGCGCGGGTGCGGTCGAGGAAGGCCTGGCCTTCGATCAGATCGACCAACTGCTGGCGCTCGGTGGCGGCCTTGCGCGCCTGGCCGGCGTGGCTGGCAATGGTCTGCTTGAGGCCGGCGATGGCGGCGCGGCGGTTTTCCAGCACTTGCCACAGGGTCGCGGCCAGGCCGAGCACGGCGACCGCGGCCAGGGCCAGGTTCCAGTAGCGGAAGGGGTCGCTGCGACGGCGGCGCTGCGACGGCGGCAGCAGGTTCACGCCCAGCGGCAGGCCGTCGGCGCCGGCGACCTCGATGCCCGACAAGCTGGCGCCGAGCGGGCCGAGCGCGGCCAGTTGCGGGTCCAGCGCCTGGCGCGGCACCGCGACCAGTTCGGCCTCGATCTGGCCG
>CBIFVU010000174.1:0-8714 GCA_966185905.1 uncultured Lysobacter sp.
ACCAGCGACAGCGCTTCGCCGCTGGCGCCGTTGCGGCCGGTGCGGCCGATGCGGTGCACGTAGTCCTCGGCCACCATCGGCAGGTCGTAGTTGATCACCAGCGGCAGGCTGGGGATGTCCAGGCCGCGCGCGGCCACGTCGGTGGCGACCAGCACTCGGGCCTTGTTCGCCTTGAAATCGCGCAGCGCCTTCTGGCGCTGGGCCTGGCTCTTGTTGCCGTGGATGGCCACCGACTTGAGCCCGGCGTCCTCGAGCTGCTCGGCCAGGCGGTTGCAGCCGTGCTTGGTGCGGCCGAACACGATGACCTGGTCGTTCGGGCGCGCGGCCAGGATCTGCACCAGCAGGTCGCGCTTGCGGCCGCCGTCCACCGGATGCACGCGATGGCTGATGGCGTCGGCCACGGCGTTGTTGGCGGCGATCTGCACCTGGCGCGGCTCGCGCATGAACTCCAGCGCCAGCTGCTTGATCTGGGCCTCGAAGGTGGCCGAGAACAGCAGGGTCTGGCGCGAGGCCGGCAGGCGGCCGAGGATGCGCTTGATCGCCGGCAGGAAGCCCATGTCGAGCATGCGGTCGGCCTCGTCCATGACCAGCACTTCGACCGCGTCGAGCTTGGCGCTGCCGCGCTCGAGGTGGTCGATCAGCCGGCCCGGGGTCGCCACCAGCACGTCCACGCCGCGGCGCAGCGCGTCCAACTGCGGGCCCATGCCGGCGCCGCCGAAGATGGCGTGGATGTTCAGGCGCAGATGCTTGGCGTAGCCGCGCAGGCTGTCGCTGACCTGCAGCGCCAGCTCGCGGGTCGGGGTCAGGATCAGCACGCGCGGCTTGCGCTGGCCGCCGCCGGGGACGGTGGCCAGGCGGTGCAGCAGCGGCAGGCCGAAGGCGGCCGTCTTGCCGGTGCCGGTCTGGGCGCCGCCGAGCAGATCGTGGCCGGCCAGCGCCAGCGGAATGGCCTCGGCCTGGATCGGGGTGGGGGTGGTGTAGTTCTGTTCGGACAGCGCGCGCAGCAGCGCGGGCGCCAGTCCCAGGGATTGGAAGGTCATGCGGGGAAACTCCAGTGATGCGCGGCGCGCCGGCCGCCGCGCCCGCCAGGGCGGACGCGCCGACGGGCGCTCGCGTGATGACCCCAGCGTTCCCTTGAACCGCGCTGCGAGTATCGGATTGGGACGGCGGCGGATGCTCCGGGCCGTGTCTGCGCTACGAAAGACGTGCGGGATAAGAAGTCGCGCCGGCGAATCGGATAACTTCGGTGCGGGCGACAGGCAACCTGGGAAACGTACCCTTGCGGGGAGGCAGCCGTGCGCTGAACAGGGCGAACTGTACGCGAAACCGGCCCCGGCCGCCAGATCGGCCGCCGTCGGCCGGGCGCGGGGGTCAGCCGGCGCTCATGCGGGCGCGGCCTGGGCAGCGGACCATCCGGTCCCGCAGCCGCGGCGCCCGCCGCGATCTCGCGCCCCTGGCCCTGCCCTGGCCCGAGCTCGCGCTTGGGCCGATGCCCCACCCGCGCCATCGCGCGTCGGGGGCCGGCCCCGACTGCGGCGAGCGGCCGGGGGCTGCGATCGCGGCTGGCGCCGCTCCTACAGGGGAGGCGTGGGCGGCGCCCCACAGGCCCGGCACTGCGCCCCTCACAGGCGCTTGCGATTGTCCTCCGGCACCCGGTCGATCAGCTTGTTGTACGGGTCGAACCCCACCTCGTACGGGGCCCGATCCACCACCACCGTCAGGCGGGGCTCGGCGCTGGCGATGCGGTGGCGCTGCAGATACAGCGGCACCTCGTCGGCCTCCTTGCCCGAGGGCCCGCGCGCGAACACCGCCACCTCGATCCAGTCGTCCATCGCCCCTGCCGTCTCCTTGCCTTGTCCGTCGGCGTAGCGCTTGGCCGCATGCAGTTGCAAAGTGACCTCGTACTTGCCATCGGCTCGCTGGCGCGAGGTGGCCTCGACTACGCGGTTGTCGTAGAAGCTGATCTTCTCGAACAAGTCGGCGATCAACCCGCTTTGTTCCGGCCGCGCCTGCGCGCGCAGGTAATCGAGCAATTCCACCGAGGTGGCATAGGGCGGCGATTGGTAGCCTTTGTCCTGCAAGAAACGCTTGAGCGCGCGGTTCACGGCCGCCTCGCCCAGCTCCTCGCGCAGGCGATAGAACACCAGCGATCCCTTGCGGTAATGGATGTAAGGCTGGTTCTCCACCCGGTACAGCGGCAACTCCTCCACCGGCTCGCCGCTGCGCCCGCCCAGGTAGTGGTCCAGCTCGTACTTGAGGAACCGGCGCATCTTGCCGCGGCCGTACTCTTTCTCCATCACCATCAAGGCCGAATACTGCGACAGCGACTCCGACAGCATGGTCGAGCCCTGCATGTCCGCGCCGATCACCTGGTGCGCCCACCATTGGTGGGCGATCTCGTGCGCGGTCACGTAGAACACATAGTCGATGTCGTCGCGGTCGCGCAGGTCGGCGATGAAGCCGATCGACTCGGAGAAGGGAATGGTGTTGGCGAAACTCTGGGCGAAGCGCTGGTAGCCGGGAAACTCCAGGATCCGCACCTGGCGATGCTGGTAGGGCGTGAACTGGGCCTGGAAATAATCCAGCGACTTGCGCGCGGCATCGACCATGCGCTCGACGTTGTAGCCATGGCGCGGGTCGTAGTAAATCTCGATGGGGATGCCGGCGTGGATCTCGCGCCGCAGCTTCCAGCGCGCCGAGAGATAGGCGTAGAACGGCATCATCGGCCGATCCATCGCGTATTCGAAACAGCGCCGCCCGCCCCGGGCGTACTCGCGCTTGAGATAGCCCGGCGCCAGGCCGATCTGGTCCGGCGCGGTGCACACGGTGCTGGCGAAGTCGATCCAGTCCGCGTCCGCGGCGATGTAGTGGTTGCCGCGCGCAGCCTGGTCCTCCAGGCGCGGCATGCGCGGCACCTCGCCCAGCCCGCGCTTGCGCCGCTCGCTGCGGTCGTCGATCTGGCGGCCAGCGTCGTAGCCGAAGTGCGGCAAGCGGTTGGAATTGAAGAAGCTGCCGTTGCCGAGCAGCCAGGTGTTGTCGGGCTCATTGGCGAAACCGCGCTGGGAAAAACTCTGGCGGAAGTCCAGGGTGCGGCTCTCGCCCGGCTGCATCGGCCGGTCCAGGCGGTAGATGCGGTAGCCCAGGCGCGCGTCGTCGCGGATCAGGCGCGCGCCGCCGAATTCCAGCCGTTCCAGCCGCACGCTGGGATCGAGGCTGAAATGGAACTCGGCGATCGGCGCCGGATGCGGATTGACGATGCGATAGCGCCCCTGCACCGACATGCGCAGCGATTCGGGCCACAGCTCGACCCGGTTGTCCACCGCCACGATCCGCGGCTGCGGCAAGTCGCGGTAGCGGCGATAGCGGGTCTCGTAGGCGGCGCGCTCGTCCAGCGCCTGGTCCGAGGGCAGGTAGCGGTTGAGCACGTTGGTGTTCCAGAACAGCCAGCCGCCCAGGCCGGCCCAGACCGCCAGCGTCGCCGCCAGCGCCCATGCGGGCTTGCCGCGCAGGCGCTGGCGCGCCAGGGCCAAGCGCTCGCGCCCGCTCGGCGTCGCGCCGCGCACCCAGAACCCCGCCGACAGCAACAGCAGCGCCAGCAGCAGCGCGCCCCAGTACGCACCGAACCACAACCGCCCAGCCAGGAAATGGCCGAACCCGTTCATGTCCGAATACGGCACGTCCGGCCCGCTGGCGTAGTTGTAGAGGTTGTGCTCCAGGTGCAGGTAGCCCATCGCCGCCTTGGCGATCAACAGCACGATCACCAGGCCGTAGCCGGCGAAACGGCTGTTGGTCAGCACTTGCAGCACCACCGCCAGCCCGCCCATCAGCACGAACGGCAGCGCGTCCACGCTCAACCGCTGCAAGTACAGCCACGGCTCCAGCGCCGTGTAGCCCTTGGCCCACTGCAAGCCCATCGCGGTGGCTCCGCCCAGGGCCTGGAACGCGGCCACCACCACCGTCAGGCAGGCCAGCTTGCTCGCCAGCGGCAACCAGTCCGGCACCGGCATGGCGTCGGCCACTTCGGCCATGCGCGCGTGGCGCTCGCGGAACACCAGTTCGCCAGCGTAATAGGTCACCACCAGCATCAGCATGAAGCTGTAGCTGCCCTGCAAGGCCTCCAGCATCAGCGCCGTGGTCGGATGGGTGCGGGTGCCGAACATGGTCTGGGTCATGCTGACCACGCCGATGAAGTTCAGCAGCGCGAAGGCCAGCATCACCAGGAACGGCACGCTGCGGAACACGCCCAGCGCGTCCATGCGCAGGCTGTGCAGGAATTGCGCGCAGCGGCTGCCCAGGCCGAACGCCGGCGCCAGCCGCAGCGGCGGCCGGCGATCGCGCGCCGGCGCGGCCGCCGCGGCCGCAGCCGGCGCGCGCCGGCGCCAGCGCCAACCTCCACCGGTGCCGCTGCGCTGCGGCTTGAACAAAGCGAAGGCCAGGCCGATGCCGGCCACCCCCACCGCGCTCCACAGCAGCCGGTTCCACAACAACGCGCCCGACAACGCAGGCAGAGCGGTGTTGAATTCCTCCGCCGACCAGTAGCGCGTGCCGCGCCGGAACGGCGCCAGGCCGAGCGGATCGAGCAGGCCCGACAGCCAATCGTTGTCCAGATCCTCCATCAGCACTTGGGCGACGCTGTTGAGCAGGAAGAACGCCATCGCGCCCAGGTACACCGCGAGCAGGTTGCGTGAGCTCAGGGCCAGCAACGACAGCACCGCCGCGCACACCACCAGATTGGGCAGCACGAACACGCCCAGCCCCCACAGGAACGGCCGCAGCGAGAACGGCCCGACCCGCTCGGCGTCCACCCAGGGCATCGTCGGCCCCAGCATCAGGCCGACCGACACGAGCGCATACACCACCAGGCAAGCCACCAAGGCCGCGGCCAGGCGCCCGAGCAGATAATCGCGCTTGCGCATCGGCGTGGCGAAGAACAGGTCGGCGGTGCCTTGCTCGAAATCGCGCAGCAAGGCGCCGGCGACGAACACCATCACCGCGAACAGGCCGATCATGCTGAACTGGCCCAGCAGCAACGCGATCACCACCGGCGCGTTGCGATCGACATTGCCGATCGCCCCGCCCATGCGCACCGCATCGCTGCTGGCCAGGGCGAAGGCGAGCGCGCCGTAGATGGCGGCGAACAACCACAACAAGGGCGAGCGCAGTTGCTGGCGCAATTCGAACCGGAACAGTTCCAGGATCATCGCCGCCCCCTCAGGCCGCCTGCCGCGCGTGCTGGCGCAGGCGCTGGAAATACACGTCTTCCAAGTCCGGGGCGACGCCCTGGAAACCCGGTTCCGGCGGATCGGGGCTGAATACATGGATCACCGGCTGGCCGCCGACCAAGCGGGTGGACAGCACGGTGAAGCGGGTCTCGTAACTGGCCAACTCGTCCTTGGCCACCTGCTTGCGCCAGACCTGCCCGGCCAGCGCGGCGATGGCCGCGTTGGGCTCGCCGCTGAGCAGCACCCGGCCCTTGTCCACGATCGCCATGGTCGGGCACAGGTCGGTCACGTCTTCCACGATGTGGGTGGACAAGATCACCGCGACGTTCTCGCCGATCTCGGCCAGCAAGTTGAGGAAGCGGTTGCGCTCCTCCGGATCGAGCCCGGCGGTGGGCTCATCGACGATGACCAGGCGCGGATCGCCCAGCAGGGCCTGGGCGATGCCGAAGCGCTGGCGCATGCCGCCGGAAAAGGTGCCCAGCTTGTGCTTGCGCTTGTCCCACAGGTTGACTTGCTGCAGCAGCGCCTGCACCGCTTCGCGCCGCGGCTTGCGCTGGGCCAGGCCCTTGAGCACGGCGAAATGGTCCAGCAGGTCCTCGGCGCTGACTTTCGGATAGACGCCGAAATCCTGCGGCAGGTAGCCCAATTGCCGGCGCACCGCATCCTTCTCGCGCAGCATGTCGATGGCGCGGCCATCGGCGCCTTGCAGCACCGCACTGCCGGCGTCGGCCTCCTGCAGCGTGGCCAGGGTGCGCATCAGCGACGACTTGCCCGCGCCGTTGGGGCCGAGCAGGCCGAACATCCCGCGCGGGATGTCCAGGGACACGCCGTCCAGGGCGCGCACGCCGTTGGCGTAGGTCTTGCTGAGATCGCGGAGGGTTAGCATCGTCTCGGTCCTGGTCGATGGACAGGCCGGCCGCGCGGGCCGGCGCCAGATGGGACGAATGCTAGGGCCACGGCGCGGGCACGCCCATGGGCTTTAGGTGGGTATGACCGATGGCATGGGGGCGCCCGTGCCGCGGCGGGCGGCGCGGCTCAGTCGCGCGAACGGTATTCGCGCGGGGTCATGCCATAGCGCTTCTTGAACACCGACGAAAGATGGCTGTGGCTGGAAAAGCCGGTTTCCACCGCGATGGTGGCGATGTCCTCGGCGCTGCCGCGCAGGCGCGTGCAGGCACGGCGCAGGCGTTGTTCGAGCACGTACTGGATCGGCGTCTGGCCGAACGCGGCGCGGAAGGCGAGCAGCAGCCGGTGGGTGCTCAGCCCGGCCAGGACGGCCAGGCGTTCCAAGGTGATGCGCTGGTCCAGGTGGGCCTGAATGTAGTCCTCGATGCGCTGGCGCTGAACGCGGTCCAGACGCTGCGCCGGGGCTGCGGCCGCCGCCCCGCCGCGCTGGCCGTGCTCGCGCAGCAGATGCAGGCTCAGCGCCTGGCCCAGGGCCTGGCGCAGCATGCCGGCCAGGTCGTCCTCGGCCGTGGCCAGGGCGCACAGACGCGCGGCCAGGCCGTGCACGAACGGATCGCGATGCTTCATCCGCGCCTGCAATGCCGGCGCCCCGGCCTGGCCCAGGCCAGCGAAATGGGCCGGGTCGATGTTCAGCTCGGCATAGGCGATCTGCCCGCCCAGGGCCCGGCCCAGATAGCGCCGCCCGGCCGGGATCAGCCACAGATCGCCGGCCGCCGGTGCCGCCTGCAGCCGGCCGGCCCCCTCGATCCGGGTGTCCAGCCGGCGCATGGGCCCGTCCAGGTGGACGATCAAAGTGTGCTTGTCGTGCTGCAGCGACCACTCGGTGGGCGCGCCGATGTCCTCGGTGGCGAAGGCGAAGTCCAGACCTTGGCCCAGGTCCAGTTCCCGCCGCTGCTCGATCCGGCGCGCCTGCCGCCACGGGGCCGCGGGCGCGGAGGCCAGCGCGGCGGTTCCGCCGGCCAGGGCGGCGGCGGCGCCGGGGTCCGGAGAAATTGACAGTGCGTCGGACATCTTGAAAGCCGATGGGATCCCGGCCGATGTAAACATGATTCCGCTCACAAACGCGTCAAGACGCTCAGTTCCCCATCGGAGCCCGCATGACCGCTGCCCGCCCCCGCGCCTGCCTGCCGCTGTTGCTGCTGTGGGCCGCTTGGGCCGGGGTCGCGACGGGGGCTGTCTCCGACGTACCGCCGGCCACGGCCGCGCCGGCCGCCAACTCTTCTCCCACCCTCCCGAAAGCCGCCGCCATGCCTGTCGTCCTGCCCGCCCCCCTCGATGCCTTCGTGGCCGCGGTCAACCGCGGCGATGCCGACGCGGCCCTGGCCTTCTTCGGCGCCGACGGCGTGGTCGACGACTGGGGCCGGCGCTATGTGGGCGCCGACGCGATCCGCGCCTGGAGCGAACGCGAGTTCGTCGGCGCCGGCGGCCGCATGAGCCCGACCCAGGTCGCTCGCGACGGCGAGCGCGTGGTCGTGGACGCAGGCTGGGCCAGCCGGTTCTACAGCGGCGACAGCCGCTTCGTCTTCACCGTGGACGGCGCGCGCATCGTCGAGATGCGCATCGTCGGCCACTGATCCGCCCCGTTCCTCCCGACCTCTCTCTAAGGAGTCTTCCATGTCCGACCGTTCCCTCAAAGGCAAGCACATCGTCATCGGCGGCGGCGCCAAGAACCTCGGCGGCCTGATCTCGCGCGAACTGGCCGCCGGCGGCGCCGCCGGCATCGCCGTGCACTACAACTCCGACGCCACCCGTGCCGCGGCCGAGGAGACCGTGGCTGCGGTCAAGGCCGCCGGCGCCGAGGCCTTCGCCCACCAGGGCGATCTGACCCGCCCGGCCGAAGTGGCCAAGCTGTTCGACGCGGCCAAGGCGAAGTTCGGCAAGATCGATATCGCCATCAACACCACCGGCATGGTGATCAAGAAGCCGCTGGTGGAGGTGACGGAGGCCGAATACGACACCATGTTCGCGGTCAACTCCAAGGCTGCGTTCTTCTTCATCCAGGAAGCCGGCAAGAAGCTCGCCGACGACGGCAACATCTGCACCATCGTCAGTTCGCTGCTGGCGGCCTATACGCCGTTCTACGCGGTCTATCCGGGCAGCAAGGCGCCGATCGAGCATTTCACTCGCGCTGCGTCCAAGGAGTTCGGCGAGCGCGGCATTTCGGTCAACGCCGTCGGCCCCGGGCCGATGGACACGCCGTTCTTCTATCCGGCCGAGTCCAAGGAATCGGCGGCCTACCACGCCACCGCCGCAGCGTTGAGCAACCGCACCAAGAGCGGGCTGACCGAGATCCAGGACATCGCCCCGCTGGTGAAATTCCTGGTTACCGACGGCTGGTGGATCACCGGGCAGACGATCTTCGCCAACGGCGGCTACACCACGCGCTGAGCGGCCGATGGGCAGCGGGCGAAGCGGGACGGAGCATCCGGGGATGGCCCTGCGGCCGGGTCCGGCATCCACCCCACTACCCGCCGCCCCCCTCTCCCGCCTGCGGAAGAGGGTTGGGGTGAGGGCGCAAGCATCATC
>CBIFVU010000175.1:0-8688 GCA_966185905.1 uncultured Lysobacter sp.
GGTAGAGCAGAGGCGCCGCTGCCGGGATCCCACGGCTCCGATTATCCGCCCAGCCGCACCACCTCCGCCCTGCCAATCCCCAATCCCCAATCCCGAATCCCGAATCCCGGCCGCAGGCCCTGCCCCACCATACCCCCCAGCACCAATCCGACCGGAACACAGGGCCTTCGGCCCCCAAATGGCGCCTGCGCTGCAAACCCGCGACAATGGGCGGATTGCACGCACGAGTACCCGCCAGCATGAGCGAACAGCCGATCGATACGGTCCAGCCGTCCGACACGCCAGCCATCGAGATCGAACGCGACGTCATGGAGTACGACGTCGTCACCGTCGGCGCCGGTCCGGCCGGCCTGTCCTTCGCCATCCGCCTCAAGCAGCTCAATCCGGAGCTGTCGGTGTGCGTGATCGAGAAGTCCAGCACCATCGGCGCGCACATCCTCTCAGGCGCGGTGATCGAGCCCGGCCCGCTGGACGCGCTGCTGCCTGGCTGGCGCGACAACCCGCCGCCGATCTGCGTGCCGGCAGGCGAGGACGAGTTCTGGCTGCTGACCAAGACCGGCGGGCGCAAGCTGCCGGTGCCGCCGGGCATGCACAACCAAGGCAATTTCATCGTCAGCCTCGGCGCGATGTGCGCCTGGCTGGCGCCGCAGGCCGAGGCGCTGGGGGTGGAGATCTATCCCGGCTTCGCCGCCGCCGAGACCCTGCACGAGCCCGACGGCCGCGTCGCCGGCGTGCGCATCGGCGACATGGGCATCGCCAAGGACGGCAGCCACAAGCCCGGCTTCACCGCCGGCATCGACATCCGCGCCAAGGTCACCGTGTTCGCCGAGGGCGCGCGCGGGCATCTGACCAAGCGCTTGATCAAGCGCTTCGGCCTGGACGCCGACAGCGATCCGCAGGGTTACTCCATCGGCATCAAGGAGCTGTGGCAGGTGCCGGAAGAGCGCCTCACCCCCGGCAAGATCGTGCACAGCTTCGGCTGGCCGGCCGACAGCCACACCTACGGCGGCAGCTTCCTCTACCACCTGGACAAGGGCCGCATCGCCCTGGGCTATGTCAGCGGCCTGGACTACCGCGACCCGGACTACAAGCCCTGGGAGGCCTTCCAGCAATGGAAGAACCACCCCATGATCAAGCCGCTGCTGGAAGGCGGCAGCATCGTCTCGGCCGGCGCGCGCGCCATCGTCACGGGCGGCTTCCAGTCCCTGCCCAAGGTCGAGATGCCCGGCGCGCTGCTGATCGGCGACACCGCCGGCCTGCTCAACGTGCCCAAGGTCAAGGGCACCCACCAGGCGATCCGCAGCGGCATGCTCGCCGCCGAGCATCTGGCGCAGTCGCTGGACAGCGCCGGCTTCGACGCCCGCCTGCGCGGCTCGGAGGTCATGGCCGAGTTGAAGAAAGTCCGCAACATCAAGCCCGGCTTCAAGCGCGGACTGTGGTTCGGCATGCTCAACGCAGCCTGGGAGACCGTCACCGGCGGGGCCTCGCCGTGGACGCTGAAGAACAAGCCCGACTGGTCCTCGCTGCAGAAGCTCGGCCAGGCCGAGCAGCCCAAGCGCGACTACAGCGAGCGCAGCCTGGCCCCGCGCGACCGCCTGGCCGCGGTGTACTTCGCCGCCACCGAGCACGACGAAGACCAGCCGGTGCACCTGAAGGTCGCCGACACCAACGTCTGCGTGACCCGCTGCGCCGAGGAATACGGCAACCCCTGCACCCGCTTCTGCCCGGCCGGGGTGTACGAGATCGTCGAGGAAGCCGGCGCCAAGCGCCTGCAGATCAACGCCGCCAACTGCGTGCACTGCAAGACCTGCGACATCAAGGACCCTTACGAGATCATCAACTGGGTCACCCCGGAAGGCGGCTCGGGGCCGAACTACCAGAATTTGTAAGGATCCACATCCTGCTCAAGCCAGGTCGATGGGATGACCCGCGTTCGATCAAACCGCTGCCTCCTGTCCATCTGGACTAGCGATGGCATAGCGCGACCTGAATCACGCTTCTTATACCTCGACCACGCCGTTCACGATTCATAATTGCTCTTTTCCAACAGCTTACGGGACCGGGTCGGATCCCATGAAGGAGCACGTAGACGCATGCTGAAACGACTTGCCCGGCACGTTTATCCGTTCGGACGGCTGATCGAGCAGCGGGAGCAAGCGCTGAGGCACATCGCCGAATTGAAGCAGGACGCCGCCCGGCTTCGCGAGACTCTGGACTCTCGCGAATCGGAACTGGAACAAACGCGGAAGACCCTGGCCGATAGCCGGGGACAACTACGCAGCGCCGCAGCCGCGGCGCAACAGTCTCAAGAGCGCGAACATGCGGCGAACCTTCAGCGAGAGGAACTGGAAGGACACTTGCGGCAATGCAAGGCCGACCTTGCACAACGCGACCAAGCGATTGAGGCTCTGGAAGCCCTTCCCAAGCGCGCCCCCTGCGAAAAACCCGCCTTCGCGCACTGGGGAGAAGACATGGTCGCCGCGCATTTCCTGAGCGAAGTCGAACACGGCTTCTATGTCGATTTAGGGTGCTACCACCCCTCGCTATACTCCAACACCAAACTTCTGCACGACCGTGGATGGTCCGGAATCAATGTGGACCCAAATCCATTCATGATGCAGGAGTTCGCACGCGAGCGGCCGGCCGACATCAACTTAGGCATCGCGATAGGCGCGGAAGAAGGCGTCGCTGACTTGGTCGTCTTTCACGACTGGGCTTCCAGCAATACGATCTCGCCAGACTTCGCCGACTACATCGCAAAACGCCACAACATCACCGCCGAACAAGTTATTCGGACACCGGTCAGACCGTTGCGCGAAGTCCTGCGCGAGCACGCCCGCGAACGCCGCATCGACTTCCTCAATATCGACATAGAGTCGATCGACATCCAAGCCTTGGAGTCCAACGACTGGGAACGTTACCGCCCGGCACTGCTGGCTATCGAAGACTTCGATTTCGAGTTCCCGGCGCCGCAAACTTCCGCGATCTACCGTTTTTTGATCGACCACGGCTACCAGATGGTTTCGCGCTGCGTCTATACCAGCTTCTTCATCGACGCAACGTTGCCGGAAGACGACCCGGTGTACAAACAACACGCACGCCGGCCAGGCACCCGCGAGCATTAGTTGAGCAGTAACGCTTGCCCGGCCGGCACTGCAGTTCCTTCAAGCTGCGCGCAGCGCCACGCCGGTCTTCTCGCGCAGTTCCGCCTCGCTCACCCCCGGCGCCAGCTCCACCAGCGCCAGGCCGTCGGCGGTCACGTCCAGCACCGCCAGGTCGGTGATGATGCGGTCGACCACGCCCAGGCCGGTCAGCGGCAGGGTGCATTCGGGCAGGATCTTGTGCTCGCCGTTCTTGGCGGTGTGCTCCATCAGCACCACCACCCGCTTGACCCCGGCCACCAAGTCCATCGCCCCGCCCATGCCCTTGACCATCTTGCCGGGCACCATCCAGTTGGCCAGGTCGCCCTTGTCGGTGACCTGCATCGCGCCGAGGATGGCCAGGTCGATGTGGCCGCCGCGGATCATCGCGAAGCTGTCGTGGCTGCCGAAATAGCTGGCGCCTTCGCGCGCGGTCACGGTCTGCTTGCCGGCGTTGATCAGGTCGGCGTCGACCTCGGCCTCGGTCGGGAACGGGCCGATGCCGAGCAGGCCGTTCTCCGATTGCAGCCACACGTCCATCCCGTCGGGGATGAAGTTGGCCACCAGGGTCGGCAGGCCGATGCCGAGATTGACGTAGGCGCCGTCGGTGAGTTCCTGCGCGGCGCGCTGCGCCATTTGATCGCGGGTCCAGGGCATGGGGTTGGTCTCTTTGTGGGTGTTGCGCCTGCGGCGGAGCTGCGGGCGCTGGACAAGAATCGGGAGGCGAGAAACGAGGAAAGAGGGGAGCGGAGTTTTTCTGCTCGTCCCTGGCTTCTCTCTGCTCAGCCCGCCCGCACCGTGCGCTGCTCGATGCGCTTTTCCGGCGCGGCGTTGACCACGATGCGGTCGACGTAGATGCCGGGCAGGTGCACGTGGTCGGGATCGATCTGGCCGACTTCGACCAGCTCTTCGACCTCGGCGATGCAGACCTTGCCGGCCATCGCGCAGGCCGGGTTGAAGTTGCGCGCAGTCTTGCGGAACACCAGGTTGCCGGCCTTGTCGGCCTTCCACGCCTTGACCAGGGAGACGTCGGCCTTGAGCGCGGTCTCCATCACATAGTGCTGGCCGTCGAACTCGCGCGTTTCCTTGCCTTCGGCCACCACCGTGCCGTAGCCGGTGCGGGTGAAGAAGGCCGGGATGCCCGCGCCGCCGGCGCGCAGGCGCTCGGCCAGGGTGCCCTGCGGGTTGAATTCCAGCTCCAGTTCGCCGGACAGGAACTGGCGCTCGAACTCCTTGTTCTCGCCGACGTAGGAGGAAATCATCTTGCGGATCTGCCGCGTCTCCAGCAGCAGGCCCAGGCCGAAGCCATCGACGCCGGCGTTGTTGGAGATCGCGGTCAGGCCCTTGACCCCGCTGTCGCGCAACGCGGCGATCAAGGCCTCGGGGATGCCGCACAGGCCGAAACCGCCGACCGCCAGGGTCTGGTGGTCGGCGACGATGCCCTGCAGCGCCTCTTTGGCGCTGGGGTAGAGCTTGCTCTTCGCGGTGCCGGCGGGCGCCGCGGCGATGGCCTGGGCCATGGAAGGACTCCTTTGCGGGATGCGCCCAGTTTAGCGCGCGGCCCGGCCCGGACGTAGCGGACTTTCGGGCAATGGCCGGACAATGCCGGCATCGCGCACCGAGGCTAGACTTGCCGCATGAGCTCAATCGCCCTGGTCACCGCCATCGCCGCCCTCGGCCAGGACGCCGACCTGGCGCCCCTGCTGGACGCCTGCGCCGCGCAAGGCCTGCGCGCGGAGATCCGCGCCTGGGACGACCCCAGCGTGGCCTGGGGCCGATACGATGCCGTATTGCTGCGCTCGCCCTGGGACTACACCGAGCGCCTGGACGAGTTCCTGGGCTGGTGCGATCGGGTCCACGCCCAGGCCCGCCTGCTCAACCCGTTGGCGGTGGTGCGCTGGAACTGCGACAAGCACTACCTGGCCGACCTGGCCGCGCGCGGGGTGCCGGTGGTGCCCTGCGCCTTCGTCGAGCCGGACATGGACCCGCTGCCGGCGCTGCAGGAGTTCCTGGCCGCGCACCCGCAGGCCGAGGAGTTCGTGGTCAAGCCCGCCGTCAGCGCCGGCTCGCGCGACACCCAGCGCTATGCGCGGGCACAGGAATTCGCCGCCGCCAACCACGTCGCGCGCCTGCTGGACCAGGGCCGCAGCGTGCTGCTGCAACCCTACCTGGCCTCGGTGGACCGCGACGGCGAAACCGCGCTGATCCATTTCAACGGCGGCTTCAGCCATGCCATCCGCAAGGGCGCCATGCTCCAGCGCGAGGACGCGCTGGAGCTGCGCGCGACCGAGCGCATCGCCCCGCGCCAGCCCGGCCAGGACGAACGCACCGTCGCCCTGCACGCGCTCAATGCCGCCGGCGCGCGCCTGGACCTGGAAGAACCGCTGGCTTATGCCCGGGTGGACCTGATCCGCGACAGCGACGGCCAGCCGCAGTTGCTGGAACTGGAACTGTGCGAGCCCTCGCTGTTCTTCGCCCACGCCCAGGGCAGCGCCGAGCGGTTCGCCCAGGTGCTGCGAGAATTGCTGGCCACCGACAGCGGCTGACGGCCCTGCGCAGGAGCGGCGACGGCCGCGAACGCGGCATCGCCCGCAGCACGGTCCACCTCAGCCCCGCTCGCGGCTCGCGCCGCTCCTACACGGAAGGAGGCCGCGCTCCGCGCGGACAACGCTCTGGGCGATCGGTACGAGTGCCGGGAAATCGCGGGCGACCGACAGCTGTCGCCCCCCTCTCGCTCTAACAGCGGCGACCGCCGCGACCGCGACATCGCCCCTGCGGCGCGCCCCACGGCGCCTGGCTCGCGGGGCGCCTGGCTCGCGGCTCGCGCCGCGCCCACAGAAGAGCCAACACGCAGGCTTACGAACGCCCGTACACGTCCTCCAGCCGGACGATGTCGTCCTCGCCCAGGTAGGCGCCGGACTGCACTTCGATCAGCTCCACCGGCTCGCTGCCGGTGTTGCGCAGGCGGTGCACGCTGCCCAGCGGGATGTAGGTGCTCTGGTTCTCGTGCAGCTCGAACACCTTGTCGTCGCAGGTCACCTCGGCCGTGCCGGAGACCACGATCCAGTGCTCGGCGCGATGGCGGTGCTGCTGCAGGCTCAGCGCCGCGCCGGGCTTGACCACGATGCGCTTGACCTGGAAGCGCTCGCCCTGGTCGATGGAATCGTAATAGCCCCAGGGCCGGTAGACCTTGCGGTGGAACAGGTGCTCCTGGCGCCCGGCCTGCTTGAGCTTGTCCACGATGCCCTTCACGTCCTGGACCCGGTCCTTGCGCGCCACCAGGGTGGCGTCGGCGGTATCGACGATGACCAGGTCCTCCACGCCGATGGTCGCGATCAGGCGCCGCTCGGACGCGCGCACCAGACTGTCGCGGGTGTCCAGCGAGATCACGTCGCCTTCGTAGCGGTTGCCCTGCTCGTCGCGCTGGGCCACCGACCACAGCGAGGACCACGAGCCGATGTCGCTCCAGCCGCAGCTGACCGGCACCACCGCGGCGCGGTCGGTCTTCTCCATCACCGCGTAGTCGATCGAATCGCTGGGGCTGGCGGCGAAGGCCTCGGCGCCGACGCGGATGAAATCCAGGTCGGCGCGCGCCTGGGCATAGGCCTCGCATGCGGCCGCGTGCAGGGCCGGTGCATGGCGCGCCAGTTCGTCCAGGTAGCGCGCCGCCTTGAACAGGAACATGCCCGAGTTCCAGGCATAGGTGCCCTCGGCCAGGTAGGCCTGGGCCGTGGCCAGAGCGGGTTTTTCGACGAAGCGCGCCACCCGGTAGCCGCCCTCGCCCAGGGCCTGCCCGCGGGCGATGTAGCCGTAGCCGGTCTCGGGGTAGTCGGGCTGGATGCCGAAGGTGACCAGCCAGTCCTGCTCGGCCAGTTGCCCGGCGCGCGCGACCGCATCGCGGAACGCGCGCTCGTCCTCGATCAAATGATCGGCCGGCAGCACCAGCATCACCGCCTGCGGATCGCTGGCCAGCAGGTGGCAGGCGGCCAGGGCGATGGCCGGCGCGGTGTTGCGCGCCACCGGCTCCAGCAGGATGCCGCCGCTGGCCACGCCGATGCCCTGCAACTGCTCGCCGACCATGAAGCGATGGCCCTCGGCACAGACGGTGACCGGCGACGCCGCGCCGGGCAGCGCGCGCGCGCGCAGCACCGTCTCCTGGAACAGCGAACGATCGCCCATCAGCGAGAGGAACTGCTTGGGCTGGTTTTCGCGCGACAGCGGCCACAGGCGCGAACCGCTGCCGCCGCTCAATATGACAGGATGGAGCATCCCGCCTCCCTGCAACCGGATGGACAGGCAAGCATAGCCCGGGCCTGCCGCGCCCGCCTGATCGAACATGACCGCAGGCGCAACGCAGGCGGTTGCGAGCGCAGCGGCCGCGGCGCTCGCCGGCGCGGCGCCGGCCGCAACTGCATCGACGCATGGCGCGTCCCGGCGCGGCGCCCGGATCGCCCGGCACTGTCCCGGACGCGGCGCGCCGCACGCGCCCGGGCCGGACGCGATCATCGCCCCGTCTGCACCGCCCCCACCGCCCCGCGCCGCCTCGGCAGTGGCCAAAGCCGCCGGCCTCGGGCAGGCTGGCCCGGTCGCGCCCCGCCGCGGCCGATCCCGCGGCCGCGCCGCGCGCTTGAACCGCAAGGAGCGGCCATGGCCCCGGATTCGCCCTCCCGCCTGCCCGCAGCGCTGTCCCTGGATACCGGCGACAGCCGGGTCGAGGCCGTGCCGTTCGGCGCCCATCTGCTGTCCTGGCGTTGCCGCGGCCGCGAACGGCTGTACCTGAGCCCGCGTGTGCGCTACGGCACCGGCCGCGCCATCCGCGGCGGGGTGCCGGTGATCTTTCCCCAGTTCGGCGCGCATGGCGCAGGCCCGCGCCACGGCTTCGCCCGGGTCTTGAGCTGGCGCGTGGCCGAGGACGGCAGCGCGCCGGGCGCCAGCGCGCTGCGCTTCGTCCTGGACGATCGCGAGGAAACCCGCACGCGCTGGCCGCACCGCTTCCAGGCCGAACTGGCCATCGCCCCGGACGGCGACCGGCTGCAACTGGCGCTGAGCGTGCGCAATACCGACGCAGAACCCTTCGCCTTCACCGCTGCGCTGCACACCTATCTGGCCGTGGCCGAGCTGGGCGCGGTGGTCCTGGACGGGCTGGAGGACCGCCCCTGGCTGGACGCGACCCGCGCCGGGCAACGCGGCGAGCCCTCGCAGGCGCCGCTGCGCTTCCAGGGCGAAACCGACCGGATCTACCTGGGCACCGACGGGCGGGCCCTGCGGCTGCACGACGGCGAATCGGTGCTGCGGCTGCAGGCCGAAGGCTTCGCCGACACCGTGGTCTGGAACCCCGGCGCCGCCCAGGCCGCCGCCCTGGACGACCTGGGCGCGGGCGAGCACCGCCGCTTCGTCTGCGTGGAAGCCGCCGCGGTCGCCGAACCGGTGCGGCTGGCGCCCGGCCAGGCCTGGACCGGGACCCAGCGGCTGCAAGTCGAAGCCGGCTGAACGGGCCGGCTGAACGAGCCGACTGAACCGGCCGCGCCCGGACCGGCCCCCGCCTGCC
>CBIFVU010000176.1:0-8617 GCA_966185905.1 uncultured Lysobacter sp.
GCCCTGCCGTGACCCACGCCGCCCCCACCCCCGAAGCCCTGCGCGCCGGCGCCGACCGGCTGATTTCGGCGTTGGCGGCGCACAGCGACCCCGAGTACCGCCTGACCGTGCTCAAGCGCGTGGTGCGGCGGCTGGGCGAGGACGGCTATCCCTTGTTCATCCGCTTGCTCGGGGTAGTGGCCGAGAGCGACGACGCGCGCGCCCAGCGCCTGCTCGCCGACACCTTCGGCACCGCCTTGCGGCGCATGGACCTGCCCGGCGGCGCGCTCAGCTCCTGGGGCGCCACCCGCCTGCCGGACGCCAGCGGGCCGGTCGCGGTCAGCGCTCTGTCCGGGCACTTCTTCGGCGCCACCCCGCGGCGCTTGCTCGGTCCGGTGGAGTACCTGACCGTCTGGCACCTGCAGCGCACCCAGCGCACCGCCCTGGGCGCGGCGACCTTCCGCACCGCGCTGGCGCGGCTGATCGCCCTGCTCAACCGCAGCGAAGACGCGCGCACCCTGTATCCGCAGAAGCTGGCCGCCGACGCCCAGAACGAAATGGAAGGCGCCTATACCCGCGCCACCCGCGAGCGGCTGGCGGCGATCGCCACCGCCTGGCGCGAGGGTCGTTCGCCCGAGCAGGTCGCCCAGGCCGCGCTGGACGCCGACCAGTCGCCGCATCCGGCCGGTTGGGTGGTGCGCGACCTGTGAGGAGCGCAGGCGCACGGCGTGGGTGGCCAGCGGCCTGAGCATGGGCTGGTTCGATACTCATCATCCGGCGCGGACGCTGCACTGCCCCGTCTGCGCCGCGCCGCTGCGCGCGTGGCAGGGCAGTCATTGCCCCTGCGCCTGGCTGCACTGACTCGAGGGCTGGGCCGCGCCGACGCAGTGCGAGCGCGAAGCGGCGCTCGCGCAGGAGCTCGCCGAATGCGGCTCGGCGGACAGGCTCCACTCGCCATGGCCGCCGCCGGTCTCGCTGCCGGAGCGGGTCTCGATCTACCGCCATGACTGCGGTTGCCAGTGCCCGGTGTAGCCACCGGTGGAAGCCATCGGCGAATGCGAGGACGGCGTGCGGCGGCGCACGCGCGTGGTCGATGCCGCCAGCGCTCGCCAAGGCAAGCACGAGACGCGCGCACAGTGGGCGGCGCGCAAGCGCTGACCGCACGGGCGTTGACTCCAGCCGCCGCGCCGCGCCGAGGGCTGGGCCTGGGCTGCGACATCGGGCCACATCCGCGCCAGCGCGGGGAGTGATGCAATCCGGCTTCCCGATCGGTCCGCAGGTGGCCCGTGCGCC
Organism: uncultured Lysobacter sp.; assembly: GCA_966185905.1. Lineage (GTDB taxonomy): Bacteria > Pseudomonadota > Gammaproteobacteria > Xanthomonadales > Xanthomonadaceae > Lysobacter. Next base: position 1,273 of record CBIFVU010000176.1, read on the forward strand.
CTGTCTCCGCCTCTTTCCTCGCGGGCTCCGCCGATGCGCCCAGCGCTGCATCGGCCGCGCCGCGCTCGCCCGGCCGGCGCCGGGTGCTGGCCGCGCTGGCCGCGGCGGCGGCGCTCTCGGCTTGCGACCGCCGGCCGCTGGCGCTGCGCGGCATCGACTTGAGCGGCCGCGATTTCGCCAGCGATTTCGCCCTCCTCGACCCGCAGGGGCGCGAGCGCCGCCTGGCCGAATTCCGCGGCAAGGCGGTGCTGTTGTTCTTCGGTTTCACCCTGTGTCCGGACGTATGCCCCACTACGTTGATCCGCGCCGTCCAGATCAAGCGCGCGCTGGGCGCGGAGGGCGAACGCCTACAGGTGATCTTCGTATCGCTCGACCCCGAGCGCGACACGCCGGCGGTGCTTGAGGCCTATACCCGCGCCTTCGATCCCGACTTCCTCGGCCTGACCGCCAGCCCCGAGCGCATCGCCCGCACGGCCAAGGCCTTCCGCGTGGTCTATGCCAAGGTGCCGACCGGCAACAGCTACACCATCGATCATTCTGCGCTGAGCTATGTGTTCGACCCGCAGGGCCTGCTGCGCGTGGCCTTGCGCCACGGGCAGAGCGTGGAGGACTGCGTGCACGACATCCGCCAGTTGTTGCTGTGATCGCCCCCTCGTCCTGGTCCAGGAGGCCGCGCATGCGTTGCTTGTCTTTTCCGATCTTGCTGGCCTGCGCATTGGCCAGCGGCGCAGCGGTGGCGGCCGAGCTAGCGGTCGAATCGCCCTGGGTGCGCGCCAGCGTGCCGCAGCAGGCGGCGACGGGCGCATTCATGCGTCTGACCGCAGCGCGCGATCTGCGCTTGGTCGGCGCGCGTTCGCCTGCCGCCGAGCATGTGGAAGTGCACGAGATGTCGATGCAGGGCCAGACCATGCGCATGCGCCAGGTCTCGGCGCTGGCCCTGCCCAAGGGCCGTGCGGTCGCGCTGGCGCCCGGCGGTTATCACCTGATGTTGATCGGCCTGAAGCAGGCACTGGCAGCCGGGCAGGCGGTCGAACTGACCCTGGTGCTGGAAGACGCGTCCGGCCAGCGCAGCGAGCAGGCAGTGCGCGCGACGGTGCGTCCGCTCGGCGCGGCGCCGTGAGTCCGGCGCGCGGGCGACGCTCGTCCTAAGCGGGCGCCCTCGGCGCAGCTCAGTGGAGGCAGCGAATGCAAAGCCGACGCGGCGGCTGGAAGGCGTTGGCCCTGTAGCAGCGGCGCAGGCCGCGATCGCCGGTCGCGAGGACCCTTGCGGGCGCGGCTGGATGATTGCGTGGTCGCGGCTTGCGCCGCTCCTACAGGGCAAGGTCCCCGCGCAGGAGCGGGTCATGTGCGCGGTGATCGGGGGACGCGGCTGCTTCGATACGGCGGCTGTCTTTTTGGTCGTTGGCGTGGCCGGTCGGCGGAGTCGTCGGCTGGCGGCGCCACAAGCGTGCGCGTGGCGATCCCGCCGCACAGGTCTCTTGCAGGCCCGGCTACAGGCCGATCGCGATGCGCTCCGGCCCCGGCCGCTTGCCCAGCTTGCGCTGCAGCGAGCGCCGGTGCATGCCGAGCAGGCGGGCGGTGGCGGAAATATTGCCGCCGGTGTCGTTGAGCGCCTGCTGGATATGCTCCCACTCCAGCCGCCGCAACGGGGTCATGGTGTCCGGCGCGGCCGCCAGCGCGGCACTGTCGGCTGCCTCCAGGCCGAGCGCGACCAGGATCTGGCCGATGCTGGCCGGCTTGGGCAGATAGTCGTCGGCGCCGCGCTTGATCGCGTCCACCGCGGTGGCGACGCTGGCATAGCCGGTGACCAGCACGATGCGCATGTCCGCGCGCAGCTCGCGCAACGGACGGATCAATCGCAACCCGGATTCGGCGCCGATCTTCAGATCGACCAGGGCGAAGGCCGGCGGCTGGCGCAGGGCCAGGTCGAGGGCTTCGGACACGCAGGCGGCGGTACAGGCTTGGATGCCGCGGCGGCCGAGGCTGCGTTGCAGGGTCGCGGCGTAGGCCGCGTCGTCATCGACGATCAACCCCTGCGGCGTACCGCCGTGGGGGACGGAGCGGGCGCTGGGCAGTGCGTTCATGCGCGCATCCTAGTGCCGCCGGCACCGCGGCGGCCTGCGGCAAAGCGCCACAGGACAATATGTCCCAGCCGGCGCGGGGCGCGGCGCTCAGCTGGAGGTCTGGGAGCCAGGCACGAGGAGCGGGGAACGAGTCGAACCGGGCGGCCGCTCGCTCCCCGTCCTCGCCGGCGCTCAGTTCTCGTAGGCCGACTCGCCGTGCGTGGTGATGTCCAGGCCCTCGCGTTCGGCGTCCTCGGCCACGCGCAGGCCGACCACCGCCTTGACCAGGGCGAAGGCTAGCACCGACACCAGGCCCGACCACAGGACCGTGATGCCCACCCCCAAGGCCTGCACGCCGACTTGTTCGGCGATGCTGTCGTTGCCGGCGCCCAGGCCGAAGCCCCCCAGCGCCGGCGCGCTGAACACGCCGGTGAGCAAGGCGCCGATGATGCCGCCCAGGCCGTGCACGCCGAACACATCCAGCGCGTCGTCTGCGCGCAGCAGGCGCTTGAGGCCGTGCACGCCCCACACGCAGGCCGCGCCGGCGATGGCGCCGATGGCGATGGCGCCGAACGGGCCGACCGTGCCGCAGGCCGGGGTGATCGCCACCAGCCCGGCCACCACGCCGGACGCGCCGCCCAACATCGACGGCTTGCCCTTGGCGATCTTCTCCACCAGGCTCCAGGCCAGCGCGGCGGCGGCGGTGGCGAGCAAGGTGTTGAGGAAGGCCAGTGCGGCGCCGGCGGTCGCCTCCAAGTTGGAGCCGGCATTGAAGCCGAACCAGCCCACCCACAGCAACGAGGCGCCGATCATGGTGAAGGCGACGTTGTGCGGCTTGATCGCCTCGCGTCCATAGCCCACGCGCTTGCCGACGAAGTAGGCGCCCACCAGCGCGGCGACGCCGGCGTTGATGTGGACCACGGTGCCGCCGGCGAAGTCGATCGCGCCCTTGGCGAACAGATAGCCGTCCGGCCCGTACCAGACCATGTGCGCGATCGGCAGATAGGCGAAGGTGAACCAGATCGCCGCGAACAGCAGCACCGCGGCGAACTTGATCCGCTCGGCGAAGGCACCGACGATCAGCGCGCCGGTGATGCCGGCGAACGTGGACTGGAACGCAACGAACACGTACTCGGGCAAGGCCACGCCGGCGCTGAAGGTCGCCGCCAGCGAGTCCTTGTCCACGCCCTTGAGGAAGATCTTGTCGAAGCCGCCGATCCAGGCGCCGCCGCCGGCGAAGGCCAGCGAATAGCCATAGCTCACCCACAGCAGCACGATCAGCGAAAACACCGCCAGCACCTGCATCAGCACCGACAGTACGTTCTTGGAACGCACCAGGCCGCCGTAGAACAAGGCCAGCCCAGGCACGGTCATCAACAGCACCAGCAAAGTCGAAGTCAGCATCCAGGCCACATCGCCCTTTTCGACCACCGGCTTGGCCGCTTCGGCCGCGGCCGCCGCTTCTTGCGCATGGGCCGGCGCGAAAGCCAGCAGCAGGGACGCGGACAGCGCGGCCCACAGCATCGTATTGCACATCCGCTCGCGCGAGCGGGGATCGGAAATCGTCGCATCGTTCATGGGGAAGTCTCGCAGGCGGAAGTCACAGGGCGTCGTCGTCGAGTTCGCCGGTGCGTATGCGCACCGTGCTCTCCACCGGAAGGACGAGGATCTTTCCATCGCCGACCTTGCCGGTGCGGGCGGCGTTCTGGATCGCTTCCAAGGCTGCTTCGAGCAGGCCGTCGGGCACGGCGCACTCGATCTTCAGCTTGGGCAGGAAGTCCACGACGTACTCGGCGCCGCGGTACAGTTCGGTGTGGCCCTTCTGCCGGCCGAAGCCCTTGACTTCGGTGACGGTGATGCCCGACACGCCGACTTCGGTCAGCGCTTCGCGCACTTCGTCGAGCTTGAACGGGCGGATGATCGCGATGATCAGTTTCATCTCGCAGCTCCAGGGTGCGGGTGGCGGGGCGTCAGAACGCCTTGCTCACCGTGAGGGTGAAGGCGCTGTCGGCCAGGAAGTTGCCGTGGGCGTTGGTGTAGAGCGGCGTCGAAGCGTCGGTGTCGCTGTAGGCGGCGGCGACGGAGAAGCCGTTGTCGAAGCTCTTGGTCACGCCGAGCTTCCAGTCGGTGTACTCGAAGGCCTCGTTGTTTTCGATCCACTGCCTGCCGCCGTGCAGGTTCAGCGTCCAGCCCGGCTGGAAGCTCCAGTTGAGGTTGGCGTCGAGGTAGCCCGAGCCGTCGGAGTCGGCGTAGCCGAACAGGTCGGTGACGGCGTAGGAGTACTTGAGCCCGACCGACACCGACTCGCTGGCCGCGAGCGTTCCGCCCACATACACCTCAGTGGTGTCGGGACTGTTGAAACCCGAGGGATAGTCGCCCGGGTAGTAGTAGGTCAGCACGCCGAGGTCGTAGGAGAAGATCTCCCCGGCCTTGCCGCGGTAGCCCAGGTAGCCGTCGAGTTCGAGGCTGTTGGAGATCTCGTCGCCGACGACGACGGTGTCCGACAGCCAGCTGACGTTGCTGCCCCAGGCGCCGGCGTAGAAGCCGCTGTCGTGGGCGTACTCGATGCCGGCCTGAAGCGCCGGTTCCTGGTTGGTCTGGGACACGCCGCGGAACACGTAGTCCGTGGTCAGCGCGACCGAGCCCGAGGTGCCGGCGAACGCTGGCAGTGCCGCGCAGGCGATCGCGGCCGCGAGCAGGACGCGGCGCGGCGCCTGCGTGCGGATCGGAGCGTGTGCGGGCGTCGTCCTGGCGCGGGCCGCCGTGGCGGCGGCATCGGTGCGGGTGTGTCTGGTGTGAGACGACATGACGCAGGCTCCTCATAAGCGGTGGCCCCTCCCCGGTCATGGCTTGGCGATGCAAGCCTTCGTTGCGGGCTGCCGGCGGAACGCTTCGTCGTCGTTCTCGCCGTTTTTCGGGAACAAGCCGCCCCGCGGCGGGCTTGGCCCGTCGTGCGCGTCCTCCTGGTTGGATGTGGAAACGAGAACGGCCCGAAGCGCTCGCTTCGGGCCGTCCGGGTTACAAGGCCTTGCTCATGAACACGCTGTGCGGGTCGTCGCGGTAGTCGGCGAAGGGCCCGCAGTAGTGGAAGCCGTAACGCGCGTACAACCTGCGCGCCGGCTCGAATCCTTCCATCGAGCCGGTCTCCAGGCTCAGCCACCCGTACTGCCGCCGCACGGCTTCGCCGATGAGGTGTTCCAGCATCGCCGCGGCTACCCCGCGGCGGCGGTGCGCGCCGGCGGTGCGCATCGACTTGATTTCGCCCTGCCGTGAATCCAGGCGCTTGAGTGCGCCGCAGCCGAGCAGGTCCTCGCCTTCCCACGCGCTCCAGAAGCTGACATCGGGATGGCGCAGGCCGTCGAGATCGAGCGCATGGATGCTTTCGGGCGGCGACAGCTCGGCCATGCCGCGCAGGTGTTCGCGCAGCAGCGCGATCACCTCGGGACGGTCGAGTTGGCCGGCACGGATCTGCATCGGTCGCCGCGCTCCTTCGTTGCAAGGGCCAAGCAAGGCCCGCAGGCGCCGGCGCGTGGCCGCCGCCCTGGGGCTGGGATCGTCGTTGCGTCGCAGCGCGGCCGCGGTGTGCGGCCGCGCTGCCGGCGCCGCCTCAGACGGCGTAGTACATCTGGTATTCCAGCGGGTGGGTGGCCGCGCGGAACTTGGTGACTTCCTGCATCTTCAGCGCGATGTAGCCGTCGATGAAGTCGTCGGTGAACACGCCGCCGGCCTTGAGGAAGTCGCGGTCCTTGTCCAGCGCTTCCAGGGCCTGATCGAGCGAATGGCACACGGTCGGGATGCCCTTTTCCTCTTCCGGCGGCAGGTCGTAGAGGTCCTTGTCGCTCGGCGCGCCCGGGTCGATCTGGTTCTTGATGCCGTCCAGGCCGGCCATCATCAGCGCAGCGAAGGTCAGGTAGCCGGACTGGATCGGGTCGGGGAAGCGCATCTCGATGCGGCGCGCCTTCGGATTGGCCACGTAGGGGATGCGGCAGCTCGCCGAACGGTTGCGCGCCGAGTAGGCCAGCATCACCGGCGCTTCGTAGCCCGGCACCAGGCGCTTGTAGCTGTTGGTGCCGGAGTTGGTGAAGGCGTTGATGGCGCGCGCGTGCTTGAACACGCCGCCGATGTACCACAGCGCCAGCTGCGACAGGCCGCCGTAGCCGTCGCCGGAGAACAGGTTGACCCCGGCCTTGGCGAAGGACTGGTGCACGTGCATGCCGCTGCCGTTGTCGCCGACCAGCGGCTTGGGCATGAAGGTAGCGGTCTTGCCGTTGCGGTGGGCGACGTTCTTGATGATGTACTTCATCGTCAGCAGCTCGTCGGCCTTGGCGACCAGCGAGTTGAACTTGGTGCCGATCTCGCACTGGCCGGCGTTGGCCACTTCGTGGTGGTGCACTTCCACCTCGATGCCGACCTGTTCGAGCGTCTTGCACATCTCGGCGCGGATGTCGTGCAGCGAATCCAGCGGAGCGACCGGGAAGTAGCCGCCCTTCACCCCCGGACGGTAGCCGCTGTTGCCGCCTTCGTATTCGCGGCCGGAATTCCACGCGGCTTCTTCCGAGTCGATGTGGAAGAAGGTGTGGCCCATGTCGTTGGCGTAGCGCACCGAGTCGAAGATGAAGAACTCCGGTTCGGGGCCGAAGAAGGCCTGGTCGGCGACGCCGCTGGACTTGAGATAGGCCTCGGCGCGCTTGGCCACGCCGCGCGGATCGCGCGAGTAAGCCTGCATGGTGGCCGGGTCGAGGATGTCGCAGGTCAGCACCAGGGTCGGATCGGCGGTGAACGGGTCCAGGAACGCGGTGGCCGGGTCGGGCAGCAGGATCATGTCCGACTCGTTGATGCCCTTCCAGCCGCTGATCGAGGAACCGTCGAACATCTTGCCGTCCTCGAACAGCGAAGGCTCGACGATCGACTTGGGGAAGGTGACGTGGTGCTGCACACCGCGCATGTCGGTGAAGCGCAGGTCCACGAATTCGACCTTGTGGTCTTTGATGAGCTTTTCGACGTTCTCGAGGGACATGGGGGTTGGGTCCGGGATTGGGGATTGGGGATTCGGGATTGGCGAAGCGGGGGCGCTGCTTACGGGTTAGGAAAGCAAGGGGCGTGCCAACGATGGTTGACGCGCAAGTTTTTGATTTTGTTAGGAGGCAGCATGGGCCAGAAGGCTGAATGAACCGAATAGGTGCATTACCAATCGTGCCTGCACCACATTTGTGCAAACTGCTTTCCGCTATTCTGGCCGGCCGCCGCGTCTTCCCCCGACCGTCGCGCCGAATCCCCAATCC
>CBIFVU010000177.1:0-8585 GCA_966185905.1 uncultured Lysobacter sp.
AGCCTCGCCGGACGGGCGCGGCTAGGCGCAGCCAGCGAGCGCCGCGGCCGCGAACCGATCGCGGAAGGCGCAGATCGGCCGGACTGCGCGAGCGACTCCGGCGCGGACGCACCGGGCCGCCCGAATGGGCGGGGCGATCGTCATGGGCCGGGCACGCCGGCGCCGCGCGGGGGATCGCGGCAGCCAGGCGGGAGAGATCAGGACAGCGAGTCGAGCACCGCTTCGGCGCCGCGGTCGGCGGCGGCCGACAGGTCCAGGGTCGAAAGCTCGCCCTCCAGGGCGGCATCGCCGGACAACAGGCGCTCCCCGGCCGGCACCTCGCCCCAGGCATCGGCCTCGAGCAGGGTTTCGCCTGGATCGACCGCGGGCGGGGCATAGGCATGGACCGCCTCGGCCAGCTGCGGGGCCGGCTGGGCGCCCAGCTCCTGCGCCGCCTGCGCCCCGGAATCCGGGCCGCGCAGGCGCTCGAGCGCCGCCTGGCTGTCCAGGCCGGTGCGGTCGATGCGCGAGTCGGGGCCGATGGTGCTCATGCGGGGCGGAAGGCAGGTGGGTTCGGGGGATGGGCGAAATGTAGCGCCGGGGGCCAGAGGGGCCAACTCGGGCAGACCCTAGGTCGGCGGGGCCCCGTTCATTTTGCCCGGCGACCGGCGCGCCCGGCCGACCCAGCGTCGCCCGCCCATGCTAGCTTTGCCCTCCTCACGTCGCAGGGGCCGCGCATGGCGAAGGACCAGGGCGCCGACAAGACCGAACCGCCTACCCAGAAAAAGATCCGGGACGCGCGCAAGGAAGGCAACGTCGCCAAGAGCCGCGAGCTGACCAGCACCGTGCTGGTCCTGGGCTGGGTGGTGTGCAGCTGGCTGATGCTGGACTTCATGCGCGGCCACTTGGTGCGGCTGTTCGACACCAGCCTGAAGGGCGTGAACCAACCCTTCGAGCAAGCCCTGCGCGAAGTCGGCGCGACCGCCTTCGAGACCCTGCTGTGGCTGAGCCTGCCGCTGCTGGCGATGGCCGTGTTCCTCGGCGCCATCGTCGAGTTCCTGCAGGTCGGCCCGGTCCTGAGCCTGGGCAAGGTCAAGCCCAGCCTGGACAAGATGAACCCGGCCGAAGGCATCAAGAAGATGTTTTCGATCGACAACCTGGTCGAGCTGATCAAGTCGGTGCTCAAGAGCGCCGCCCTGGTCGGCATCGGCGTGTTCGTGATCTACCAGATGCTGGGGCAGTTGCTGATGCTGCCCTACGCACCGGCCGCGGCCGTGGGCTCGGGCATCTGGCACGGGCTGGTGCGGATCTCGGTGTGGACGATCTTCGTGTTCTTCTTCGTCTCCGCCATCGACGTGTGGTACCAGAAGTTCTCTTATCTCAAGCAGTTGCGCATGAGCCGGCGCGACATCCAGCAGGAGGTCAAGGAGAACGAGGGCGACCCGCACGTGAAGAGCCGGCGGCGGCAGTTGCATCAGGAATGGTCGCAGCAGAACATGCTCAACGCCGTCCGCCAATCCAACGTCGTCGTGACCAACCCGACCCACATCGCCATCGCCCTGCAGTACGAACACGGCCTGACCGACCTGCCGGTGGTGGTCGCCAAGGGCGAGGGCTACCTGGCCGAACAGATCAAGCGCGCGGCCGAGGAGGCCGGGGTGCCGATCCTGCAGAACATCGAACTGGCGCGCGGCCTGCACGAGCGGGTCGAGCTGGACGACTACATCGGCAACGAATTCTTCGAGGCCGTGGCCGAAGTGCTGCATTGGGCCGAGGGCATGCGCCGCATGCGCATGGGCGACACCAGCGAAATGGTGCTGCCGCCGGCGCCGCCGCCGGAGGACTGAGCGGCGCGGGGCAGGGCAAGCGTCAGCTCAAGCGGGCGGCATTGCCGGCGATGACGCCGGCCAACTCCGTGCGCGTTGCCTTCCGGATCGGATACTGCGAAACCATGGGCGCGAACCGCTGCGCCACATCGAGGACGCCGTCGATCAGGCCGGCCGCGATTCTGGGCCTGACGCCTTCTTTCTCGGCGAGCTGGAGCAGATGAGCGCGGCCGATGGCACGGCCTTCTCCACAGACATCCATGTGATGTTCGCCTCCCGGGCCCCGGTTGAAGGTGAGGTCATAGGCCGGCGACAGCTTCCAGCGGCGGTGTTTGTCCAGGCGATAGGAAAAATTCTTGCTGTGGTCGTCGCGGTTGTTGAAGGCCACATTGAAGACGGCCCGCTGGAACGCCTTGTCCACCTCGGCTTGGCTGCCGGTGATGACCCGCGTAGCGCGGAGAAACCCCGCGTAGTCGATCTCGGGCACCCGGAAATCCGCATCCACCGCGCCCGCCAGGCTCAGGACGGGCACGCGCATGTTGGACTCGCGATCGAAACGCCGGACCCCGAACGCCGACAGCTTCGGGCTGAGTTCGAACAAGTGCGTATCCGGCATTTCGATGCCGCACGCCCGGGCCAAGTCCGCATACACCATTTCGACGGCGCAGACCTCGGGATGCTCGTCGCCCGACTGGAACTTGACCAGCCAAGGCTCGCTTCCGGGCAGCGGCTGGGTGCCGACCCGGCGGCGTTGATCATCGAAATAGACCAGCACCTTGGGCCGGGCGCCGTGGGGCGATCCGCCCAGGCGAGCCAAGGTCGTCAGTGCCGAGGTGTCCCTGTCATGCACGACTTCCTGGGCTTGCAGGGCGAGTTCGAGCAAGCTCAGGTCATCCGTGTCCAGGCCCAGCGGAGTGCCGGGCTTGAAACTCAGCGCACCCATGGCCCGGTCGCCGATGAAGGCCAGCCGGTCCAAGGCCGAGAGCGTGCCGGGATCGCGTCCATGTTTGCGGCACAGGCGATCCATGAGCCGCAGGCCCCACCCATCCGGCAAGGCATCGGCGATCAGGCCCGGCAGGCGGTGCTGGTGCGCAGGAAAGCCCTGGAATGCTTCCGGCTGCAGGGGCAGGCCGGGCGAGAGTTCCAGGCCTTGCTGGAGCGCGTGGTGGGAGTATTGGAACAACAGGCGCCGGCCGTCATCGGCCAGGCGGCCCAGCTCCCAGTGCTCGCCCCAGCCGTTATAGAAGACATCCAGCAGCTTCACGGCCATCAGGCACTCACCTGCCGATGCGCCCAGACGCCAACTCGCTGGCGCGGTCCATCCGGATGAGCTCGTCGATGGACTGCACGCCAACCTTGAACAAGCCGTCCAGGCCCTGTTCCAGGCGTAAGGCTTGGGCGACCCGGATGATGGTGCTGAACGCGCAATCGCCGGTGCGTTCCAAGTTGCGGATGGTGCCCACCGAGACGCCCGCGCGCTCAGCCAGCTCCGGCTGCGTCATGCGCCGGAGCTTGCGAGCCAAGCGGATCCGCTGTGCAAGCTCTGCCTGGATCTCCTGCGGGCTGGCGAGGTTGAACTTCATGGGCCCTCCGGACGAGGGTGTATTCTGCTGTTTCGCCCATGAAAAGTCAATATTTTGTATATTTTCCCTGAAATTCGTCAAATAAAACCAATATTTTATTTTCTGTCGAGCGCCCAGTAGGGCCCGGCCGGCTCGGTGCTCTGCACAGCCTCCGATTTCCATCCCAAGACGGGCGCCGATGCGAAGCCGGCGCCGCGGCACAGGCCCAAGCCCGTCCGGGAGGGTTGCCCGGCTCGGCAACGAATTCTTCGAGGCCGTGGCCGAAGTGCTGCATTGGGCCGAGGGCATGCGCCGCATGCGCATGGGCGACACCAGCGAAATGGTGCTGCCGCCGGCGCCGCCGCCGGAGGACTGAGCGGCGCGGGGCAGGGCGCAGGGCCGCGCCGAGGGCCAGGGGGCTCGGCGGGGCAGCTTGGCTGCGGAACCGGGCCTGCGTTCTTTCCCCGGTGAGGCAAGCGCCGCACTTTCGAGCCAGAGAGTGCCGCGCAGGCGTGTCGGTGAATTCCTACCCTTGGCCTGCCGCGCCGCGCCCAACCCGGCGGCTGGGCGCTGCAAGTCGCGGCTGCCCGGCGATTTTTTCCGGTGGCCAGGCTCCGGCCGATGTTCACGGCTTCGCCGCCGCGACCCGGCTCGCGGTTTTTTCCGGGCAGACGCCGTGCAAGCGATGAGGGACACTCAGGCCGATGCGCTGCGCTGCTTCGCGCGCGGGCGCTGCCGCCGGTTCCAGCCTCCGCCATGGATTGGAAGAGATGCCCGTGTCGCCTGTCCGTCCGTCGATGCCGTCGAACCCGCTGCGGTGGGCCAGCGCCTGCTGCCTGGCGCTCGCGCTGTTCCTGGCCGGCGGCTGCGCCTTGCCATCGCCGTCGGCCGGCACCTTCCCGGGCGACCGGCGGGCCCAGGCCCTGGCCGACGCGGCGGCCAAGGGCGACGTCGATGAGATCCGTTACCTGATGAAGGAAAAGCGCATCGATCCCGATGTGCTGTTCGCCAGCGACGGCACGCCGCTGCTGGCGTGGCCGATCCTCAAGGGCAACCCGGCGGGGTTGAAGGCGATGCTGGAGAACGGCGCCAACCCGAATGCGCGGTTTCCGGTGCCGTGGGTGGAGGTCTACAAGGATGGCAGCTATAGCGTCAGCTTCCGCGATAACGCCATGGTCTGGGCGGCCAAGTCCGAGGATTTGGTTTATCTAACGCTGCTGCTCGACCATGGCGGGGATCCGAATACGCGGAACTCCAATGATGAGACGTTGATGCGGCATGCGTTCCTATCTGGAATCGGTTGGAGAGCCGTTAAGTTGCTGGTGGAGAGAGGGGCTGATGTGAACTCGGAGAGTCAGAGCATGACGATGCTCGATAGCTACACAGGGAAGGGAGGATTTCAGGCCGCATTTTGGCTGCTCGAGCATGGTGCCGACCCGACGATCAACCATCTCAGGCATCCAGGTGCTCCGCCCGATCAATCTCACATCATTGACGATATATTTTGGTATCCAAGTCAGCCTGATTTCATCGAATGGCAGCGCAAATGCCAGCAATGGCTATTGGCGCGCGGCCATAAGCGCCCGCCCATGCCAGAACGAATCCGCCGAATGCGGCAGGCTTTCGGCTACCCGAGCGACGAAAAAGACATCCCCCTGTTGTAATCCCTGCATTCCAACCATCTGCGCGAGAGACGCCGGTCATGCTTCCCACCAACGAAGACCATCAAAATCGCCGGAATTGCTGCGCCGATTGCGCGAAAGCCGACGGGCGCCTGCGATGCTCGGTCGCGGCAGCGGCGCGGCGTGATCCGGCAGCGGCGAGCAGCCTTGGATTCAAAGGAGTCGATCAATGATGGCCATGCGTTTCGCTCGTGCAGTCTCTGCGTTCGCGCTGCTGGTGCTGCTGGCCGGCTGCTTGGCGCAGTCGCCGTCGGCCGGCACCTTCCCGGGCGACCGCCGGGCCCAGGCCCTGGCCGACGCGGCGGCCGAGGGCGACGTCGATGAGATTCGCTACCTGATGAAGGAAAAGCGCATCGATCCCGATGTGCTGTTCGCCAGCGACGGCACGCCGCTGCTGGCGTGGCCGATCCTCAAGGGCAACCCGGCAGGCTTGAAGGCGATGCTGGAGAACGGCGCCAACCCGAACGCGCGGTTTCCGGTGCCGCGCATCCGGGTCCACGACGACGGCAGTTACGGTGTCAGCTTCCGCAACAACGCGATGGTCTGGGCGGCCAAGTCCGAGGATTTGGTCTACCTCAACCTGCTGCTCGACCATGGCGGGGATCCGAATACGCGGACCTCTAATGATGAGACGTTGATGAAGCATGCATTCCTATCTGGAATCGGTTGGAGAGCCGTTAAGTTGCTGGTGGAGAGAGGGGCTGATGTGAACTCGGAGAGTCAGAGCATGACGATGCTCGATAGCTACACAGGGAAGGGAGGATTTCAGGCCGCATTTTGGCTGCTCGAGCATGGTGCCGACCCGACGATCAACCATCTCAGGCATCCAGGTGCTCCGCCCGATCAATCTCACATCATTGACGATATATTTTGGTATCCAAGTCAGCCTGATTTCATCGAATGGCAGCGCAAATGCCAGCAATGGCTATTGGCGCGCGGCCATAAGCGCCCGCCCATGCCAGAACGAATCCGCCGCATGCGGCAGGCTTTCGGCTACCCGAGCGAAGAGAAAGAGATTCCCTTGTTGTAATTCCTAGCAATCCCACCCTTTGATTGAAAGGAGTCGATCATGTTCCCAACGAAAGAAGATCACCAGAAGCGCTTGGCGTTGTTGGATCAACTGCGCGCCAGCGGCGATCCGGCCGCTATCGCCAAGGCCGATGAACTGCAACGCGCCTACCACGCCGACAACATGGCCGTGCTGGCCAAAGACACCTATTTTGCAGCCATGGGCAACAAGGCGGAGCCCCACGAGCAGCTTCCCCCGCCGGGTTGGATTCGCGCCAGCGAGAATATCGATCTGCTCCGGAAGCATGCGCCAGGATTGGCGAACGAAAGCAAAGAGAAAATTCTGCAGATGCTCAAGCCTGATGACTCAGGCTTCCGCGCAGAAATCTACCTTCCCGATCCCGAAGTGCTTGGTCCGGGTTACAAACCGGTCATCGTTCCGAAGGGGTCGGCCGGACAGATTCTTGGGCCGGATGGTCAGCTTCATTCGTCCGCTGTCGAGGATTTTCTGGGCAACAATTTCGTGCAGGCGATTGGGCTGCGGAGTGACTACTATCAACACGGAATGGAACTGGCGGACTTTATGGAGCGTGCAGGCCTGAAGGCCGAATACGCTGGTCACTCCCTGGGTGGTGGCGTCTCTTCGGCCATGTCCGCCATCACCGGCCGCCCCGCGACTACCTGGAACGCCGCCGGCCTGCATCCCGAGACCGCTGCGCGCTTCGCTCGCGAGAAAGGCCTCCAAGTCCACGACACCTCCCGCCTGGTCACCTCCTACCAGATCGCCGGCGAATTGCTCAACGACGGTTTGCAGCACAACGTCGAGCGCCTCGACGTGCACCATCGCCGGCAACTGGCCGGCGTGCTGAAGGAAGCCGGCGAACTGCTGCACGAAATGCCGGCCGGACGCCTGGCCCTGGAAAAGACCCTGACCGCGCTGGCGCCCGTCCATGCCCACGAGTCGATCAAGGCCTTCGTCGGCAAGCTGGCCACCGAGGACACCGACCGCCTGTTGAACGAGCTGCCGTTGGCCGCTGGCCGGGTGGTGCCGATCGATCAGGTCAAGACCTACAAGGACGGACAGCTGGTCGATCGTTTCGACGCCCTGACCTTGCAGGAAGTCTCCACCTTCGCCGGGCCGCTGCTCGATGCCGCCCAGCAGGCGGCGCGCGGCGCCCACGTCGGCCACCGCGTCGGCGAAGTGCCGGCTATGCTCGGCCGCGGCGCCGCTGCGGCTTACGACGGGGCGGGCGATGCGCTCGAAGCCGTGGGCCGGCAAGCCGGCAGCCTGGCCCAGCCCGTGGCGGGCTTGGCCGCCGGGCAGGTCCAGGCCGGCTTGGCCGTGGCAGGCGTGAGTCTGGCCAGCGCCCGCCAGGCCGCAGCGACGGTCGAGGCCGGCATCGAAGCGATCCAAGGCGTTGTCCAGACGCGCAGCGCCGCGGCCGGCGCCAGCGTCTTGCGCGGTATCGGCGGCATCGATGCGCTGCCCGACGCGATCCAGGATTGGGCCCGGCGCGGCGCCGACGACTTGCAGCGCGGCGGCGAACAGGCGCAGGCGCGCAACGCGGCCCAAGCGGCCGCGGCCCGTCACAGCGGCGATGAGGACGCGCGCGCCATCGGCCGGTTCGCGGGCGAGCGCATCGTCGATCTGGAGCGCGTCCAGGCCGTGGTCGGCGAAACCCAGCGCGACACCCTGCGCGAAGCCGGCAAGGCGGCCAACGCCGCCCTGGACGTGGCCAGCCAGGACCTGCGCCTGCGCGCCGAGCTGGTGCCGACCGCCGGTGCGGCTGTCGGCGCCGGCCTGGGCGGGATGGGCGAGTTGGCCAGCCATACCAGCCTGGAGCATGCGCGTTCGACCATGGTGGCGGCTTCGGGCCTGTCCTCGGGCTGGCAAGCCGCCGAGCGCCACCTGATGAGCGAAACCGTGCTGCCGAGCATGGCCCACCAGATCCAATCCCTGGAAGCGGAGGCCAAGCGCTTGCTTCCGGCCGCGCCCGAGCGCCCTGCGCCCGCGCCGCCCAGCCGACCCGCCGCCGCCGAGGCCGCCGCGCCATCCTCGCCATCCTCGCCCGCGGCCGCGCACCCCTTGCTGCCGCCCCTCCGCGCTGGCATCGGCGTCATCGATGCCGGCTTCGGCAAGCCCTACGACGACGCCAGCGAGCGGGTCAGCCGCTGCCTGCTGGTGGCATGCCGGGATCCGACCCAGATGTACCCCGGCCAGACCGTATCGCTGTCGGCCAACGTCCTCAACCGGATCGACCACGTCCTGATGGGCCACAACGGCAACGTGTTCGCCGTCGAAGGTCCGCTCGACGATCCCGCCAGCAAGCGCGCCTTCGTCTCGCTGGAACAAGCCGCCCGCACCCCTCTGGAAGTGTCCGACCAGAAGCTAGCCGCCGCCGAACAAGCCATCGCCCAGGAGCAGCAGCGCAA
Organism: uncultured Lysobacter sp.; assembly: GCA_966185905.1. Lineage (GTDB taxonomy): Bacteria > Pseudomonadota > Gammaproteobacteria > Xanthomonadales > Xanthomonadaceae > Lysobacter. Next base: position 8,491 of record CBIFVU010000177.1, read on the forward strand.
CCAGGCCCAGCAGCAACAGCACCAACGCACCGGCCCGGCCATCGGCTGACCCCGCACCCCGTCGCCACGCGCCCGTCGCGGTTCCGCCCCAGGTC
>CBIFVU010000178.1:0-8446 GCA_966185905.1 uncultured Lysobacter sp.
GCGGGACATCGGTTCAGGTGCTTGCGATAAGCTGCGGGCTGCTGAAGGCCGCCATTCTACCGGCCCACGGGTCACGACGTGGTTTTCTACGATTCGATTTGCTCGATCGGCTCCATGGACAGAACCTATCGTTGCGTTCCCATCGTGCCCGAACCCAGGCCCGGCCAGCGCCGCTGGGCGCCGGCCCTGCTGGCCTTGGCGCTGGCCTTCGCTGCGCCCGGGTTGGCCGCCAGTGTCGCCCCGGCCGCGCCCGCGCCGGCTGCCGCATCGAGCCCGGCGGCCGCCGGTCCCTCCACCGCCAGCCCCTCGACAGCCAGCCCCTCGACAGGCGGCCCCTCGACCGCCGAGCTGGCCGCCGCCAGCGCCCGCATCCGCGCCCTGGCCGCCCAGGATCCGACCGGCGCCTCGCTGGAGTCGCTGCTGGCCGGCGAGTTCGCCCTGCAGTCGGGCAAGCTCGGCGAGGCCGCCCAGGCGTACCAACAGGCCGCGCGCGCAGCCAAGGACCTCGTCCTGGCCGAGCGCGCGACCAGCATCGCCATCGTCGCCCGCCAGGATGAAGTGGCCGCCCAGTCGCTGGAACTGTGGCGTCGCCTCGGCGGACGCGGCGAGGAGTTCGATGTCGCCGAAGCCACCCTGGCCCTGCGCCGCGGCAACGAACGCGCCGCCCTGCGCGGACTGAACAAGATGATGGCAGCCCAGCCGGACACCGGCTGGCGCCAGGTGCTGACCGTGCTCTCGGCCGGCGCCAAGGACCAAGACCAGGCCGGCCGCGTGCTGGCGCGCGTGGTCGACGGCGGCAAGCTGCCGCAGGACAACCTCATGGCCTGGGTCGCCTTCGGCGGCCTGGCGCAGCGGCTGGACCAGCGCGAGCTGACCGAGCGCATCGTCGAGGAGGTCGTCCGTCGCTTCCCTGGCGAGCCGCGCGTGGCGGTGCTGCGCGCCACCCAGTTGCGCGAAGACGGCAAGCCCGAGCAGGCCCGCGAGGTGCTGGCCTCGTTGCTGCCCAAGGTCGAGGGCGACGCCAGCCTGCGCGCCCTGGTGGCCGAGCAATACGAAGCCCTGCACGACTACAAGGCGGTGGCCGAAGTGTTCGCGCGCGGCCCGCAGGACGAGCGTACCTACGCCCTGCGCGCCTCCTACCTGGTCCGCGCCGAGGACAAGCCGACCCTGACCCGCCTGTACCAAGAGCTGCAATCCGGCGCGGCCCGTCCCGATCCGGCCCGCCGCCTGTTGCTGGGCCAGTTGGCCGAATACCTGGAGCGCCACGAGGATGCGCTGGCCTGGTATCAGGGGGTGCCCGGCGGCGAACAGCGCGAGATCGCGCGCCTTCGCGCGGCCTCGGTGCAGCACAAGCTCGGCCGCCGCGAGCAGGCCGTTTCCGCCCTGCGCGCGATCCAGTCCGATGCCTCGGTCCAGGACGACAGTCGCCGCGATGCCTACCTCGTCGAGGCCGGCCTGCATGCCGAGGACAAGGCCGATGCCGCCGAAACCGACGCCTACGCCCGCGGCCTGGCGGCCTTCCCCGACGATGCGGAAGTGCTTTACGCCCGCGCCCTGAGCTGGGAACGCCGCGACGACATCGCCCGCGCCGAGGCCGACCTGCGCCGCATCCTGGTCGCCGAACCCGACAGCGTCGGCGCGCTCAACGCCCTGGGCTACACCCTGGCCGACCGCACCGACCGCTACCAGGAAGCGCTGGAACTGATCCAGCGCGCGCTGGCGGCCGAACCGGAGAGCCCGGCCATCATCGACAGCTACGGCTGGGTGCTCTATCGCCTGGGCCGCGTGCGCGAGGCCGAAGTGGAACTGCGCCGCGCCCTGACCTTGCAGAAAGACGCCGAGATCGCCGCGCACCTGGCCGAAGTGCTGTGGGAAAGCGGCCGCCGCGACGAGGCGCGCAAGTATTTCGACCAGGCCCGCAAGATCGAGGCCGACAACCGCTCGCTGCTGCGGGCGCTGAAGAAGTACGGCCTGTGAGCGCGCTCGGCGTCCCGCCGCGCGGAGCGGCCGCGCCCGCAGCGGCGCGGTGCCGCGGCCGCGCGAGGGCAGGGCGGCGCCCGGCGCTGGCGTGGCCGCTGGCGCTGGCCGCCGCGCTGCTGCTCGGCGCCTGCGCCGGCCCGGGGCTGCGGCCGACCCCGCCGGCCGGGCCGGTCCTGGCCGATGCGGCGCAGCGCGAAGCCGCGCGCATGGCGCGGGTGCGCGCTGCGGGCGAATGGTCGCTGGCCGGGCGCGTGGCGGTGTCCAATGCCGGCAAGGGCGGCAGCGGCCGGATCGAATGGCAGCAGCAGGGCGGGCGTTACCAGGTGGCTTTGAGCGCCCCGGTCACCCGGCAGAGCTGGCGATTGAGCGGCGGTCCTGGCCTGGCTCGGCTGGAAGGCCTGGACGGCGGCCCGCGCGAGGGCGGCGACGCCGCGGCCTTGTTGCGCGAGGCCACCGGTTGGGAGATTCCGGTGCAGGCCCTGGGCGACTGGCTGCGCGGCCTGCCGGCGCAAGGTCTGGCCGAGGCCCGCACTGTGCCCGGCCCGGACGGCCGGCCGGCCGAACTCGAACAAGGCGGCTGGCGCATCGCCTATCAGTGGCCAGCGCAGGGCGACCTGCCCGCGCGCCTGGACGCGCGCCGCGACAGCGCGCGGGTGCGGTTGATCGTGGACGAATGGCAGGGCGGCGGCGCGGCCGCGTCCGGGCGCGCGGAGGCCGGGCCGGGCGGATCGCGCCCGGCCGACTAGCGGCGGGCCGGAGTGGGCCAGGCCTGATCGGGCCTGACGCAACCGGGCCAGGTCCAACCGGGCCCGGCCTGATCCGCACGAGCCGGTCAGGAGTGAGCGCCTCGGGAGGGGCGCCTCCGGAGAAGGGCGCCCGAGGGCGGGCGGCCCTGGAGGGGCTGTCCTCGATGAACCGTCCAGGAGCGATCCGTCCCCAAGCGATCTAGCCCAACGAACCGTTCCGAAGCGAGCTGCGGAGCGAGCCGTTTCAGCCGTCCCGGACCTGCCGCCCCGGACTGGATCGCAGCGATTGACAGGCCTGGCAGCGGAGGCTTGATCGAACGGCCCGTGCAGGCTCGCGCGAAGTCCGGGGGCAGGCACCAAGCCCTCGGGCGCTGCCCTGGCCCCCCAAGCGCCAGCACAAGCCTGGCGGTGAGCGAGGCGGGACCACGTCCAGCTCCTCCACCTCCGGCGGCAACGCTCGCGCCCCGCCCGCGCGCTGCGCGCCCGTACAATTCCGCCTGGCCGGACCGCCGGCCGCCCGGCTGCGCCGGCCCTTGAATCGCCCGAATCGCCCGACTGCCTTCGTCCTCCATGCCCGCCAACGATTCCGAGCCGTCCTGGTCGAGCTGGCCCGCCCCGGCCAAGCTGAACCTGTTCCTGCGCATCACCGGGCGCCGTGCCGACGGCTACCACTTGCTGCAGACCGTCTTCCGTCTCCTGGACTGGGGAGACACGATTCGTCTGCGCCCGCGCGCCGACGGCCTGATCCAACGCCACGGCCCTTCTGCGGCCGGTGTGGCCGAGGCCGACGATCTCACCGTCCGCGCCGCCAGGTTGTTGCAAAAAGAAGCCAATTGCAGCCAAGGCGCAGACATCGCCATCGAAAAGCGCATTCCCGCCGGCGGTGGCTTCGGCGGCGGCTCCTCCGACGCGGCGACCGTGCTGGTGGCCCTGGACGCCCTTTGGGGCTCCGGCCTCGGGCTCGACCGGCTGGCCGAACTGGGCCTGCGGCTGGGCGCCGACGTGCCCGTGTTCGTGCGCGGCGACAATGCCTGGGCCGAGGGCGTGGGCGAACGACTGCGCCCGCTCGAGCTGGCCCCGGCCTGGTACGTCCTGGCCGACCCCGGGGTGCACGCGCCCACCGCCGCCCTGTTCCAGTCGCCTGAATTGACGCGGGATGCCGCGCCCGCGACAATGTCGGACTTCGTTTCGGGTAGGCCGCTCGGGAATGCGTTCGAGCCGGTCCTGCGCAAGCGCGAAACGGCCGTGGAGGCCGCTTTCGCCGCCTTGTCGCGGATCGGCCCGCCACGCCTGACCGGCTCCGGCAGCGGCTGTTTCGTCGAGTTCGCCACGCGCGGATCGGCCGAGGCGGCGCTGGCGGAACTGCCGCCGGGCCTGCGCGCCTGGACGGCCGCCGGAGCGCAGCGCTCGCCGCTGCGCCTGGCGCTGGAAACGAAGCGGCGCGGTTGAGCCTCCCGGTTCTCCCGCCCGCAGCCGGTCCGCGTTACCAACCAGTTTTCCGCAGGGGCGTCGCCAAGAGGCCCAAGGCACCGGGTTTTGATCCCGGCATTCGTAGGTTCGAATCCTACCGCCCCTGCCACTAACCAAGGGATTGGAGATTTGGGATTCGCGATTCGCGCGAGGCGGCGCGTAGCCGCCGCGATGCGAATCGCGAATCCCAAATCCCGAATCCCGGTCCCACGACAGTGCAAAACGATCGCAACCTGCTGGTTTTCAGCGGCAACGCCAACCGTCCTCTCGCCGATGCGGTGTGCAAGGAGCTGGGCATCCGGCTCGGGAAGGCCCTGGTGGGGCGCTTCTCCGACGGCGAGGTGCAGGTCGAGATCGAGGAGAACGTCCGCCGCCAGGAAGTGTTCGTCATCCAGCCGACGAACGCGCCGACGGCGGAGAATTTCATGGAACTGCTGGTGCTGATCGACGCGCTCAAGCGCGCATCGGTGGCCAGCGTGACCGCGGTGGTGCCGTACTTCGGCTACGCCCGCCAGGATCGCCGCCCGCGCTCCTCGCGCGTGCCGATCACGGCCAAGGTCGCGGCCAAGATGTTCGGCGCGGTCGGCGCCGACCGGGTGCTCACCGTGGATCTGCACGCGGATCAGATCCAGGGCTTCTTCGACATCCCGGTCGACAACGTCTACGCCTCGCCGCTGCTGCTGGCCGACATCTGGCGCGCGCACGGCACCGACAACCTGATCGTCGTGTCCCCGGACGTCGGCGGCGTGGTGCGCGCCCGCGCGATCGCCAAGCGCCTGGACGACGCGGACCTGGCGATCATCGACAAGCGCCGCCCGCGCGCCAACGTCGCCACGGTGATGAACATCATCGGCGACGTGTCGGGCAAGACCTGCGTGCTGGTGGACGACATCGTCGACACCGCCGGCACCCTCTGCGCCGCCGCGGCGGCGCTGAAGGCGCAGGGCGCGCAGAAGGTCGTGGCCTACTGCACCCACCCGGTGCTGTCGGGCGCGGCCATCGACAACGTGACCCGTTCGCAGCTGGACGAGCTGGTGGTGACCGACACCATCCCGCTCACCGCCGCGGCCCGGGCCACCGGCCGCATCCGCCAGCTCAGCGTGGCCGAGTTGCTGGCCGAGACGATCCGCCGCATCGCCTTCGGCGAGTCGGTGAGCTCGTTGTACGTGGATTGATTCGGGATTGGGGATTCGGGATTAGGGATTCGTTGAAGCAGAGGCGGCGCAACCGCTTTGCGAATCCCAAATCCCGAATCCCCAATCCCCGCTCCAAAGACTCACCTGGTCGCGGGTGAGTCTCCCAGCCGCCGCGAGGCGGTCCCAACGCAGTAAAACCGAGTACAAGCAAATGTCCGAACACACCATCAAGGCCACTGGCCGCAACGTCGAGGGGAAGGGTGCGAGCCGCCGCCTGCGTCGTGCCGCCAGCATCCCGGCCATCGTCTACGGCGGCGACGCCGCTCCGCAGGCGATCCAGCTCGAGCACGAGAAGATCTGGCTGGCCAGCCAGCACGAGTGGTTCTATTCCTCGATCCTGAACCTGGACCTGGACGGCAAGGTCCAGCCGGTCCTGCTGCGCGACATGCAGCGTCATCCGTTCAAGCAGATCATCATGCACCTGGACTTCCAGCGCGTGGACGCCAACCAGGCCCTGCGCGTGTCGGTGCCGCTGCACTTCCTCAACGAAGACAAGTCGCCGGCCGGCAAGTCCGCCGACGTCGTGGTCACCCACGAGCTCAACGAAGTGGAAGTCTCCTGCCTGCCGAAGGACCTGCCGGAGTTCATCGAGATCGACCTGGCCGAGCTGAAGGTCGGCGACATCGTCCACCTCTCCGAGCTCAAGCTGCCCAAGGGCGTGGAAATCCCCGAGCTGAAGCTGGGCAAGGAACACGACGTCGCCGTCGTGATCGCCAAGCACGGCAAGGAAGAGGCCGAGCCGGCCGAAGAAGCGCCGGCTGCCGATGTGCCGGCCGCCAAGGTCGCCAAGAAGGACGAAGACAAGAAGTGATCGCCGGCCGGCGCGCCCCGCACGGCGCGCCGGTCCGCGTTCGCGGACGGTCCTGATCCATGGCGGGATTGCGCCTGATCGTCGGCCTGGGCAACCCCGGCGCCGAATACGCCCGGACCCGGCACAATGCCGGGTTCTGGTTTGTGGATGCCCTGAACGAGAAGTTCGGCGGCCGTTTCGGCCTGGAATCCAAGCTGTTCGGCGAGACCTCCAAGATCGAGATCGCCGGCCAGCCGGTGTGGCTGCTCAAACCGGCCACCTTCATGAACCTCTCCGGCAAGTCGGTGACCGCCGCGCTGCGCTACTGGAAGATCGAGCCGGGCGAGGCGCTGCTGGCGCACGACGAACTCGACCTCGCGCCCGGCGTGGCCCGGCTCAAGTTTGACGGCGGCCACGGCGGCCAGAACGGCCTGCGCGACACCATCCAACTGCTCGGCCACGGCAAGTTCCACCGCCTGCGCCTGGGCATCGGCCATCCCGGCCACAAAGACAAGGTCACCCCCTGGGTGCTCGGCCGTCCCGGCAAGGACGACGAAGCCGCCCTCCTGCGCGCCATCGACGAGGCCATCGACGTCCTGCCTCTGGCCATGCAGGGCAATTTCATGGACGCGATGACGCGGTTGCACACTCGGTGGGATTAGGGATTGGGGATTCGGGATTGGCAAGGCCGGCTGTGCCGGCGCTTGCCAATCCCGAGTCCCGAATCTCGGATCCTCACCTTCCACTAAACGGAACGGGTCTTCGCGATCCCAGGCGCGGCATGTGCCGCCTTAGCCAATCCCGAATCCCCGATCCCCAATCCCGGACCAACCCATGGGCATCAAATGCGGCATCGTCGGCCTGCCCAACGTCGGCAAGTCGACCCTGTTCAACGCGCTGACCAAGGCGGGCATCGCGGCGGCCAATTTCCCGTTCTGCACCATCGAGCCCAATGTCGGCGCGGTGCCGGTGCCGGACCCGCGCCTGAACGCGCTGGCCGAGATCGTCAAGCCGCAGAAGCTGATCCCCACCGCAGTGGAGTTCGTCGACATCGCCGGCCTGGTCGCCGGCGCTGCCAGCGGACAGGGGCTGGGCAACAAGTTCCTGGCCCACATCCGCGAGGTCGATGCGATCACCCACGTGGTGCGTTGCTTCGAGCATCCGGACGTGATCCACGTCAACAACAAGGTCGATCCGATCGCCGACATCGAGACCATCGACACCGAGCTGGCGCTGGCCGACCTGGAGAGCGTGGAAAAGGCGCTGCAGCGCGCCGAGCGCTCGGCCAAGACCGGCGACAAGGAGGCCGTGGCGCGCAAGGAGATCCTGGGCCGCGTCCGCGCCGGCCTGGACGCAGGCAAGCCGGCGCGCGCGCTGGAGCTGTCCGAGGACGACAAGGCGGCCCTGCGCGACCTGTTCCTGCTCACCCTCAAGCCGGTCATGTACGTGGCCAACGTGCTGGAGGACGGTTTCGAAAACAACCCGCACCTGGACGCGGTGCGCGCCCGCGCGCAGGCCGAGGGCGCCCAGGTGGTGCCGGTGTCGGCGGCGATCGAGGAAGAACTGAGCCAGCTCGAAGACGCCGACCGCGACGCCTTCCTGGCCGACCTGGGCCTGGCCGAGCCGGGCCTGAACCGCCTGATCCGGGCCGGCTACGCCCTGCTGGGGCTGCAGACCTACTTCACCGCCGGGGTCAAGGAAGTGCGCGCCTGGACGGTCCGGGCCGGCTCGACCGCGCCGCAGGCCGCCGCGGTCATCCACACCGATTTCGAGAAGGGCTTCATCCGCGCCGAGACCATCGCCTACGACGATTTCATCAAGTACAAGGGCGAGGCCGGTGCCCGCGACGCCGGGCGCCTGCGCCTGGAGGGCAAGGAATATCGCGTCCAGGAAGGCGATGTGTTGCACTTCCGGTTCAATGTTTGAGTAGACTACGCGCCCCCGCCCCGGACGGAGCCGGCGGCTGGGGGAGGGCGGAAAAGTTTTTCGCGAAGTTGGGTGAAAACGCGTTGACAAGCTGAAGAACGCGCTTCAAAATTACGGGCTCTTTGGAGGGATACCCAAGCGGCCAACGGGGGCAGACTGTAAATCTGCTGGCTTACGCCTTCGGTGGTTCGAATCCACCTCCCTCCACCAGCTTCAAAGCGCATCGGCCTCCGGGGCGGTGCGGGTTCCAGGCAGGTTCCAACGCTGTAACGGGTTTGTTGTTCGGCGCGGGAGTAGTTCAATGGTAGAACCTCAGCCTTCCAAGCTGATGGTGCGGG
>CBIFVU010000179.1:0-8431 GCA_966185905.1 uncultured Lysobacter sp.
AGTGCCCGAGGGAGCCGCACACTATACAGCAGTTTTCGTGAACGTCAACACCTGTCCGCGAACTTCCTGCTGCCCCCAACCTCGCTTCACGCCTCGTCTCAAGGCCGTTCCGCCGATCGGGCCGCGCATCTTACAGCATCGTTTCAAGCCGTCAACACCTGCCGAAACCGCCGTCTTCCGCGCCCCTCGCAACCCTTCCAACCGGCTGCGGGGCCGCGCATCTTACAGCATCGTTTCAGCCCGTCAACATCTGCCGAAACCGCCGTCTTCCGCGCCCCCCAGCCGCCGTACGACTTGCCGCTGGGAGCCGCACATTATGCAGACATGAATGGGGCTTGGGAAGAGGGGCGCGCCACTTTTTTTGCCACCGTCGGTCCGGGCCCGCGTCCGGGGCGTGGGAACGCGGGAAAACGGGCCCTTCCGCGTCGGGACGGCCCTCACCCCTGCCCTCTCCCGCCAGCGGGAGAGGGGGTTCGACGCGCGGGAAAGGGGGCGCCGCGGAGGAGTGGGAATACGCGGGACGTAGGAGGTATGCGCGGGCGGACCGCGGGTCAGGCGGCGACCAGGCGCACGCGCACGAAGTTGCGCTTGCCCACCGCCAGGACGCCCTCAAAGCCCGGCGCGAGTACGGTCTGCGGGTCCTCGACCACGTTGCCGTCCACCCGCACCGCCCGCTCCTTGAGCTTGCGGTTGGCCTCGCCGTTGCTGGGGGTGAGCCCGGCGGCGGTCAACAGCGCGGCGATGCGCAGGCCTTCGGCCGGCACGGCCACGTCGGTCAAGGGCAGGGAGGCGATGTCGCCCTGCCCGCGCACAGCGGCGTTCCAGCCCTCCAGCGCAGTCTCCGCGGCAGCGGCGCCATGGAAGCGCGCAGTCAGCTCGCGCGCCAGCCGCAGCTTGAGGTCGCGCGGGTTGAGCTGGCCGGACTGGATGTCGGCCTTGAGCCGCTCGGCCTCGGCGATGGAGATATCGAAGCTCAGCAGGTCGATCCAGCGCCACATCAGCGTGTCGTCGATCTTCATGGTCTTGGTGACCATGTCGATGGCCGGCTCGTCGATGCCGATGTAGTTGCCCAGCGACTTGGACATCTTGTTGACCCCGTCCAGGCCTTCCAGCAGCGGCATGGTCAGCACGATCTGCGGCGCCTGGCCGTGGTGCTCCTGCAGGCCTCGGCCCATCAGCAGGTTGAACTTCTGATCGGTGCCGCCGAGTTCGACGTCGCACTGCAGCGCCACCGAGTCGTAGCCCTGCACCAGCGGATAGAGGAACTCGTGGATGGCGATAGGCTGCTGGGCCGCATAGCGCTTGGCGAAATCGTCGCGCTCGAGCATGCGCGCCACGGTGTGCTGGGCGGCCAGCCGGATCATGTCGGCCGCGCCCATCTGGCCGAACCACTCGGAATTGAAGCGCACCTCGGTGCGGTCCTTGTCCAGCACCTTGAACACTTGGTCGGCATAGGTCTGGGCATTGGCCAGCACGTCCTCGCGGGTCAGCGGCTTGCGGGTGACGTTCTTGCCGGTGGGGTCGCCGATCATCCCGGTGAAGTCGCCGATCAGGAAGATCACCTGGTGGCCCAGTTCCTGGAACTGGCGCATCTTGTTGAGCAAGACGGTATGCCCCAGGTGCAGGTCGGGCGCGGTCGGATCGAAGCCGGCCTTGATCCGCAGCGGGCGGCCCGCGTCCCGGGCGGCGCCGAGGCGGGCCTGGAGTTCGTCGAGCTTGAGGATTTCGTCGGCGCCGCGGGCGATCAGGTCGAGGGCTTCTTGTACGGATGTGGACACGGGGCGGCTCGGGTGGCGTTCGCGACCTGGATTGTCAACACGGTCACGAATTCAGGTTAATGAGGGGTTAAACGATCCAGCGTGGCGACACGGGGAAAAACCCCATTCATCTCAAGGGTTTGACGCGTACTGCTCGCGTGTCTATGGTAACGCCGCTACGTCGCCTTCACACCCCGCGCGAGGGATCCTTCCATGACAGTACCCGAGCAGGCTTCCAGTGTGCGCGCTGAACGCCGCGAACGCCTGAAAGCCCTGCGCGAGGCCGCGCTGAAACGGCCGGTGCTGGCGCGCCACCTCTCCGAAGGATTCAGCGGCCGCTGGTCGGGCCGGCAGTGGGTGCAGGCGGGCCTGTTCGCGACCCTGGGCCTGATGGTCGCCGCCATCGTCCCCGGCTTCAGCCAGTCCACCGCCTCGGTGCGCAAGCACGAGCCGCGCCAGTCGCTGTCGCTGTCGCTGCCGCCGTTGACCCTGGAGCGGCTGAAAGGCCAGCACGGCGACAGCTGGCAACTGGTGCGCATCAGCCGCGGCCAGACCCTGGGCTCGGTGTTCAAGGACATGGACATCCCGGCCTCGACCATGCAGCAGATCCTCGAGCAGCCGGGCGCGCGTGCGGCGCTGATGAAGATGAAGCCCGGCACCGAGCTGGGTTTCGACATGCCGGTCAACGGCGGCCTGCGCACTTTCCGCTACGACCGCGACGACAGCCACCGGGTGGAAGTCTCGCTGGCCGACGGCAAGGTCTCGCAGAAGGTGATCGAGCGGCCCACCGAGACCCGCACCGTGGTGCTCAGCGGCAAGGTCGGCAAGTCGCTGTACCGCTCGGCGCGCAAGGTCGGCCTGACGGCGGCCAACATCAATACCCTGACCGACGACATCTTCAAGTACGACATCGACTTCAACGAAGACGTCGGCGCGAACGACCGCTTCAGCGTGGTGGTCGAGCAGACCTGGCGCGAGGGCGAGCTGATCAAGACCGGCCCGATCCTGGCGGCCACCTTCACCAGCGAGGGCAAGCTGCACACCGGCTTCCGCTTCCAGCGCGGCGGCAAGGCCGAATACTTCACCGGCGACGGCCGTCCGCTGAAGAAGAGCTTCATCCGCATGCCCATCCCCTATGCGCGCCTGAGCTCGGGCTTCGGTTCGCGCCGCCACCCGGTGCTGGGCAACATCCGCATGCACAAGGGCGTGGACTACGCCGCCGGCACCGGCACGCCGATCATGGCCGCCGGCGACGCGCGCGTGCAGTTCGTCGGCTGGAAAGGCGGCTACGGCCGCGCGGTCATCCTCGACCACGGCCGCGGCTACACCACGCTGTACGGGCACATGTCCAACTTCGGCCGGGTCAAGCCCGGCCAGCGCATCGGCCAGGGCACCGTGATCGGCTATGTCGGCAGCTCGGGCCTGGCCACCGGCCCGCACCTGCACTACGAATTCCGGGTCAACGGCGTGCACCGCAACCCGCTGTCGATCACCATGCCGCCGCCGGAACCGCTGAGCGGCGCGGCGCTGGCGCAGTTCCGCCAGCAGACCGGCGTGGCGCTGGCGCGCATCCGCCAGGTGGAGAACATCATCTATGCCGACGCCGGTCCGGCGCCGGCCGCCGCGCCGGCCAAGACCGTCGCGGCCGCGAAGAAAAAGACCTCGCGCGCCTGAGGGCGCGCGGCGGCGACCGACAGGGCCCTGCGGGGCCCTTTTTGTTGCGTGGGTTTCGGCGCCGCGGCGGCGGCCTGCGCGGCAAGGCGGACAAGGCCGGGGCGGGATTGCACAATGGATCGAGCGATGGGGCTTCGGCGGGAGAGACGAGTGAAAAGATTCGCGAGCGGGGGGGCGCAGGCGGGCGGGTGTGGGTGCGAGGGCTTCGGGCCCGGCCCGGGTTGCGGCGTTGCGCCCACTTCAGGCCTTTTGGAGGTTTCGACGTGGCTGTGAATTCTTCGGTCCCGGCTCGGGGGGGCGTCGCTGCGCCCACTTCAGGCCTTTTGGAGGTTTCGTCGTGGCTGTGAATTGTTCGGTCCCGGCTCGGGGTGGCGTCGCTACGCCCGACGAAGGCCTTTTGGAGGTTTCGTCGTGGCTGTGAATTCTTCGGTCCCGGCTCGGGGTGGCGTCGCTGCGCCCGACGAAGGCCTTTATCTTGGCCTGATCTCCGGCACCAGCGCCGACGGCATCGACGCCGCCCTGGTCCGCTTCGAGGCTGGCGCTGCGCCGACCCGCTGCACGCTGGCGCTGGGTCGCACCTATCCCTGGGCGCCGGCGTTGCGCGAGCGCTTGGTAGCGCTGGGCCAAGGCGCCGACGCGCGCTCGCTGGAAGAACTGGGCACGCTCGATAGCCAGGTGGCCGAAGCTTTCGCCGAAGCTGCGCTCGCCTTGGTCGAGGAGGCGGGCCTGCGGCCGGCCGACATCGCCGCGATCGGCTCGCACGGCCAGACCGTGCGCCACCGCCCCGCGGGCGCGGCCGGCGACGGCCGCCATCCCTTCACCTGGCAGATCGGCGACGGCGCGGCGATCGCCGAACGCAGCGGCATCGCCACGGTCGCCGACTTCCGCCGCCGCGACGTGGCCGCCGGCGGCCAGGGCGCGCCGCTGATGCCGGCCTTCCACGCCGCGTTGCTGCATTCGCCGCAGGAAGACCGGGCCGCGCTCAATCTCGGCGGCATCGCCAATTTCACTCTGCTGCCGGCCCAAGGCGAGGTGCGCGGCTTCGATACCGGCCCGGCCAACTGCCTGCTCGACGCCTGGGCGCTGCGGCACCTGGGCACGCCCTACGACGCCGACGGCGCGTTCGCGGCCCAAGGCGAGGTCGATGCGGCGCTGCTGGCGCGATTGCTGGACGAGCCGTGGTTCGACCTGCCGCCGCCCAAGAGCACCGGCCGCGAGCAGTTCCACCTGGCCTGGCTGGAACAGCGCTTGGGCGGCGGCGAGCGCGCGCAGGATGTCCAGGCCACCTTGCTCGAACTCAGTGCGGCGACCATCGCCGATGCCCTGCGCGCGCACCAGCCGGACACCCGGCGGGTGCTAGCCTGCGGCGGCGGCGTGCGCAACGCCGCGCTGCTGCGGCGGCTGGCGGTGCGGCTGCCGGGAGTGGCGCTGGAGTCCACCGCGGCCTACGGCCTGGACCCGGATTTCGTCGAGGCCATGGGTTTCGCCTGGCTGGCGCGCCAAACCTTGGCCGGGCTTCCGGGCAACCTGCCCAGCGTCACCGGGGCGCGCGGGCCGCGGGTGCTCGGCACGCTGCATCCGGCCGCCTGAGCGCGAAGCGGCAGGCCGCCCCGGCCAGGGGTGTGCCTGGCGACAGGCGCGTCTGGCGAGAGGCGTGTTTGAAGACAGGCGCGCTTGGCGAAACCCACCTTCGCCCCAGACCGCTTCGATGAGAGGCGCCCTCGGCCGCGGTCGTAGCTCGACCGAAGCCGCCTTCGGCCAGGACCGAGCCATCGGATCGGTGGTGGGGGACCCGCGCAGCGCGACCGGCCGTGGCCCAAGGGCCGGCCGGAGCGGGAGCAAGCGATGACTCGCCCGGCGCGCGCCGGGCCGTGGGTTCAGGACTCGACCCGGCCGATCATGGCGAAGCCCGGGTCGCTGGGGATGCCTTCCAGCGCCGCGATGGCCTCCTGCAACGCATCGACATCCTGGTCCTCGAAGCGCCCCGCCATCTCCGCCTCGACCGAGAACAAACCGGCCTCCAGCAAGTGCAGCGCGGTGCGCTGCAAGCTCCAGCCACGCGTTTCCGCCACCCGGCGCAAGCGGTCGGCGAGCAGGCTGTCGAGGTTGTGCAGGATGATGTCCGTCATTGGGCGAGAAGTTGACACCGCCGGCGCTCCCGATGCAACTCGGGGAAACCATAGTTGCATTCAGGTATCGCACCGAAAGGCACGCCTTTCACCCGGCCAGGGTCGGCGCCGGCGGCCGCCGCGCCGCCAGCGCCAGGCACAGAGCCACCGCCGGCACGCCCACCAGGGCGGTCAGGGCGAAGAACATCGCATAGGCCTCCATCAGGCTGTGGCCGATGGACAGATGCTCCACCAACAGCCCCGACCACCCTTTCAGGACCTTGCCCAGCAACGCGTAGAACGAGCTCAACAGGGCGTACTGGGTGGCGGTGTAGCCGAACTGGGTGAGGCTGGACATGTAGCCCACCAGCGCCACGCCGGCATAGCCGTTGCAGAAGTTGTCCACCACCATCGCCGCGGTGAACACGCCCGGGTCGTTGCCGTGCAGGGCCAGGTAGGCGAAGGCCAGGTTGGAGGCCGGGCCCAGCACCGCGCCGGCCAGCAGGGTCGAGCCGAAGCCGAAGCGCACCGCGGTCAGGCCGGCGATGGCCACCCCGGCGACGGTGGCGACCAGGCCGGCCGAGCCGCGCACCGCGCCGACGGCTTCTTTCTTCAGGCCCAGGTCGGAATAGAAGGGGTTGGCCATCGGCCCGAGCAGGAAATCGGGCAGGCGGTACAGGCTGATCGCCAGCAGGATCAGCAGCGCCCAGCGGCCGTGCTGGCGGAAGAAGGCGATGAACGGGCCGATCACCGCATCGAACAGGCCCTGCGGGGTGAACAGCGCCGGGTGCGGGCCCGCCGCGACCACGCGCGATACCGCCGGCTCGCGCGCATACAGCGCGGCCATCACGCCCACCGCCATCAGCGCGGCCATGGCGTGGTAGGACATCGACCAGCCGCTGTAGGCGGCCAGGATCAGGATCAGCGAATCGGTGACCAGCAGCGCGGCGCGGTAGCCCAGGGTCGAGGTCGAGGTCAGCAAGCCTTGCTGCTCGGGCGAAGAGGCGCTTTCGATGCGCCAGGCATCGATGACGATGTCCTGGGTGGCGGAGGCGAAGGCCACCACCAGCGCCAGCGCGCCGAACACCAGCAAGTGGTCCACGGCCATGCCGGCCACCAGCAACTGGCCCGTCGCCGGGCCGATCGCCGCCATGCCGCCCAGCGCGGCGGCGACCACGAGCTGCGACAGCACCATCCAGCCGCGACGCCGGCCCAGCCAGCGGCCGAGCAGGGGCGCATCGACCTTGTCCACCAGCGGCGCCCAGGCGAACTTCAGCGAGTAGGCCAGACCCACCCAGGACAGGAAGCCGATGGTGCTCAACTCCATCCGGCTTTCGCGCATCCAATAGCCCAGGGTGTTGCCGACCAGATAGATCGGGATGCCCGAGCTGAAGCCCAGGGCCAGCATCGCCAGCACCTTGGGTTCGCGCAGATTGCCCAGCACCAGCCGCCAGCCCTTGCGGGGCGGCGCGACCGGGGCCGCCGGGGCGCCGGCGTCAGAGGTCATAGTCGACCGAGAACGGGGCGTGGTCGGAGAAGCGGGGTTCCTTCAGGATCGAGCAGCCGCGCAGGCGGTCGCGCAGGCTGGGGGTGGCGAACTGGTAGTCGATGCGCCAGCCCACGTCGTTGGCGCGCGCGGCGCCGCGGTTGCTCCACCAGGTGTAGTCCTGGCCCTCGGCCTTGAGTGCGCGGTAGGCATCGACCCAGCCCGACTCCTCCGCGCACAGGCCGTTGAGCCAGTCGCGCTCGGGCGGCAGGCAGCCGGAGTTCTTCTGGTTGCTGGTCCAGTTCTTGATGTCCAGCCGGCTGCGCACGATGTTCCAGTCGCCGCACAGCACGTAGTCGCGGCCGCTGGCCAGCCACTGGTCCAGGATCGGCCGCAGCCAGTCCATGACCTCGAACTTGAAGCCCTGGCGCAGCTCGCCGGACGAGCCGGAGGGGATGTAGAAGGAGACCACGCTGAGGTTGCCGTAGCGGGCTTCGATGTAGCGGCCTTCGTCGTCGAACGGGGCCCAGCCCAGCGCAGTGCGGACCTCGTCGGGCTCGCGCTTGCTGTAGATGGCCACACCGCTGTAGCCCTTCTTGGTGATGGCGTCGCGGAAGAAGGCGCGGTAGCCCTCCGGCAGGAAGGCCGGGCCGGCCAGTTGGTGCTCCTGGGCCTTGGTCTCCTGCACGCAGAGCACGTCGGCGTCCTGGGTCTTGAACCAGTCGAAGAAACCCTTGGTCGCGGCCGAGCGCAGACCATTGGCGTTGAAGCTGATGATGCGCATGCGCGCTCCGCGGCTGGAAGTGCGCACGATCATAGCAACCGGGCGGGCGGGGGTATCATTGCCGGCCATGACCACGGCGACCGACTTTCCCGACCTGCCCGCCTCCGCCGTGCGGGTGTGCGCGGTGGGTCCGGCCCTGGCGCCGGCGGTGCGGGCGTTGCAGATCGCCCCGGAGCAATGGCCCTTCGTCGGCGACACCGCCTACAACCTGGAACAGACCCGCCTGGACCCGCTCAGCGAGGCCATGGCGGTGCTGGCCGGCGAGCGCGTGGTCGGCTTCTATCGGCTGGACTTCAGCGTCGCGGCGATCGCCGGCCGGCCGCTGGGCGAGCCCAGCGTGGGCCTGCGCGCCTATGCGATCGACCGGCGCGCGCAAGGGCGCGGCTACGGCACGGCGGCCATGCGCGCCTGCGCGCAGGACCTGCGCCGGCGCCATCCCGACCGGCGCTTGCTCGCGCTGACGGTGAACGTGCGCAATCGCCCGGCCATCGCCGCCTACCTCAAGGCGGGCTTCCAGCACACCGGCGAGCTCTACCACGGCGGCAACGCCGGCCCGCAGCACCTGATGCTGCTGCGCCTGTCGCCCGGCCCGGCGCCGGCCG
Organism: uncultured Lysobacter sp.; assembly: GCA_966185905.1. GTDB lineage: Bacteria > Pseudomonadota > Gammaproteobacteria > Xanthomonadales > Xanthomonadaceae > Lysobacter. The sequence goes on from CBIFVU010000179.1 coordinate 8,412, forward strand.
ATCTTCCCCCTCCCCACGCC
>CBIFVU010000180.1:0-8404 GCA_966185905.1 uncultured Lysobacter sp.
CAACCCTCTCCCGCAAGCGGGAGAGGGGGCTTGGGCGCGGGACGTGGATGGGCGCGACGATGACAGCGGCAGTCGTGTCGGTCCCTTCTCCCGCGTGCGGGAGAAGGTGGCCGCAGGCCGGATGAGGGCAGGATAAGAAAAAGGCCCGGAATCCCGGGCCTCGTTCCTTGCTGCATTGCGGCGCGGCCGGTCGGCCGCGCCGCGGTCGGTCACCAGATCACGACCTGCTTGTCGCCCTCGCGGACCATCGGCTGGCCCGGCTTGCACGAGAACGCCGCGGCGAAGGCCGGCAGGTTCGACGGCGCGCCGATCGCGCGGAAGTTGGCCAGCGCGTGCTCGTCGGTCTGCAGGCGCACCTTCTTCTCCTCGGGGGTGAAGTTGCGGCGCCACACCGTGCCCCAGTTGAGGAAGAAACGCTGGTCGCGGGTCAGGCCGTCGGTCTTCGGGTCTTCGCTGCCGGCGGTGGCCTTCTTCATCGCGTCGTAGGCCGTGGCCAGGCCGCCCAGGTCGGCGATGTTCTCGCCCAGGGTGTGGGTGCCGTTGACGCGCTGGCCGTCGCCGGCGTCGTAGCCGTCGAACTGCTTGATCAGCTTGGCGGTCAGCGCCTTGAACGCGGTCGAGTCGCTGTCGGCCCACCACACTTCCATGTTGCCGGTTGGACCGAAGCGCGAGCCCTGGTCGTCGTAGCCGTGGGTCATCTCATGGCCGATCACCGCGCCGATGCCGCCGTAATTGGTGGCGTCGTCGGCCTTGGGATCGAAGAACGGCGGCTGCAGGATCGCCGCCGGGAACACGATCTCGTTCTGCAGCGGGTTGTAGTAGGCGTTGACCATCTGCGGCGGCATGCCCCACTCGGTCTTGTCCACCGGCTTGCCGATCTTGCCCAGGTTCCACTTGTAGTTGAACTCGTTGGCGGCCTTGACGTTGGCGTAGTAGCTGTCGCGGTTGGTGGCCAGGCCGCTCCAGTCGCGCCACTTGTCCGGGTAGCCGATCTTCGGGGTGAAGCTGGCCCACTTCTCCAGCGCCTTCTTCTTGGTGTCCGCGCTCATCCAGCTGAGGTTCTCGATGCGCAGCTTGAGCGCCTCGCCCAGGTTCTTGACCAGGGTCTGCATGCGCTCCTTGGACTCGGGCGAGAAGGCGACCTTGACATAGAGCTGGCCCATCGCTTCGCCGGCCTGGCCCTCGATGGTGTCGAGCACGCGCTTGCCGCGCTCCTTGAGCTCCTTCTGGCCGCGCAGGGTCTTGTTGTAGAAGTTGAAGTTCTCCTCGACGAAGGCGTCGGCCAGGTAGGGCGAGGCGCCGTCGATGGCGTGGAAGCGCAGGTAGGCCTTCCACTGGTCGGCCGGGATTTCGCCGATCATCTTGCTGACTTCCTGGTGGAAGCCGGGCACGGCCAGGGAGAACATCTTCGGCAGGGCCACGCCCTGGGACTCGAAGAACTTGGTCCAGGAGAAGTTCGGGGTCAGCTTGTCGGCGTCGGCCGGGCTGACCGGGTTGTAGTACAGCGAGACATCGCGGGAGAGTTGCTCGCGGGTCTTGGACGCCTTGGCCAGGCGGGTCTCGAAGGCGACCACGTCCTTGGCCTGCTTGGCCGCGTCTTCGGCCTTGGCGCCGCCCAGTTCGAGCACCTTGGCGATGTGCTGCTGGTAGGCGGCCAGCTTGTCCTTGTGCTTGGCGTCGGTGTAGTACGGCGCGTCCGGCAGGCCCAGGCCGCCCTGCGAGGCGTAGGCGATGTTGTTGGCCGAGTCCTTGAAATCGGCCTCGGCGCCGAAGCCGAACAGCGGGTTGTCGCCGGTGGCGGCCGAGGCGCGCAGGTAGTCGGCGATTTTCTCCGGGCTGTCGATGGCGTCGATCTTGGCCAGGTCGTCCTTCAGCGGGTCCAGGCCCTGGGCGTTGATCTTGGCCGCGTCCATGCCGGTCGACCACAGGTCGCCGACGATCTTCTCCACGCCGCCGGCCTTGGCGTCGGCGGCAGCCTGCTCGGCGATCTGGCGCTGCACCGCGGTGGAGCGCTCATCGAGCATTTCGAACGCGCCCCAGGAGGTGCGGTCGCCGGGGATGGCGTTGGCGGCCAGCCACTTGCCGTTGACGTAGCCGCCGAAGTCGGCGCAGGCGTCCTTGCTGGTGTCCAGGTCGCTGACCTGGAAACGGTTGACCTGCGGCAGCTTGCTCTCGTCGAGCTTGATCGCGCTGGCTTCGGCCGGCGCCTGGGCAGTGGCGTCGCCGCCCGCGGCGGCGGGGGCGGGGGTTTGCTGCTTGTCGCAGGCGGCCACGGCCGCGGCGATGGCGAGGGACAGCAGCAGGACTTGCGGTTTCTTGAGGGTCACAGCGGGCTCCGGCCGGAAAGGCGTAGGCGAGATACGAGGGACATTGCCGTCTGGATTGTCGCCCATGGCCCACCGCGATGGGCAGCCCGGCGAACGGCATCGGGCGGACGATAGTCCCGATCAGGTCGTGGGAAGGGTGTCGAAGGTCATGCTGGGGTAGCGCGGGGGCGTTCAGTTTTGCCGCGTGCGGGCACCCGCCGCGCCGAGTGTGTCGGGGCCGCTGCGTGAGGGCTGGCCGGGCTTGGCGGCGCCGGTGACCGAGCCTGGGGGGATGCACGGCGAGGCTTCGACGCTGCGCTGCCGGTGCGCTGCGCCGGGGACTTCCGGACGATGCTGGGCTGGGGCTGGGGCTGGGGCTGGGCGCGGCGGTGGGCGGGGTTGCGATTCGCCGGCCGGATCCGCTCGGGCCGTTCTTGCGGCCGATTCTCAGACCGCTCATTCGGGTGGTCTGTTCGGTTCGTCTATTCAGTCCGAATGTACGGTCCCATTGTTCGGGCCGATTGTTCGGGCCGATTGTCCGGACCTGCCGCCGGGCCGAGCACCGCGGCGAACTGCCGGACTGTCCCGGCCGGCCGTCGGCGGCAGCGCGCGCAGGTCGCCGGGATGGATGCTCCGCCCGCCGGTCGAGCCGCGTTGCCCGGCGGCTTGGCCACGGCGCCCGCGCGGGCGACAGCGGCGCGACCGGGCGCCGACCCGGAGCGTGCTAGCGTGGCGCCGCCGCCTGCGGTCCCGGCGCGCGCAGCCGCTGTGGCGGCCGCGGCGCCGAGCGCACGGCCGGCCCGGGCGCTTGCCGCCCGGGCTGCGAGCCGAACCAACGACCGGCCATCGCCGGTGGAGAGCATCGATCGATGAAGGTCCATTTTCATGGCGCGGCCGGCGAAGTCACCGGTTCGCTGCACGAAGTCCGCACCGACGCCGGCCAGCGCATCCTGCTGGATTGCGGCATGATCCAGGGCAGCCCGGAAGCCGAGCGCCGCAATTTCGACCCCTTCGGTTTCGATGCGGCGGCCTTGGACGCGCTGGTGATCAGCCACGCCCATATCGACCACATCGGCCGGGTGCCGTTGCTGCTCAAGCGCGGCTTCCGCGGCGCGATCCATGCCCAGCAGGCCACCGCCGAGCTGATGCGGATCATGCTGCTGGATTCGGCGTCCATCGCCGAGAGCGAAGCCGAGCGCCACAACCGCAAACGCGGGCCGGGCGAGCCCGAGGCGGTGCCGCTGTACACCCGCGAGGACGTGGAAGCGGTCTTGCGGCGCGTCCAGCCGTTGCCCTACGACCAGCGCGCGCAGATCCTGCCCGGGATCGAACTGGCCTTCCGCGAGGCGGGGCATATCCTGGGCTCTTCAGCGGTGGAACTGTTCGCCGACGGGCGCATCTTGGTGTTCTCCGGCGACCTCGGCCCCAAGGGCACGCCGATCCTGCGCGATCCCGCGCCGATCGAGCGCGCCGACCTGGTGTTGATGGAGTCGACCTACGGCGACCGCCTGCACAAGGACCGCGCCGAGACCATCCTGGAGCTGGGCCGGATACTGGAGACGGCCTGGAGCGACGGCGGCAACGTGCTGATCCCGGCCTTCGCGGTCGGCCGCAGCCAGGAGTTGCTGTACTGGTTCGCCAAATACTGGGACGAGTGGAAACTGCAGCGCTGGAAGGTGTTCCTCGACAGCCCGATGGCGGCCAAGGTGGTGGAGGTCTACGACCGCCACGCCGATCTGTTCGACGAGGACGCGCGCCAGGTCTGGCGCGAGCGGCCCAATCCGTTCCGGCTGCCCAACCTGCGCCTGACCGAAAGCGCGCAGGAATCCATGGCGATCAACCAGGTCGAGCGCGGCGCCATCGTCATCGCCGGCTCCGGCATGGCCAACGCCGGGCGCATCCTGCACCACTTCAAGCACAACCTGGGCAAGCCGCAGACCCACGTGGTGTTCGTGGGCTACCAGGCTGAAGGCACGACCGGGCGCCGACTGGTGGATGGGGCGAAATGGGTGCGCATCCATGGCCGCGATGTCCGCGCGCTGGCGCAGCGCCATACCATCGGCGGGCTGTCGGCGCATACCGACCAGCGTGGATTGATGGAATGGTATGGACAGATCGCAGGCCATCCGCCGCTGGCGCTGGTGCATGGCGAGGACAAGGCGCGCGAAGCGCTGGCCGGCGAAATCGGCGAGCGCTACGGCGTGCGCGCCACACTGGTGCGGCCGGGCATGAGCCTGCCGGTGTAAGACGCTGAAGCGCGCCTTGCCGCTGGCGCGGAGGCGGCGGCCAAGGCGGGCAGGCGCGCTGGGCTTTGCCATCCGTGGCTTGCCGCAGATGGCGAAGGCGAGCGCAGCGGTGCGCGCGGAATCGGGGACGGCCGCCGCCGTGGCGGCGCGCTCAAGGCCGTCGCGCAACCCTCGGTGTCATCCGGTGGCCGGGTAAAACCACCGCGCACGACCTTGCGTCCCCGGCGACCGCGTCCTCAGCCAGGCGCTTGTTCGCGCTCCAGCCAGCGCTGCATGGCATGGCGGAAGCGCGCAGCGCGGCGTTGTTGTTCGAGGTGCTCGCGGTCGAGCACCCGGTACAGGGAGATTGCGATCAACCCCAGCAACACCGCGAACGGCAGCGCGGCGACGATGATCAAGCCCTGCAGCGCGTCCAGCCCGCCGGCCAGCAGCAGGGCGACCGCGATCAGCGCCTGGATCACCCCCCAGGCCGTGCGCCGCGCCAGCGAGGGGTCCTCGCGCTCCTCGCTGGACATGCTGGCCAGCACCAGGGTGGCCGAATCGGCCGAGGTCACGAAGAAAATCATCAACAGCGCGATCGCCGCCGCGGTCAGCAGACCGGCCCAGGGCAGGCGTTCGAGCAGGGCGAACAGCACCTGTTCATAGCCTTGGGCCAGCGCGCCGGTGAGGTCCGCGCCACCGAACAGCTGCGCCCACAGCGCGCTGCCGCCGAAGGCGGCGAACCACAGGAAGCTCATCAGCGACGGCACCAGCACCACGCCGAAGACGAACTCACGGATGCGCCGGCCGCGCGAGATGCGGGCGATGAAGCTACCCACGAACGGCGCCCAGGCGATCCACCAGGCCCAGTAGAACACCGTCCACTGGCCGACCCAGGGATCGCGCGAGAACGGGGCCATGCGCAGGCTCATGTTCGGCAATTGGTTGATGTAGCTGCCCAGGGTGGTGGTGAAGGTCTCGAACACGAAACTGGTGGGGCCGCACACCAGCAGGAAGGCCAGCAACAGCGCCGCCAGCGCCAGATTGAGGTTGCTCAGCCACTTGATGCCGCGGTGCAACCCGGTGAGGGTGGAACTCATGTACAGCACGAAGGCGACCGCGACCACGCACAATTGCAGCGCCGGGGTGGACTGCACGCCGAACGCGCGCGCCAGGCCTGCACTGATCTGCACGGTGCCGAAGCCCAGAGTAGTGGCCACGCCGACCGCGGTGGCGACCACGGCGGTCACATCGATCAGCTTCCCGGGCCAGCGCCGGTGCCAGCGGCCGATCAGCGGCTGCAGCAGGTCGCTGATCTGGCCGCGGCCGTTGCGGTTGAACTGGAACCAGGCCATTGCCAGGCCGACCAGAGCATAGATCGCCCAGGGATGCAGGCCCCAATGGAAGAACACGTAGCGCATGGAAGCGCGCGCTGCGGCCATGCTCTGCGGCTCCAGGCCCTCGGGCGGGTGCTGGAAGTGCGAGATCGGCTCGGCCGCGCCCCAGAACACCAGGCCGATGCCCATGCCGGCGGCGAACAGCATCGACAGCCAGCTCAGGCGCGAGAATTCGGGTTCGGCGTCGTCGCCGCCGATGCGCAGGTCGGCGAAACGGCCGACCGAGAGGTACAGCAGGAACAGCAGCACGCCGAACACCACCAGCAGGTACAGCCAGCCGGCGCGGGCGATGGTCAGCCCCAGGGCGTGCTGGATGGCGTCGTTGAAGGGCTGCGGGACCAGCACGCCGACGGCGACCAGTACGACGAGCAGGGCGATCGAGAGTCGGAAGACCAATACCTTTTCCTGGCAAGGCGCGAGCACTCTCGCGCGTGGAGCGTGGCGGGCACGCGGGGATGCGATGGAGCAGCCGCAGGGCCCGGCGTTCGGCGCGGGCAATGCGCGAACCGGGGGAAAAGCCGCGAAGGCGGCCAAGACGGGCTGGCGAGGGGCGTTCGCGCGAGCGAGCCATGGCCGTGGCGGAGACGGCGCAAGCGGACGAGTGCGTCCGGTGCGGTGCGCGAAACGCCGCCCATTGTAGCAGCCGGCCCGATGGCGCCTCTTCACATGCTCTTGCCTGCCTGCATTGCGAGCGCGTGGAATCAGCCTGCTTCGCGTTGCCGCACGCCGGGGCGGGTCGGGTCGGCGGATCTCAGGCCGGCGGGCCCGAGCTGGCCGGCGGCGTTTCCTGGCACGGCGCCGCCACCGGGGCCAGGCAGGCGTCGCGATAACGCAGTGCCTGTTCGAAGGCCGCGGCCGCCCCGCCGTGGTCGCGGTCGAGGAACATGCGGCTGCGGCGGCGATGCGGCCCTTTGCCGATGCGCACGCGCCAGCCGGCGACGCAGCCGTCGTGCGGCAAGCGCTGGATCCAGAGCATCTCGCCGGCGCGCGCGAGCAACAAGGCCGTTGCGACGGCCTTTTCGCGCGCCGGATCCAGCGGTACGGCCGGCGCGTCGGCAGCGAGCGCGCCTTGGCGCGCGCTGCGGGTGGAATGGTGGCTGAGTTGGGTGATCGAACGCATGCGGCCCTCCGTGGCGTGTGGTCCTTCGCCCGCAGACTGCGGACCCCGCCAGACTAGCCGCGCACCCACACAGCCGACACTAGGAATTATCTGGTTGGCGTGTAGCCGATGGCCCCGTCGTCGCCCGCGGCTTCAGTGCGCAGGCGGCTGCGTGCCGCGGCGCAAGGCCAGGGTTTCCCAAGCCGCCACGATCACGAACACCGCCGTGGTCGCCGAGCCAAGCGCCAGCGGCGACAGATGCAACGGTGCGGCAGCGGTCGCCAGCGCGGCGAGCATCAACAACCCACTGCAATGGGACAGCGGCGGCAGGCGACGGTGGTTGGTCACCCATTTGAACAAGGCCACGCCGAGCAAGTACAAGGCCGGGCCCCCGACGATGGCGACCCGGCCCGCCGGTTCGGCGTGGCCGGGGTGGGTCAGCACCAACTCGTCGGCGACCGCACAGACGATGATGCCGCCGACGATCAACAAGTGCAGGTAGGTGTAGGCCAGGCGCGCCTGCCGCGCCGAGTCGCCGCCGTGGACGATGCGGTGCTCGCCGCGCGCCGCGCCGGTGTCGAAGTACAGCCACCACATCGCCACGCTGCCGAGGAAGGCGGTGCAGAAGCCGGCGATGGCGGCCGGGGTCCAGGCCAGTTCGGCGAAGGTGGCGCCGGTGATCAGGATCGACTCGCCCAGGGCGATGATCACGAACAGACCGCAGCGCTCGGACAGGTGGCCGCCTTCGATGCTCCAGTCCGACAGCGAGGAACGGCCCAGCCCGGGCACGCGGAAGAAGGAGACGGGCCCCAGGTACTCCACCGCCACGGCCGCCAGCCACCAGTACAGTCGCGCGGTCGGCTCGGCCAGGCCGCCGGCCAGCCACAAGCCCGCCGATACCGACAGCCACACCAGAATGCGCAGGAAGTTGCGGAAATTGCCCGGGCTGCGGCCGCCGCGCAGAGCCCACAGCATGAACAGGGTGCGCCCCAGCTGCATTGCTGCGAACACGGCGGCGAAGGCCAGCCCGCGTTCGGCGAAGGCCTGCGGCAGGGACGAGGACAACAGCAGTCCGCCCAGCATCAGGGCGAAGATCATCAGCCGCACCGGGATTTTCTCCGGGTCCAGCCAGTTGGTGACCCAGGAGGTGTAGATCCACAGCCACCACACCGCCAGGAACAGCAATCCGGCGCGCAGCGCGCCGCCGGGGTCGAGGTGATGGAGCAAGGTGTGCGAGAGCTGGGTGACCGCGAACACGAACACCAGGTCGAAGAACAGTTCGGCGTAGCCGACCTTGGCGTGGCCTCCGCGCTGGCGCAGCAGGCTGGGACGATCGGCGGTCATGGGCGGGTCCGGGCGGTGGAGAGGGGCAGGCGA
>CBIFVU010000181.1:0-8395 GCA_966185905.1 uncultured Lysobacter sp.
CGCTATGCCTGTCGCTGGCCCTGGCCGCCTGCCAGGCGCAGCAAAGCGGCGGTCCAGCCGCCGACGCCGCCCGCCCCGCGCCCGCGCAGCAAGCCGGGCAACGCCTGGAGAGCGAGCGCGGCCCGATCCAGGTCACCCAGATCGCCGCCGGCCTGGAGCACCCCTGGGCGGTCGCGCTGCTGCCCGACGGCGGCTTCCTGGTGACCGAACGGCCCGGCCGGCTGCGCCGGGTCGGCGCCGACGGCGCGGTGTCCGCGCCGCTGGCCGGCGTGCCGGCCGTCTGGGCCGAGGGCCAGGGCGGCCTGCTCGACGTGGTGCTGGCGCCGGACTTCGCCGCCAGCCAGCGCATCTACCTCAGCTACGCCGAACCCGGCGCCGAGGGCAGCGCCGGCACCGCGGTGGCGGTGGCCAAGCTCGGCCAGGACGGACTGAGCGAAGTCAAGACGATCTACCAGCAACAGCCCAAGCTGGTCGGCCCCAATCATTTCGGTTCGCGCATCGCCTTCGACGGCCAGGGCCATGTCTTCATCACCCAGGGCGAGCGCCAGCAGCGCATGGCCTCGCAGGAGCTGGACAAGCTGCAAGGCAAGCTGGTGCGCCTGAACCTGGACGGCAGCGTGCCGCAGGACAACCCCTACGTCGGCCAGTCCGGCGCGCGGCCGGAGATCTGGAGCTACGGCCACCGCAACATGCAGTCGCTGGCGGTGGACCCGCGCGACGGATCGCTGTGGGAAGCCGAGCACGGCCCGCGCGGCGGCGACGAAATCAATCGCCCGCAGCCGGGCAAGAACTACGGCTGGCCCATCGTCACCCACGGCATCGACTACACCGGCCTGAAGATCGCCGAAGCCGAAGGCAAGGAAAAGCCCGGCATGGAGCCGCCCTACCACGTGTGGGAGAAATCGCCGGGGCTGTCGGGCATGGCCTTCTACACCGGCCATGCCGCCTCGCCCTGGAACGACAGCCTGTTCCTGGGCGCGCTGGCCGACCAGAGCCTGATCCGCCTGAGCCTGGAGGGCGACAAGATCGTCGCCGAGGAACGCCTGCTCAAGCCGCTGGGCGCGCGCATCCGCGACGTGCGCGTGTCGGCCGACGGCAAGGTCTATGTGCTGACCGACGATCAGGACGGCAAGCTGCTGCGGATCGACCCGCCGGCGGCGAAATGAGCCCGGCGGCCGCGGCCTGAAGGCCCGCCGCGAGCCGGACTGCGCGCGCGGCCCAAGGCCGCGCATCCTGCGATCCTCATCGCAATAACGCAGCGCGCGCGCCGCGCGCGCGGCCGGATCGGCGCGCCGATTGCGTACTGGTGAGAGCATGCTGCGTCCGTGGCCGCCCGGTCCGGCGCGTCCCGGCGCGCGTGCCTACCTTCGCTACAGGAGTCGCGCATGTCCGATCCGGATCCCTTCAAGCAGTCATCATCCTCCGGCTTTTTCCAATCGCTGATGCAGCGTTTCCGCGGCCCGGCCACACCCGCTCCGCCGCAGGCGACGCCGCCCCAGGGCATCGACGATCTCAGCGCGGTCAAGATCGCCCAGGACGTCTATCATCCCCAGCCCGGCGCCACCGGCGACTGGCAACGCCAGAGCGAGCAGCAGATCGCCGACGCCGGCCTGGACCCGGAGCTGTTCAAGAGCAAGACCGGCGCGGCCGACTACAGTTACTACAAGCGCGGCGAGGAATCGGTGGTCGCCGCGCCCGGCACGGTGTTCACTTCCAAGCCCGACTGGATGGCCAACTACCTGCAGGCCTCCGGCCAGCGCAGCGAACAGCACGCCGAGTTCGTCGAGGTGGTCAAGCAGGTCAAGCAGCACGACGGCGACAACCTGGTCGCCCTGGTCGGCCATTCCAAGGGCGGCGCCGCGGTGACCCTGGCCGGGGAAGTGCACAACGTGCCGGTGGTGACCGCCAACTCCGCGCGCCTGCACGAGCAGGCGCCCGGCAACCACGGCTATACCCCGCATCCGCAGCACGACCCCGGCAAGAACCGCAACTTCGTGGTCGACAACGAGCCGCTGGACCAACTGCAAGGTGCGCTCGGCCGCAGCAGTGTGCTCAGTCAATGGTTCAAGCTGCGCGAAAAGCCGGACTCGGTGCCGTTGGAGGCGCCGCCGAAGAAGCCCGTGGACCACCCCAGCATGCGCCAGCATGTCCAGGGCCTGGACCCGGACTTCGATTCGGCCATGGCGACGATGAAGCTCGGCGACGAGATCGGCCATTCCGTGCGCCTGCACGGCTCGGCCACGCTCTACGAACAGATGCTGCAGAAGAAGACCAACGAGCATGTCCAGGCAGCCAAGGACAGCGGCCTGGAGCGGGTCGACCGCATCCTGCAGGGCAAGGACGGGCAGACGCTGCTGGTGCAGGACCCCACCGGGCTGGTGCCGCGCTATGCCACCGTGCCCGGCCAGGCGCCGGGCGGCAACCTGGCCCAGGAGCTGATGCAGCAGATCAACCGCGACCTGCAGCGCCCTGCTCCGACGCCGGATCCCAGCCAGCACGCGCCGGACCTGCACACGCATTCCAGCGCGCCCAAGGGGCCGACGATGATGTGAGCGCACGCGCGGCCGGGCAGTGCGGCAGCGCCTCGCGGCCGCGCGCCGGCGCGCGGGGCTCGTGGTCTGGTCGCGTCGCGTCGCGGCACGCCGCGCCATCGTCGGAGGCCGGCATCGCTCGCGATGCGGAAACGACGAAGGCCGCCCCGGAGGGCGGCCTTCGCAGGCGGCGCAGCGCAGCGCTGCCAAGCGCCAGCGCGGCACGGGGCCCTCGCGGCTCAGGACTGGCGCAGCTCAGATCAGCGCCGCGCAGGACCGGCGCCGCTCAGGACTTCTGCTTGGCCCGGGCGAAGGCATCGGCCAGGGCCCCGCCCAGCGGCGCGCCGCCCTTGCCCGGAGGCGCGAACGAGCCGCCGCGCGCCGGCGCTGGCTCGCGGCGGCCGCCGCCACCGCGCGGGCCGCGATCGTTGCGCTCGGCACGGTCGTTGCGCTCGCCCGGCGCGCGCGGCGCCGGCACCGCATCGTCCAGGCGCCGGGTCAGGGCGATGCGCTTGCGCGGGATGTCCACTTCCAGCACCCGCACCTTGACCACGTCGCCGGCCTTGACCACCTCGCGCGGGTCCTTGACGTACTTGTCCGACAGCGCCGAGATGTGGATCAGGCCGTCCTGGTGCACGCCGATGTCGACGAAGGCGCCGAACGCGGCGACGTTGCTGATCACGCCCTCCAGGATCATCCCGACCTTGAGGTCCTTGAGTTCCTCCACGCCGTCGGCGAACTTGGCCGCCTTGAACTCCGGGCGCGGATCGCGGCCGGGCTTCTCCATTTCCTTGAGGATGTCGCGCACGGTCGGCACGCCGAATTTCTCGTCGGTGAACGGCTCGGGCTTGAGGCTGCGCACGAACTGCGGATCGCCCAGCAACTGCTTCACCTCGCGCCCGCACTGCTTGACGATGCGTTCGACCACCGGATAGGCCTCCGGGTGCACGGCCGAGGCGTCCAGCGGCTCGTCGCCGTCGAGGATGCGCAGGAAGCCGGCGCACTGCTCGAAGGTCTTCTCGCCCAGGCGCGGCACCTTGAGCAGATCCTTGCGGGTCTTGAACGGGCCATTGTCGTCGCGATGGCGGACGATGTTCTCGGCCACGCTGCCCGACAGGCCCGAGACCCGCGCCAGCAGCGCCGCCGAGGCGGTGTTGACCAGCACCCCGACCGCGTTCACGCAGTCTTCCACGCGCGCGTCCAGCGCGCGCGCCAGGCGGTACTGGTCCACGTCGTGCTGGTACTGGCCCACGCCGATGGCCTTGGGCTCGATCTTGACCAACTCGGCCAGCGGATCCTGCAGGCGCCGTGCGATCGACACCGCACCGCGCAGGCTCACGTCCAGGTTGGGAAATTCCTTGGCCGCGAATTCGGAAGCCGAATACACCGAGGCGCCGGCCTCGCTGACCACGATCTTGGTCAGCTTCAGTTCGGGCGCGAGCTTGATCAGGTCGCCGGCCAGCTTGTCGGTCTCGCGCGAGGCGGTGCCGTTGCCGATGGCGATCAGTTCGACCTGGTGCTTGGCGCAGAGCTTGCGCAGCGCCTGCAGCGACTGCTCCCACTGCCGGCGCGGCTCGTGCGGATAAATGGTGTCGGTGTCCACCAGCTTGCCGGTGGCGTCGACCACGGCGACCTTGACCCCGGTGCGCAGGCCCGGATCCAGGCCGAGCACCGCGCGCGGGCCGGCCGGAGCGGCCAACAGCAGGTCCTTGAGGTTGTCGCCGAACACATCGATGGCTTCGGCCTCGGCTTTTTCCCGCGCTTGGCCGAACAGATCCAGCAGCAGGTGCAGGTGCAGCTTGGCGCGCCAAGCCAGGCGGCAGCAGTCCAGCAGCCAGCGATCGGCCGGGCGGCCCTGGTCGCGGATGCCGGCGTTGGCGGCCACGCGACCTTCGCCCTGGACATGGCCGGCCTCGGCATCGCTGCCCGGGTCCAGGTCCAGAAACAGGATTTCCTCGCGGCGCGCGCGGAACAGCGCCAGCAGACGGTGCGAGGGAATCTTGGCCAGCGGCTCGGCGTGGTCGAAGTAGTCGCGGTACTTGGCGCCCTCGTTTTCCTTGCCCTCGGCCACGCGCGCGCGGATCACCCCGACCTCGGTCAGCCAGGTGCGCAGCTCGCCGACCAGGCGGGCGTCCTCGCCCCAGCGTTCCATCAGGATCGCGCGCGCGCCGTCGAGCGCGGCCTTGGTGTCGGCGACCTGTTTTTCCTCGCTGACGAAACCGGCGGCGAAGGCCTCCGGATCGAGCGAGGGATCGGCCAGCAGGCCGTCGGCCAGCGGTTCCAGCCCGGCCTCGCGCGCGATCTGCGCCTTGGTCCGGCGCTTGGGCTTGTACGGCAGGTACAGGTCTTCCAGCCGCGCCTTGCTGTCGGCGGCCTCGATGTCGGCGCGCAGCTCGTCGCTGAGCTTGCCCTGCTCGGCGATGCTCTCCAGCACCGCGGCGCGGCGGTCTTCCAGCTCGCGCAGGTAGCGCAGGCGGCTTTCCAGGTCGCGCAACTGGGTGTCGTCCAGGCCGCCGGTGACTTCCTTGCGGTAGCGGGCGATGAAGGGCACGGTGGCGCCTTCGTCGAGCAGGCCGATGGCAGCCTGGGCCTGGGCGGTCTGGGCGCCGATCTCGGTGGCGATGAGCTGGGCGATCTTGCGGGCGATCTGCGCCGACTGCGTGGTCTTGTCTTGCATCGTGTCCAATCGTTGAGCCCCGACGCGGGGACGGGCGATTGTCGCAATGCAGGCGTGAAGACGGAACCCATTGACACGCCAGCATTTTTGCGGCCCGGACCGGGCGATGGTGCGATGGGCCGACGCGCGCGGCGGCCTGTCGCCGGCGTCGGGCCGCGCCGCGGGCGTCGGCGCGCCCGCCCAGCGGGCGGCACGCCCGCCCGGCGCCAGATGAGATTCGCTCTCATCTACATCGGGTACAATGGGCGTCCCGCTCCACCCGACCCCACCGGCATGTCCTCCGCTTTTGGCACCGAAACGGTGCTGGATGTCCGTCACTGGACCGACGATTACTTCAGCTTCACCACTACCCGCGACGACGGATTCCGCTTCGAGAACGGCCAGTTCGTGATGATCGGGCTGCAGGTCGCCAACGAGGCCGGCGTGGTCAAGCCCTTGCTGCGCGCCTATTCCATCGCCAGCGCGAACTGGGAAGAACAGCTGGAGTTCTTCAGCATCAAGGTGCCCGACGGCCCGCTGACCTCGCGGCTGAAGTCGATCCAGCCCGGCGATGCGGTGCTGATCGGGCGCAAGCCCACCGGCACCTTGCTGATCCACGACCTGCACCCGGGCCGCACCCTGTACCTGCTGGGCACCGGCACCGGCTTCGCGCCGTGGCTGTCGGTGATCAAGGACCCGGAGACCTACGAACGCTTCGAGCACGTGGTGCTGTGCCACGGCGTGCGCTGCGAGAAGGACCTGGCCTACCGCGACTACATCGTCAACGAGCTGCCGCAGCACGAGTTCCTCGGCGAGCAGATCGCGGCCAAGCTCAAGTACTACCCGGCGGTGACCCGCGAGGCCTTCGTGTTCGAGGGCCGCGACCAGCGCGGCCGGTTGACCGAGATGATGGACAGCGGCCGGATGATGGACCAGCTCGGCCTGCCGCCGCTGGACCCGGAGCGCGACCGGGCGATGATCTGCGGCAGTCCGCAGATGCTGGCCGATTTCCGCGAATTGCTCGACCGCCGCGGTTTCGTCGCTGCGCCGCGCATCGGCACGCCGGGCCAGTATGTCTTCGAACGCGCCTTCGTCGAGAAGTGAGCCAGTGGGCCGGCGGCGCGCGCTTGTGGGCGCGCCGGGCCGGCCGGCCTTGCCTGGCAGCGGCGCGCTCGCGCTGGAGGCGCCAGGCGGCGGCGCTCGGGCCCGGCCGGCTCTTGCCATTGCCATTGCCAGTGCGCGCGGAGCGCTGAGCCTGTGCCTGGCGCTGCTGGCCTGGGCCGGCGCTGCGCCGGCAGCGGACCCAGCGCGGGCAGTCCCTGCCCGGGCGACCGTGGCTCAAGCGCTTCCGTCCCAGGCGATGTCTCCTCAATCGAGTGCTCCTCCTCAATCGAGTGCTCCTCAGGCGGCGCCTTCTCCAGTGGAGCCGCCGCGACCCGCAGCAGTCCCGCCGCCGACCCTCCCGGCAGCGCGCGGCGCCACCGCACGCACCGGACCGCAACCGGGCGACAAAGCCCCCGACTTCCTCGGCCTGGACCGCGCCGGGCGGCCGGTCAAACTCAGCGATCATCGCGGCAAGCTGGTGGCGATCAGTTTCTGGGCCGGCTGGTGCGGGCCCTGCCGGCGCGAGCTGCCGATGCTCTCGACCTTGCAGAAATCGGTGGGCCGCGACCGGCTGCAGGTCATCGCGGTCAACCTCAACGAGCCCAAGGCCGACTACGAGGAATTCCTCCGCCTCAATCCGGGCCTGGCGCTGACGTTCCTGCACGACAGCGGCGCCTCGGCGCGCTATTACGGCGTGCGCACCGTGCCCAATTTGTTCCTGGTCGATCGCGACGGCCGCTTGGTCCAGGCCCACCGCGGCTATTCGCCGCAGACGCTGGAGCGGTTCGTGCGCGATCTGGCAGCGCGGTTGCCGGCCGCGGAAGCGCAGGGCCAACGCTCCGGCGATTGAGTGCGGTGCGCTCCAGCACGCTGGCGCGTGGCGGCGCGCTGAAGTCTCTGGATCCCCGCCTTCGCGGGGATGACGGCTGCAGGCAGGAGTGTCGCGAGTCGGCGAGATAGCGCAGGGCCGCGGTCGCGCAGGAGAGGCGACAGCGAAGCGAGGGCAGCCGAAGGCAACGACAGATGGCTCCAGCCTTCGCGGGCATGACGAGTCAGACCCGCGAAGGCGGGCATCCCGACTCCACCGCAACATCGCAGTCAAGCCGCCACACATTCCAGCGCGCGCATGCGCCGACGTACCCGCCCGCCCGCAGCCGAGGCTATGCCGCCAGCGCTTTCTCGATGTCCGCCGCGATCGACTCGGGCTTGTCGGTCGGCGCATAACGCTTGAGCACGCGGCCGTCGCGGCCGACCAGGAACTTGGTGAAGTTCCACTTGATCGCGTCGATGCCCAGGAACCCACCCTTCTCGTCCTTGAGCCATTTCCACAGCGGATGCGCGCCTTCGCCGTTGACCTCGACCTTGGCGTACATCGGGAAGGTGACATCGTAGGTCAACGAACAAAAGTCCTTGATCTGCGCCTCGTCGCCCGGCTCCTGGTGGCCGAACTGGTCGCAGGGGAAGCCCAGCACCTCGAAACCGCGCGCGCGGAAATCGCGCTCCAGCGCCTCCAGGCCGGTGTATTGCGGAGTGAAGCCGCACTTGGAGGCGACGTTGACGATCAACAGGACCTTGCCGCGGTAGCGGTCCAGCGATTGGGTCTGGCCGTCGATGTCGACGGCGGAGAAATCGTAGGCGGTGGTCATGGCCAGGCTCGCGATGGGTTGGACGAACCATACTCCCTGGGACGCGCCTGTGTCCGCCGACTCGCGCCCAGCCTGGCGCGCCCGCCCATGAAAACGGCCCGCCGAAGCGGGCCGATGCGAGGCCTGGCCGGAGGCTGGCGCCGCCGGATGGCAGCGCCAGGCCGGAGCCGGCTCAGAAGGAGGCCTTGAACTCCACGCCGACGATGCGCGGATCGTTGACGAAGCCGACCAGGTTGTTGAAGTCGATGCCGCCGACCGCGCGCACCTCGTCGAGGATGTTGCGGCCGTACAGGGCCAGATCGTAGCGGCCGTTGTCCCACTGGTAGCCCACGCGCAGGCCGCCTTCCAGCAACGATTTGCCGCGGAACTCGCGCGACTCGTACAGGAAGAAATTGACCTCGCTGCGGTAGGCCCAGTCGGTGTAGACGTAGAACTCGTTGCCGTTGGCCAGCGGCAGG
>CBIFVU010000182.1:0-8365 GCA_966185905.1 uncultured Lysobacter sp.
GGGCGCGGAAGCAGCTGTCGTAGAAGGCCTTGTTGAACAGGCCTTCGGCCGGGCCCACCGGATCGGTGGAGTCGACGATGATGATGTCCACGCTGCCGGCCGGGCGGTTGGCCATGTAGGCGATGCCGTCGTCGAACAGCAACTGGGCGCGCGCGTCGCCGTTGCGCTCGCACAGCTCCGGGAACCACTTCTCGGCCATGCGCGTGACTTGCTCGTCGATGTCGCACTGCACGGCTTCTTCCACGCCGGGGTGCTTGAGCACTTCGCGCAGGGTGCCGCAGTCGCCGCCGCCGATGATGACCACGTTCTTGGGCGCGGCGTGGGTGAACAGCGCCGGGTGCGACATCATCTCGTGGTAGAGGAAGTTGTCGCGCGTGGTCAGCATGACCGCGCCGTCGATCAGCATCAGGTTGCCCCAGTCGGTCGTCTCGTAGATCTCGATCTTCTGGAACGGCGACTGCACCTCGTCGAGCTTGCGGGTGATGCGATAGCCGATGGACGAGCCGGTCGGCTCGAAGTTCTCGTAGTGCCAGGTGGGGTGGTCGCTCATTTGCCGATCGTTTCCGGTGTTGGGACGGCGCCCCGAGCCTAGCCGCGGCCGATGACGGCGGCGGGTCAGCCAGGGCGGGCGGCCATTGTAGCGGACCGGCCCGGCGCCTCGTTCCGGCGCCTGTCAGGCGCGACACCCCGCAAGCGGCGGACGCGCGGCGCCGCCGTTGTGGCCGCCGCGCCTGCGCGCCGGGCGCAGGCCCCGGCCGGCCGGGCGTTTGCGCCTGTCGGGCCGCCCGTCTGCGCGCCGCCGCGCCGCGCAGACGGGGGCCGGCGACTGCGGGCGATCGCCGCGGCGCCCGTTCAGGCCCGCGGCGGACACGCGCTCGGCGGCGCGACGACGGTAGAATGCGCGTCCCCCTCCGCTGCACCGGTGCTCCGCCAATGTCCGACTGGTCGCTCGATCAGGCCCGCAAGACCTATTCGATCCCGCATTGGTCCGAAGGCTATTTCGACATCGACGGCGCCGGCCGGATCGTGGTCAAGCCGCGCGGCGAGCGCGGCCCGGTGGTGGCCCTGCCCGAGGTGGTGGATGCCGCGCGCCAGGCCGGCGCCAAGCTGCCGCTGCTGGTGCGCTTCCCCGACATCCTCGGCGACCGCCTGGCCAAGCTGCAGAATGCCTTCGCTCAGGCGATGCAGGATTGGGACTACGCCGGCGGCTATACCGCGGTGTATCCGATCAAGGTCAACCAGCACCAGGGCGTGGCCGGCACCCTGGCCTCGCACGCAGGCGAGGGCTTCGGCCTGGAGGCCGGCAGCAAGCCCGAGCTGATGGCGGTACTGGCGTTGAGCCGTCCGGGCGGCTTGATCGTGTGCAACGGCTACAAGGACCGCGAGTACATCCGCCTGGCCCTGATCGGCCGCAAGCTCGGCATGGAGACCTACATCGTGGTCGAAAAGCCCTCCGAGCTGGCGCTGGTGTTCGAGGAGGCCAAGGCCCTGGGCGTGAAGCCCGGCCTGGGCGTGCGCATGCGCCTGGCTTCGCTGGGCGCGGGCAAGTGGCAGAACAGCGGCGGCGACAAGGCGAAATTCGGCCTCAGCCCGCGCCAGGTGCTGGACCTGTGGAAGCAACTGCGCGACAACGGCCTGCAGGATTGCCTGGGCCTGCTGCACTTCCACATGGGCTCGCAGATCTCCAACGTGCGCGACATCGCCAATGGCATGCGCGAGGCGACGCGCTATTTCGTCGAACTGTCCAAGCTCGGCGCCAAGGTGCGCTACATGGACGTCGGCGGCGGCCTGGGCATCGATTACGAAGGCACCCGGTCGCGCAGCTATTGCTCGATCAACTACGGCGTCAACCAATACGCCTCGAATATCGTCCAGCCCCTGGCGGAGGCCTGCCAGGAATACGGCCTGCCGCCGCCGCGGGTGGTCACCGAGTGCGGCCGCGCGATGACCGCGCACCACGCCGTGCTGGTGGCCAATGTCTCGGAGATCGAGGAAGCGCCCGAAGGCCGGGTGCCGCCGGCGCACGACGACGAGCCGGCGGTGATCCGCCACCTGCGCGAGATCCACGGCGAGCTCGGCCAGCGCCCGGCGGTGGAGCTGTTCCACGAAGCCCAGCACCATCACGGCGAGGGTTTGTCGCTGTACGCGCTGGGCCAGATCGATCTGACCCACCGCGCGCGCATCGACGATCTGTTCTATGCCATCGCCCATGCCGTGCGTGCGCGCCTGGACGTGGGCGAACGCAGCCATCGCGACCTGCTGGACGAGCTCAACGAGCGCCTGGTGGACAAGTACTTCGTCAATTTCAGCGTGTTCGAGTCGATGCCCGACGTGTGGGCGATCGACCAGGTGTTCCCGATCGCGCCGATCGAACGCCTGGACGAGCGCCCGGAACGGCGCGGCGTGATCGCCGACCTGACCTGCGACTCGGACGGCAAGATCGACACCTATGTCGAGACCGAAGGCCTGGACAGCTCGCTGCCGCTGCACGCGCTCAAGCCGGGCGAGCGTTACCGCCTGGGCTTTTTCCTGGTCGGCGCCTACCAGGAAATCCTCGGCGACATCCACAACCTGTTCGGCGACACCGACGCGGTGGAAGTGCGGGTGGACGGCGAGGGCTATCGCATCGCCCAGCAGCGCCGCGGCGACACTACCGATGTGATGCTCGACTATGTGGGCTACAAGCTGGACGAGCTGCGCGCGGCCTATCGCGGCAAGGTCGCCGCCGCGGGGCTGCCGGCGGAGGAATCCGCGCGCCTGGAAGCGGCGCTGGAAACCGGCCTGACCGGCTACACCTACCTCGACGACACTCCGCTGGCCTGAGGACGCGCGATGAACCGCTATCTGGTCATGGCCATGCGCCTGCCGCAGTTCGACACCGGCCAGATCGGGCCGCACCGCGATTTCCTCGACACGCTGCGCGCACAAGGCCGGCTGGAGCTGGCCGGCGGGTTCGCCGACAAGAGCGGCGGCGCGTACGTGCTGCGCGCGGTGGACCTGGAAGAAGCGCGGGTGCTGGCGTTCGGCGATCCGCTGCACGTGACCGGCTCCTCCCAGGTCGAGGTCTACGAGTGGCAGGCGGCCTGAACGCGCGGGGCCGCGCCGGCGCGGGTTAGCGCCGTCCGCGCCGCGCCTGGGCGAACGGCGGCAAGACGCCGGCAGCAGGACGCACAGCGGCAGGACAAGCCCGGGCCCGGCCCGGCGCACCATCGCGCAGGCGCGCGAACGTGACGCCGGCGACGGGCGCGCAAGGCGGCGATGCCGCATCATGGTTTTTGTAACACTCAGCGCCCGGACGGGCAGAAGGTCGAAATGAAAGCAGGGGTGATCGGGCTGGGAGCCATGGGGGCGCCGATGGCGCGCCATGTGCACGGCAAGGGCGTGCTGACCGCGGTGGGCAACCGCACCCAATCCAAGGCCGATGCTTTGGCAGGGGAACTGGAGGTGCGCGCGGCGCGCTCGGCGGCCAATTTCGCCGATTGCGACGTGGTGATCCTGTGCGTGTCGCTGGACGCGGACGTGATCGAGAACGCCGCCGCGCTGGCCGAGGTGCTCAAGCCCGGCGCCATCGTGGTCGATCATTCCACCGTGTCGGTGGAGACCGCGCGCCGCGCCGCGGCGCTGCTGGCCGCGCACGATATCGGATTCCTCGATGCGCCGGTCTCCGGCGGCGTGGAGGGCGCGCGCAATGGCAAGCTCTCGATCATGGTCGGCGGCCGGGCGGATCTGCTGGAGCGGGTCGAACCGGTCATCGGCAGCTACGCCGCGCGCATCACCCACATGGGCGGCACCGGCGCCGGCCAGGCGACCAAGGCGATCAACCAGGTGTTGGTGGCCGGCATCAACGAGGCGGTCTGCGAAGGCCTGGCGCTGGGCGAGACGCTGGGCCTGGACCCCGAGCGCCTGCTGCCGACTCTGATGGCCGGCGCGGCCAGCAACTGGTTCCTCGACAAGCGCGGCGCGACCATGCTGCGCGACGAGTTCGCGCCCGGGTTCAAGTGCCTGCACATGCTCAAGGATCTGCGCATCGTCCAGGGCATCGCGCGCGACAGCGGGGTGCGCACGGCGGTGATCGACCAGGCCGTGGCCGACTATGCCGAGCTGATCGAGCGCGGCTACGGCGAGGCCGATACCTCGGCCCTGATCGCGCTCAAGCGCGCCCGGCTCGCGGCCGCGGCCGCGGGCGATGAGGCCGCCTGAGGCTGGTCTTCGTTCCGGGGGGCGAGCCGGGGGCGGCCCACGCTTGCCGGGCTGGCGGTCGGCCGAGGCCTTGCCTGCTCGGGAGCGGGTTTGCGGAGAGGCGGCCCACTGACGGCGCTGCCGGCAGGTGGGCGGACTCGGCGGGAAGAGCTGGGAACCGGTCCGCCGGGGCGATTTCGTCGGGGCGATGTTCGCCCGGGAGCCGGCTGGCCGGCAGCAGCGGGCGGACTGTGCGGCGTGGCCGTGCTGTGCGCGCTGATGCGGCGGATGCAGCTTTCACGCCGGCCTTTCTAGGCCTGGCCTCCCGAGTTCGGTAGCCCGGCCGGTTCGCTCAGGCTCATGGGCCGGATTCATTGAGCCGGGCAGGCTCGGGCCTCCCGTGTCGCACGGGACCGGTCGCCTTCAGGATCGACCGATCCGATGGCGGCGGCGTCGGACGATGCGCTCGCCCGGCAGCATTCATGAGCGCGCGCCGCTCGGTGCGTCCCGGGCCGCGCTCGGCCGATCGCCTGCAGGATCAACCGATCGAGTGGCCCTGGCGGCGCGCGATCCGCTCGCCCAGCAGCGCCCCTCCGAACGCAGCGGCCAGGCTCAGCACGATCGCCACGGCGTTGTAGCGCAGCGCGCCGACCAGGGTGCGCATGGGCTCGGGGCTGTCGGGATTGGCCAGCGACACGATGGTGGCCAGGGTCAGCGCCCACAGCAGCACCATCAGCAGCAGCGCGGCCCAGCGGAACTGCGGATGGCGGGCGATCGCCGCGCCCACCGCCAT
This sequence comes from uncultured Lysobacter sp., assembly GCA_966185905.1. Classification (GTDB taxonomy): domain Bacteria; phylum Pseudomonadota; class Gammaproteobacteria; order Xanthomonadales; family Xanthomonadaceae; genus Lysobacter. Next base: position 4,973 of record CBIFVU010000182.1, read on the forward strand.
CGCCAGCAATGCGGCCAGCACGTCGATCAGCGGGATCGCGCCGATGCCGGTCTCGATGGCCTGGATCGGGTCCAGGCCGAACAGCTTGGTGAAGAAACCGCACAGCAACAGCACTGCCGCCGCGCACAGGCTGCCCTGAAGAATGCGCTTGTCCATCCTTTCCCCAACGACTTCGACTACGCGGGGGCAGTCTAGCGGCCGCTGGGGCAGGGCAGTGCGACGAGCGTCGCGTTGGTCCCGCGACTCCTGCCGGATGGTGGGCTTGCGCCGACGCGCGGTCCGGCCCGCCGAAGCGCGCCCGGGAGCCAGGCGCGCCGCCGAGCAGGGCAGTCGGCGGCGCCGCTCTGGAGCACGGTGCGGTGTCCGACCGATGGAGGCAGCGAGGCCGTCGGCCGGTGGTGCCTTGCCGGTTCCCGGGGCGTGGGCCGATGCGGGCCGCCGCGATGCGCGCGCGGGAGTCCGGGCGCCGCATACGCGAAAGCCGGGCATGCGCCCGGCCTTCACTGTTGCGGACCAGCGAGTCGGCAGGTGCGGTTTACTGCACCTTGATCGCCATGCCCGGCAAGCCGCCGTCGGCCAGCTTGCGCTTGGCTTCGGCCAGATCGCTGGCGGTGCCGTAGGGCCCCATGCGCACGCGATAGACCGTCTTGCCGCCGATCTGCGCCGACTCGACCCGGGCGCCCAGGCCCAGCATGGCGATCTTGGCCTTCATTTCCTCGGCCTGGCCGGAGGCCTGGAAGGCGCCGGCCTGCAGCAGGTAGCGGGTGTTATCGTCTGCCGGGGCGGACGCGGCGGGCTTGGGCGCGGTCGCGACGGCGGTGCCGCCGGGGACGCTGCCGGCAGCGGCCGGCGCTGGGCCGGTGCTGGCCGCGACCGTCGGCGGCCTGGGCGTCACCGGCGCAGGTTGGGGAGCGCTGGCGGCCGGCGCGGCCGGTTGCGGCGCCGGCGCCAACGGATCCACCGGCCTGGGCAGGTTGGCGGCGACCGGGGCCGCGGCCGGAGCGGCCGGCGAGCTCGCACCGGCCTGGGCGCTGCGGCGTTGCTGGGCGGCGCGGCGCTGCTCCTCGGCGGCCTCGGTCGCGGCCAGTTCGGCGTCGCTCATTTCCACTTCCTTGCCGGGCAGCATGTCGTAGAAGGCGTAGTCGGTGCCGTCCTTGGCCGGCTTGGCGTCTTTGTCCTTGTCCTTGCCGGCGGCCGGCGCCGGGCGGGCCGGGGCGTCGCCTTCCGGTGCCACCGGCTCGGCCTCCTCGGCTACCAGGGCCGGTTGCGCGTCGGGGTTGGGCTTGGGCCGGAAGAAGCCGTCGCCGTCCTCGGACTTGAGGTACTTGGGCACCACCAGGATCAAGACCACGCCAGCGATCAGCCCGAGCACGCCATAGACCCAGCCGGGCAGGCTCTCGTTGCTCCTCGAGTTGTTGCGCTTGGCCTGCGATTTTCCGCGTCGTGCAGCCACTTACATCACCTCCGGGGCATCGATCCCCAACAGCGCCAGGCCGTTGGCCAGGATCTGGCGGGTCGCCATCGCCAGCGCCAGGCGGGCATGGCGCACGTTGGCGTCTTCGACCAGGAACTGGTGGTCGTTGTAATACGTCTGGAAGGTCTGCGCCAATTCCAGCAGGTAGCCGGCGATCTGGTGCGGCTCCAGGTCGCGGCCGGCGGCGGCGACCACGTCGGGATAGCGCAGCAGGGTGACGATCAGCTCGTGGGCGGCGGTGTCGTCCAGGTCGAGCGGACGCGACAGGCCGTCGGCGTGGTCGAAGGACAGGCCGCGCTCGGCCAGCTGGCGCATCAGTCCGCACATGCGTGCGTGCGAGACCTGGACGTAGTAGACCGGGTTGTCCATCGACTGCGAACGGGCCAGGTCGATATCGAAGGTGAGCTGCGAGTCGGGCTTGCGCGCGATCAGGAACCACCGCACCGCGTCGCGGCCGGCTTCGTCGATCAAGTCGCGCAGGGTCAGGTAGCTGCCGGCGCGCTTGGACAGCTTCACTTCCTCGCCGCCGCGCATGACCGTGACCATCTGGTGCAGCACGTACTCCGGCCAGCCCTGCGGGATGCCGGTGTCCAGCGCCTGCAAACCGGCGCGCACGCGCGCCAGCGAGCCGTGGTGGTCCGAGCCCAGTTCGGTGATGGCGCGCTCGTAGCCGCGCTGCCACTTGCTCAGGTGGTAGGCCACGTCCGGCACGAAATAGGTGTAGCTGCCGTCGGACTTGCGCATCACCCGGTCTTTGTCGTCGCCGAAGTCGGTGCTGCGCAACCACAGCGCGCCGCCCTCCTCGTAGGTGTGGCCGTGGGCGACCAGCTCGCGAACGGTCTCCTCGACCTTGCCGTCGGCGTAGAGCGAACTTTCCAGGAAATAGACATCGAAGCCGACGCCGTAGGCGGCCAGGTCCTGGTTCTGCTCGCGGCGCAGGTAGGCCACGGCGAAGGCGCGGATGGCGTCGAGATCGGCGGCGTCGCCGGCGCCGGTGACCGTCTGGCCTTCGACTTCGACCGTGGCGCGCTCCAGGTAGGCGCGGGCGACATCGGCGATGTAGTCGCCGTTGTAGGCATCCTGCGGCCAGTCGGCATCGCCGGGCTTGCGGCCCTGCGCGCGCGCCTGCACCGACAGCGCCAGGTTGTTGATCTGCACGCCGGCGTCGTTGTAGTAGAACTCGCGCGCCACGCTCCAGCCGTTGGCGTCGAGCACGCGGGCGATGCAGTCGCCGATCACCGCCGCGCGGCCGTGGCCGACGTGCAGCGGGCCGGTCGGATTGGCCGAGACATACTCCACCCCGGCGCGGCGCCCGGCGCCGCTGGCGTTGCGCCCGTACTCGGCGCCGCGGCCCAGCACTTCGCCGATCTGGCGGCGCCAGGCGGCCTCGTGCACGTGGAAATTGATGAAGCCCGGCCCAGCCACCTCGACCTGGGCGATGTCCCCGCTGGCCGGCAGCGCCTGCACCAGCTTCTGCGCGATCTCGCGTGGATTGCTGCGCGCCGGCTTGGCCAGCAGCATCGCGGCATTGGTCGAGAAATCGCCCTGGCCACGGGCCTTGGGGCGCTCGATCACGAAATCGGGCGTGGTCAGGTCGGCCGGTACGACACCGGCGGCGCGCAAAGCATCGATGGCCTGCGCGACTAGCGCGTGGAGGGTGGCTTTCACAGGGGGGCTGCGTTTTCGCGGAGCGTTGCGGAACCGCGCATTTTACCTGGAACAGGCGCGCTGCGCGGGCGGCCCGGCGCGTCCGCCGGCGCCGGATTATCGCGGCGGCGCATGTGCAGGAGCGGTGAGGCGACGCCCGGCCGCCGGCCCTGAACGGGTCCTCTGTGCGCCCCATCGCGACCTGTCCCGCCTGCTTCCAGCACAGCCTGCTCCGCCCAGGCCTGCCCCGGCAGCTCAACCCCGAGCAGCCT
>CBIFVU010000183.1:0-8333 GCA_966185905.1 uncultured Lysobacter sp.
TCAGCAGGGCGACCTGGACTTCCGGCGAACCGGTGTCGTTGGCGCCGCGCTTGTTGTCTTCAATGATCTTGCTGGTGTCGATGGACATGATGCGTTCTCTGTAGATGCGCGGCCTGCAGAAAGCGAATCGGACAGGGAAAAACCCATGCCGACGCACCGCCTGGCCCGCCGTTTGCTTTGATGAGGGTGGCCGTCCAAGCAGGTTCCGTTGGAAGTGCTTGAAAAGCGGCGGGATTGTAGCAGCCCGCGGCCAGGATTGCGACCACGCCCGAGTGCGGATCGTGCTGGGAGCGGGGCCGGTCGGGCGCTGCGCGGGCCGCGTTCAGGTTGCGGCGGGTGGCGAGGGCCGGGGGCCGCCGCGGCCATGCGGCAGGGGAAGTCTGCGCCCTGCCCGCCCGGTCAGCCAGCCGCGGCCCAGCGGAACAGGCGCTGCGGCTGCAACCGTCCGCCAGGCTGGCGCAGGCCCAGCCCCAGGCAGCGGCCGGCCCGGCCGAACACCGCCACCAGGCCGGCCTCGCCGGCCGCGCACTCCACCACTTGGCCGTGGCCGAGCCGCTGCGCCGCTTCCGGCCCCAGTTCGACCCGCTCGAACCCGGCCAGGCCGGCCTCGATCGGCAGCAGGCAGGCGTCCAGCGCCGCCGGATCGCCCTGCCCGGCCAATTCGCGCAGCCGCTCCAGGGGGAACATCTGCGGCTGCAGGAACGGCTCGACCCAGAGCCGGCGCAGCGTGGCCACGTGCGCGCCGCAGCCCAGGGCCTCGCCCAGATCGCGCACCAGGCTGCGCACGTAAGTGCCCGAGCCGCATTCCACGTGCAACTGCAGGCGCGCGCCTTCGCGGCCGTCCAGGCGCAGCCGGTGCACGACCACCTCGCGCTCGGGCGCCTGGATGGTCTCGCCGCGGCGGGCCTTGGCGTACAGCGGTTCGCCGCCCTGCTTGAGCGCGGAATAGATCGGCGCGCGCTGGCGGATCGCGCCGCGCAGCGGCGCCAGCGCGGCCTCGATGGCGGCATCGTCCAGCGCTGGCACCGGCCGTTCGCGCAGCGGCGCGCCGTCGGCGTCGTCGCTGTCGGTGGTCAGGCCGAGCACGGCGGTGGCGACATAGGCCTTGCGCGCGCCCAGCAGCAGTCCGGCGATCTTGGTCGCCTCGCCGAAGCACAGCGGCAACAGGCCGGTGGCCAGCGGGTCCAGGCTGCCGGTGTGGCCGCCCTTCTCGGCGCGGAACAGATGCCGCGCCTGTTGCAGGGCCTGGTTGGAACTCAGGCCCTGCGGCTTGTCGAGCAGGAGCAAGCCGTCGAGTTGGCGGAAGGCGATGCGGGGCGGCATGGTCAACGGCGGCAGGATGGATACATACGATATACGCTGCGCCGCCCTTGCACCCACTCGCGCTCGGTCGCATCGACGTGGCCTGGAGCATGGGACGCGAGCGGAGGCTCGGCGCGGGCTGCTGCGACGCCGAAGCGGTGCGGGCCGGGGTCAGTCACGGCCGAATGCAGACCGGCGCGGCCGGCCATCGGCAGTCGGCGCGGTCGTTCAGGAAGCTGGCCGGCGGGTTTGGCCCGGCCGGGTGCGCACCGATCGGACCTCTCGCCGAGGGCCCAGGCCGAAGCCGGCCACGACCGCGGACGGATCGGGAAGGCGCGGAAACTCAATCGCGGCCGGATTCGCCGCTGCCCTCGCCTTCGCCCTGGCCCTCGCCTCGATCTTCGCCCGCCGCCGGCGCGGCCGGCAGATCGCGCAGCAGGTTCTCGATGCGCTCGCCGCGATCGACCGAATCGTCGTAATGGAAATGCAGCTCCGGCACATGCCGCAGCTTCATCGCCCGGCCGAGCTGGAAACGCAGCTCCCGCGCCAGCGCCTTGAGCGCCTTGACCGCCTCGGCCGAACGCTCGGCCTGCAGCGCGGTCACGAACACCTTGGCGTGGGCCAGATCGCGCGTGACCTCCACGTCCGAGACGCTCACCGACGGCAGATTGTGCTCGCGCACGGCCTCGTGCACGAGCGTGCCCAACTCGCGGCGGAGCTGGGCGGAAACGCGGTCGGTGCGGTGGAAGGATTTGCTGGGCATCAGGGATTCGCGATTCGGGATTTGGGATTGGTCAAAGCAGCAACGCGGGAATTCGGACGATCCGGGATCCGCTTCGCGAATCCCGGATCCCCAATCCCGAATCCCGGCCTTACAGCGTGCGCTGGACCTCGATGCGCTCGAAGCACTCGATCTGGTCGCCGGGCTTGACGTCGTTGTACGCCTTCACGCCGATGCCGCATTCGGTGCCGTTGCGCACTTCGTCCACGTTCTCCTTGAAGCGGCGCAGGGATTCGAGCTCGCCCTCGAACACCACCGCGTTGTCGCGCAGCACGCGGATCGGCTTGGAGCGCTTGACCACGCCCTCGACCACCATGCAGCCGGCGACGGCGCCGAACTTGGAGCTGCGGAACACGTCGCGCACTTCGGCGATGCCGATGATCTCCTCGCGGATCTCCACGCCCAGGATGCCGGAGGCGACCTGCTTCACCTGGTCGATGACGTCGTAGATGATCGAGAAGTAGCGCAGGTCCACGCCGTTGGACTCGATGATCCGGCGGGCCGAGGCATCGGCGCGCACGTTGAAGCCGATCACCGTGGCCTTGGCCGTGACCGCCGCGTTGGCGTCGGACTCGGTGATGCCGCCGACGCCGGAGCTGATCACGTTGATCCGGATCTGGTCGTTGGACAGCGCCACCAGCGCCTGGCGCAGCGCTTCCACCGAGCCCTGCACGTCGGCCTTGACCACCAGGTTCAGGCTCAACTGGCCCTCGCCCTTGCCCATCTGGGCCATGATGTCTTCCATGCGGTTGCCCGCCTGGGCGACCAAGCGCGACTCGCGGCGCTTGGCGTCGCGCTGCTGGGCCACGTCCTTGGCCAGGCGCTCGTCGTCGACGACCACGAAGTCGTCGCCGGCGTCGGGCACGCCCGACAGGCCGAGCACCTGCACCGGGATCGACGGGCCGGCCTGTTCGACCTGCTTGCCGGTCTCGTCGAACAGCGCGCGCACGCGGCCGTAATGCACGCCGCAGACCAGGTAGTCGCCCTTCTTGAGCTGGCCCTGCTGGACCAGCACGGTGGCGACCGGGCCGCGGCCCTTGTCCAGCGCGGATTCGATCACCGTGCCGGTGGCGCGGCCGACCGGCACGGCCCTGAGCTCGAGCACTTCGGCCTGCAACGAGATCGCATCGAGCAAGTCGTCCACGCCCTGGCCGGTCTTGGCCGACAGCTCGACCATCTGGGTGTCGCCGCCGAAGTCTTCGGCGACCACTTCCTCGGCCAGCAGCTCGTTCTTGACCCGCAGCGGATCGGCGTCGGACTTGTCGATCTTGTTGATCGCCACGATCAGCGGCACGCCGGCGGCCTTGGCATGCTGCACGGCCTCCTTGGTCTGCGGCATGACGCCGTCGTCGGCGGCCACCACCAGCACCACGATGTCGGTCAGCTTGGCGCCGCGCGCGCGCATCGAGGTGAAGGCGGCGTGGCCCGGGGTGTCCAGGAAGCTGATCACGCCCTTGGGCGTTTCCACATGGTAGGCGCCGATGTGCTGGGTGATGCCGCCGGCTTCGCCGGAAGCGACCTTGGTGCGGCGGATGTAGTCCAGCAGCGAGGTCTTGCCGTGGTCGACGTGGCCCATGATGGTCACCACCGGCGGGCGCGCGGTCTTCTCGCCCTGCACTTCCTCGGCGTGGGCCAGCAGTGCGTCCTCGGCGTCGTTGGCGTTGGCCTTGACCGGGGTGTGGCCCAGTTCTTCGGTCACCAGCGCAGCGGTGTCGTGGTCGATGCTTTGGTTGATGGTCGCCATCACGCCCATCTTGAACAGCGCCTTGACCACGTCGCCGCCCTTGAGCGCGAGCTTCTGCGCCAGGTCGGCCACGGTGATGGTCTCGCCGATGGCGACCTCGCGCACGATCGGCGCGGTCGGGCGGGAGAAGCCGTGCTGGCCGCCGCCGGAGCGGGACTGCTCGGACTGGCGGCGCGGCTGCGGCCGGCCGCCCTTGCCGCGCGAGCTGCTGCTGCGGCGGGCGCGGTCGGACGCGGACAGGTGCAACTGGCCGGCGAAGCGGTTGGCCGCATCGTCGTCCTCGACCCCGGCCACCATCGCGTGCGAGCCGCGCGGCTTGTGGCGCGCGCCGGCGCGGTCGTCGACCGCGCGCGCGGGCTCGACCCGGGCCGGCTTGGGATGGCCGTGGCCGTGGGCGCTGGCCGGCTTGCGCGCGGCCTCGCCCTCTTCCGGCGCGGTCGCGCTGGCTTCGGCCAGCTTGGCCTGGGCTTCTTCCTCGGCCTTGGCCTTGGCGGCGTCCTCGGCGGCGCGGCGCGCGGCCTCCACGGCGTCGGCGCGGCGCTTGTCCTCGGCGGCCAGGCGCTGCTGCTCGGCGAGGTTGCGCTGCTTGGATTCCTCCAGCTTGCGCAGGATCTCGGCGCGCTCGTCGTCCGGCTCGGCGCCGGCGGCGCCCTCGCTGGGCTTGACCAGGGTCACCTTCTTGCGCACCACCACGTCCACCGTGGTGCGGTTCTTGCCGCCGCCGACGGTGATTTCCTGCTTGCGACTGCGGTTGAGGGTGATCTTCTTGGAGGCCTCGTCGCCGTCGGCCGGCTTGTCGGCCTTGCCGTGCGAGCGCTTGAGGAAGCCGAGCAGCTTGACTTTCTCGATGCTGGTCACGACCTGGTCGGGGCCGCTGAACTTCATGCCGGCCTCGGCCAGCTGTTCCAGCAACTTCTCGACCGGCGTGTTCACCAGTTCGGCCAGCTTGCGGATGGTGGTTTGCTGCGACATTCGGTTTTCCGTGTCCTCGTGGCGCGGGAGGGGTGGACCCCGCGCGTGATGGCGCCATTCTAGCCTTGCGCGGGCCGCTGCACCGGGCCGCGCAGGCCGGAGCGGCCTGCCCGCGGACCGGGCCAGTGCCCGGTCCTGCGAATCCGGGAGCGGCCAGGGGCCCCGCCCGGTTTGCCGCAAGACGCCTCGCCGGGCCTCTTGCGGCGCGTATCACCTCATTCGAACCAGTGCTTGCGCGCTTCCATGATCAGGGCGGCGGCACGTTCCTCGTCCACGCCTTCGATATCGGTCAACTCGTCGGTGGCCAGGTCGGCCAGGTCGTCGCGGGTGACCACGCCGCGCGAAGCCAGGGTGAAGGCCAGCGCCTCGTCCATGCCCGGCAGCGACAGCAGGTCGGCGGCCGGCTGGTGCTCGTCGAGCTCCTCCTCGGCGGCCAGGGCCTCGTTGAGCAGGGCGTCGCGGGCGCGGGCGCGCAGTTCCTCGACGATGTCCTCGTCGAAGCCCTCCACCGCCAACAGCTCGCCGACCGGCACGTAGGCGATCTCCTCCACCGTGCTGAAGCCTTCGGCCACCAGGATGCCGGCGATCTCCTCGTCGACTTCCAGCTTGTCCTGGAACAGTTGGCGCGCGGCGGACTGCTCGGCCTCGGACTTGGCGGTCACCTGGTCCTGGGTCATCACGTTGAGCTGCCAGCCCGACAGGCGGCTGGCCAGGCGCACGTTCTGGCCGCCCTTGCCGATCGCCTGGGCCAGGCGGTCCTCGGCCACGGCCAGGTCCATCGAATGCTTTTCTTCGTCGACGATGATCGACTGCACTTCCGCCGGCGCCATCGCGTTGATCACGAACTGGGCCGGGTTGTCCGACCACAGCACGATGTCCACGCGCTCGCCGTTGAGCTCGTTGGACACCGCCTGCACGCGCGAGCCGCGCATGCCGATGCAGGCGCCGATGGGATCGGTGCGGTTGTCGTGCGCCAGCACCGCGATCTTGGCGCGGTCGCCCGGGTCGCGCGCGCAGGCCTTGATCGAGACCAGGCCCTGGCCGACTTCCGGCACTTCCAGCTTGAACAGTTCCATCATGAATTCCGGCGCGGCGCGGCTGATGAACAGCTGCGGGCCGCGCGGCTCGGTGCGCACGTCGAACAGATAGCCGCGCACGCGGTCGCCGGCGCGCAGCACGTCGCGCGGGATGCCCTTGTCCTTGGGGATGATGGCCTCGGCGTTGCCGCCCAGGTCGACGTAGATGTTGCCGCGCTCCACCCGCTTGACGATGCCGGTGACCAGCTCGCCGACGCGATCCTTCCACGCGTCCACGACCTGGGCGCGCTCGGCCTCGCGCACGCGCTGGACGATGACCTGCTTGGCGGCCTGGGCGGCGATGCGGCCGAAGTCGGGGTTCTCGATCTGCTCTTCGATGTAGTCGCCCACTTCCACGCCCTCGACCTCGTCGACGGCGTCCATCAGGCGGATCTGGCGGTCCGGGGACTCCATGACCACGTCGTCGGCGACGACTTCCATGCGGCGGAAGGTCTCGTAGCTGCCGTCCTTCTGGTCGATGGACACGCGCACCAGCACGTCCTCGTCGTGGTAGCGCTTCTTCGCGGCCGAGGCCAGCGCGGCCTCGATGGCCTCGAAGATGACCTCGCGCGGCACGCCCTTTTCGTTGGCGACCGCGTCCACCACCAGCAACAGTTCCTTGCTCATCTCGTCACTCCGCACGGGTCGGCCGCGGGGCCGCCGGCTTTTGGGGTTGGTAATTGATGGGGTTGCAGCGTCACTTCTTCGCGCTGTCGCGCTTGGAAGCCTTGTCCTTGGCCGGCTTGCCGCGCGAGGGACTGCCCTTGGCCGGGGCGAAGCCCAGCGCGGCCCAGTCCGGCACGATCCGGCCCTTGTCGATGTTGGAGAACGGCACCTGGAAGCGCGCGCCGTCCACGGCGAACTGCACCTGCTCGCCGTCCACGCCGAGGATCTCGCCCTGCAGGCGGCGGCGGCCTTCGTGCGGCAGCTTCAGGCCGACCTTGGCGGTCTGGCCGGCGAAGCGGCGGTAGTGCTCCAGGGTGAACAAGGGACGGTCGATGCCCGGGGAGGACACTTCCAGCGTGTAGTTGCCGCTGATGGGATCTTCCACGTCGAGCTGGGCGGAGATTTCGCGGCTGACCGCCTCGCAATCCTCGATCCCGACCGAGCGCGGCTCCTCGCCTTCGCCAGCGGCGTCCTGCTCGGCCGCCGGCACATCGATGTAGACGCGCAAGGTCGCGCCGCCGGGCGCCGGCAGGTATTCGATGCCGAGCAGCTCCACGCCCAGCGACGCCACGGTCGGGGCGAGCAGTTCGGCGATTTGGGTGGACTTGTCCGTCACGCGCCTGGACTCCATTTTGGCTGCGGCCGCTCGCGCGGCCGCCGATGTCTGGTTCATGCCCGCGGGCGCGGGCCGCTGCGGTGCCGCGCGGACGCCGCCGGTGTGGCGCGTCCGCGGCGTTCCGCCGCTGTCTGGCCGGCCCCGGAAAACAACAAGGGGCCCATCGGGCCCCTTGTCCGTACAACTGGATGTCGGTGTGTCCGCGCGAGCAGAGCGCGATCACAAAGCCCGAGCCTTTGCCAAAAAAGAAAGCCTCCTGGGAGGCTTCTCCTTCAGCCGAAGCTGGTAGCGGGGGCAGGATTTGAACCTGCGACCTTCGGGTTATGAGCCCGACGAGCTGCCAGACTGCTCCACCCCGCATCAGGCCGACCATGATAGCGGTCGGCGTCACTTACTGCAAGCCTCGATCCGATGTTCCGGTGTCCTTGCCTGCCTGCCGGACCGGTGTCGAACACCGCATCCCGCAGGCCGGCTATCTTATGTCGCCTTCGAAATATTTCAAGTCTTTTTCGCTCGCCAAACCGAACGGCCGGTTCAGGCAATCTCGTCGCGCCCGGCGCGGAGGCCCGGGACGATCGCCGCGGGCCTGGCCGGCGAGCCGCCTGCCTTGCCGCGACGGCCCCAGGGGCACCGACGCGCGCGCCCGGGCCGCGCGGTGAGCACGACGCGATGCCGGCGAGCGCGAGCGCCGCCCGACGCACGACAGGGCCGCGCCCGGACCGCTGGGCGGCCGCCGTCTCGCCGCACCGCCCTGCCCCGCGCGCGCTATCCCACGGCATGGGCCCATAACGACGATGGGCCGGCGCAGGCCGGCCCATCGGGGCGTCGCATCCTCGCAGCGCTGCGTGTGGGCGGCGCTGGCGTCCAGGTTTCAGGCCTGGAAGGCGCGCATGCACCACTCCATGATCGGATTCCAGGCCAGGCCCAGCACCAGCAGGGCCAGCGCATTGACGCCGAAGACCAGGCGCAGCGGACGGTCCTGGCTCGGCGCCGGCAGCTTGCCGTCGGGCTCGTCGAAGTACATCGCCTTGATCACCCGCAGGTAGTAGAACGCGCCGATCACCGCGAACACCACGCCGACGATGGCCAGCCACAGCATGTCGCCCTGCAGCGCCGCGCGCAGCACCGCCAGCTTGGCCCAGAAGCCCAGGAACGGCGGCAGGCCGGCCAGCGAGG
>CBIFVU010000184.1:0-8269 GCA_966185905.1 uncultured Lysobacter sp.
GCGGTGTGGCTGGCGGCGCTGGCAGCCGGGGCTGTGGTGTGGCCGGCGTCGGCAGGCTGGGTCGGGGCGGATGGGCAGGCCTTGCCGGAGACGGAGGGTCGGCGCAGTTCCGGGCCGTTCGGGGCGCAGTTGCTGCTGGCCGCCGACGAGGCGGCGTTCCGCGAAGCCTGGGCGCGCGAGCCGGGGCCGCCGCATGTGCTCACCATCGACCGGGTCGGCCCCGACCGGGAGATCGGCGGGATGATTCTGTTCCATGGCTGCCAGTCCGATCCGGCGGGACGTTGCCGGGTGACGGTGCAATTCTCGCTGGAGTCGCCCGATGGCCGGGTCGAGCCGGCCGGCGGCGGGCCGGTCTGGAGCCTGGGCCCGGCGCCGGGCGGAGAGATCCGGCTCGGCCAGTCCAGCCTGGGCCTGAGTTTCGAGGCCAGCGATCCGCCCGGGGTGTACCGGGTCTGGGCCGAGGTCGAGGACCGGGTGGCCAAGCGCCGTTTGCGCCTGAGCGCGCCGGTGCAGCGCCTGGCGGCGCCGGAGGGGCCGCTGGGGCGACCGCCGGCCGAGCCACGCTCGCCTGCACCGCCCTCGCCCGCCGCGGATCGCCGCTGATCGCCGGGCCGGCCGCGGGCGCGGCCGGGCGCGATGGCATAAGCTAGCCCCTGGCCAGGCGCCCTTGCGCCCCCTGGCCGCATGCGGCGCAGGTCGCTCACGTCAAGGAGGCACGGGATGCAGACCGTCGACAGCGAACAGCTCTCCACCGCGGCCAGCGCAGTGCGCGCGATGGCGCGCACCGCCTTCCTGCTCCTGCTGCTGGCGGTTTCGCTGGCGCTGCTGGGGATGATCAGCCAGTTGCCCTGGCTGGTGTCCGGTGCGCGCTGGGTCGCCGCCGGCGCGGCCTTGCTGGCGGTGCGGGTGGCCTATTCGGAAACCCTGTTGGCGCGCTCGCTGCTGCGCTACGTGCGCGAGCGCTGGGCCGGGGTGCGGGTGCAGGCCGCCGAAGCCCTCGTGCGCGATGTCTGGCGCGCAGTCAAGGGCGTGCCGCTGGCCTGGCTGGCCTGCCTGACCGTGGTCTGCCTGGTGCCGGTGATCCACGTGCCGGTGCATTTGCCGCAAGCGGCCGGCCTCTATGCCGCGGTGCTGGTCGTGGCCGGCATGCGCTTGGCCACGGCCAATCCGATGTACCAGCGGATCGTGCTGGGCATCGAGCGCACCCGGTCGCTGCCCGCGGTCGCTCGCTTGCCGGTCTAGGCGCGCCTGGATCTTAAGCAGGCCTGGGCCTGGCGCATGCGCCAGTGCGCAGCGTCGCCTTCGCGGCGAACGGATCCGTCCCGGCCGCGGCCCCTCTGCCCGCTCATCCGCCCGCTCCTCGGCGTGCTGCCGGCGGCTGCGTCGGTCCGCCCGCGCCCCGCTGGGCCGGGCGGCTGTGTAGACTGCCGCCCGCGCCTGCCGGCGTCGCGCCGGCCCGGCGCGCTCGTCCAGGGGAAATCTCGATGCCGCTCGCTCTCTCCCGCCGCGCCCGCCGGCCCGGGGCCTTCGCTGGCGCGCCGGCGTGAGCGCCGCGCGCCTGCTGCTGATCGCCGCCGCGCTGTGCCTGCTGGCCAGCTTCGTCCATGCCGATCGCCGGCCCACGCCGGAGGCGCTGTCGCCGGCCGTGCATGCCGAGCCGCGCCAGACCCCGACCGACGCCGCGCCGTTTTCCGCCCATGCCGGCGGCGTGGACTATCGCATCGTCCCGCTCGCCGACTACGACATCGCCGGCCTGGTGGTCAGCCGCCACGATTCGAGCACCTGGTGGGACTACATCCATCGCGAGAGCAACGATCACCTCAACGTCGCCGACCTGTGCCTGGTGTGGGGCGCCAATACCGCCGACGGCGCCTACCAGCGCATGCGCTTTTCCAGCGGCCAGTTCGTCTGCTACTACCAATACCCCAGCGACGCCGGCATCGGCCCTGCGCAGGTGCGCGCACTGTCCAACAACCACTTGTTGACCGACCGCCCCGAGTTGGCCGAAGCCATCCGCGGCCTGCGCGTGGGCGATCAGGTGCGCCTGCGCGGACAGTTGGCCAGCTACAGCCACGACGCCGGCATGGCATTCTCGCGCGGCACCTCGCTCGACCGCGACGACACGGGCAACGGCGCCTGCGAGACCTTGTTCGTGCGCGAGCTGCAATTGCTGCAGCCGGCGCCGGCCTGGCCGCGGCAACTGCGTTGGCTGGGGCTGGCGCTGTTGGCGCTGGGGCTGGTGGCCTGGTACCGCGCCCCCTTCCAACGCGACTGAGCCGGCGCGACAGCCGTCGCGCCGCCGCCCCGGCCTGCCAACGCCATCACCAAAGCCCGGCCTGAATACGATTGCAGGCCGCCGACCGGCTGTGCGCGCGTTCGTACAGTGGCCTGGCGCGAGCGGCGCGCGAGCGAGGGAGCGGCGGCGATGAGCGGACTGGCACGGCAGTGGCAGCGGACGATGGCGGCGTGGCTGGCGGTCGCGACCGCGTGGTGCAGCCTGGATGCGCAGGCAGCCATCGATGCGCGGCGACTGGGCGCGCGCTACGACGCCGGCCAGCAGAACCTCAGCTTCCGTGTGTACTCCTCGCGCGCAACCCGGATCGAGGTCTTCGTCTACAACGCCGCCAGCGGCGCGCAGGAAGCCGCACGCTTCGCCATGACCCAGGACGCCGACCAGGTGTGGTCGCTGAGCGTGCCGGTGGCCAGCCTGCGCCAGCGGGGCATCGACGGCGCGGTCTATTACGGCTACCGCGCCTGGGGCCCGAACTGGCCCTACGACCCGGCCTGGACCAAGGGCAGCGGCGCCGGCTTCATCGCCGACGTGGACGCGGCCGGCAACCGTTTCAATCCCAACAAGCTGCTCATCGACCCCTACGCGCGCGAGCTCAGCCACGACCCGATCCACCCGGCCTGCCCCGACGGCAGCGTCTACGCCACCGGCGCCACCCATCGCAACCAGGACAGCGGCGCCTGCGCCGGCAAGTCGATCGCGCTGGCGCCCGATGCAGCCTCCTTCGGCGCCAAGCCCAGCCGCGCGCTCAAGGACGAGGTGGTCTACGAGGTGCACGTGCGCGGGCTGACCCGCAACGACGACAGCGTGCCTGCGGCCGAACGCGGCACCTACAAGGGCGCCGCGCGCAAGGCCGCGGCGCTGGCCGCGCTGGGCGTGACCGCGGTGGAGTTCCTGCCGGTGCAGGAAACCCAGAACGACCAGAACGACATCGCCCCAGCCTCCAGCGCGGACGACAACTACTGGGGCTACATGACCCTGAACTACTTCGCCCCGGACCGCCGCTACGCCTACGACCGCTCGCCCGGCGGCCCGACCCGCGAATGGAAGGCGATGGTCAAGGCCTTCCACGATGCCGGCATCAAGGTCTACATCGACGTGGTCTACAACCACACCGGCGAAGGCGGGCCTTGGAGCGGCAGCGACGGGCGCAGCGTGTACAACCTGCTGTCCTTCCGCGGCCTGGACAACCCGGCCTATTACTCGCTCAGCAGCGACCTGCAGTATCCCTGGGACAACACCGGCGTAGGCGGCAACTACAACACCCGCCATCCGGTCGCGCAGGATCTGATCGTCGATTCGCTGGCCTACTGGCGCGACACCCTCGGGGTGGACGGCTTCCGCTTCGACCTGGCCTCGGTGCTGGGCAACCGCTGCCAACACGGCTGCTTCCAGTTCGACCGCGACGACGCCGGCAACGCGCTCAACCGCATCCGCGCCGAGCTGCCGCCGCGCCCGGCCGCCGGCGGCGCCGGCGTGGACCTGATCGCCGAGCCCTGGGCCATCGGCGGCAACAGCTACCAGGTCGGCGGCTTTCCCGCCGGCTGGGCCGAATGGAACGGGCTTTACCGCGACAGCGTGCGCAAGAAGCAGAACAAGCTCGGGATCGAGACGGTCACGCCCGGGCAACTGGCCACGCGCGTGGCCGGCTCCAGCGACTTGTACGCAGACGACGGCCGCAAGCCCTGGCACTCGGTCAACTTCGTCGTCGCCCACGACGGTTTCACCCTCAACGACCTGTACGCCTACAACGCCAAGCAGAACCTGCAACCCTGGCCCTATGGCCCGTCCGACGGCGGCGAGGACCACAACCTCAGCTGGGACCAGGGCGGCGCGGTCGCCGACCAGCGCAAGGCCGCGCGCACCGGCCTGGCCCTGCTGATGCTCAGCGCCGGCGTGCCGATGATCACCGGCGGCGACGAGGCGCTGCGCACCCAGTTCGGCAACAACAACACCTACAACCTGGATTCCCCGGCCAACTGGCTGTACTGGACGCGCACGGCGGTGGAAGCCGACCACGAAGCCTTCGTCCGCCGCCTGTTGGCCTTCCGCAAGGCGCATCCGGCGCTGCGCCCGGCCGGGTTCTATTCCGGCGCCGACGGCAACGGCAACGCGATGGAGCAACTGCGCTGGTTCAAGCCCAACGGCGCGCAGGCCGACAGCGCCTACTTCGACGATCCCGGTCAGCACGCGCTGGCTTGGCGCCTGGACGGCAGCGAGTTCGGCGACAGCGCCGCGGCCTTGTATGTGGCCTATAACGGCGGCGCCAGCGCATTGGACTTGAGCCTGCCCTGGCCCGGCACCGGCCGCCGCTGGTATCGCGTCACCGATACGGCGAGCTGGAACGAGGGGCCCGACGCCTTCGCCCTGCCCGGCAACGAGACCTTGATCGGCGGCGAGCATACGGTCTACGGCATGCAGGCGCGCTCGCTGTTGTTGTTGATCGCGCGTTGAGCGCGTTCGCGGCCCGCCGCGCGCGCCGGGGCGCTCAACCGCGGGCGCGCTCGCGGTAAGCGCTGGGCGCCATCCCGAACTGGCGGCGGAAGCTGCGCGCCAAGGCCGCCTCGGAGGCATAGCCCACGCGCACGGCGATCTGGCCCATGCGCAGGTCGGTGCGCGCCAACAGGTCGGCCGCCAACTGCATGCGCCAGCGCGCCAGATAGCGCATCGGCGGCTCGCCCACGCCAGCGGCGAAGCGCTGGCTCAAGCCCGAACGCGACTGATGCAGGCGCGCGGCCAGCGCCGGTACGCTCCAGTGGCGTGCGGGTTCGGCATGCAGCAAGGCCAGCGCGCGGGCCAGCAACGGATCGCGCAGCGCCGCCAGCCAACCGACCTGGCCGGGCGGCGCCTGCGCCAGCCAGTGCCGCACCGACCAGATGAAGACCATGTCGATCAGCCGCGCGATCATCGCCCGGCTGCCCAGGCTGGGCGCCTGCGCTTCCTTGCGCATGGCGGCGAAGGTCAGCGCCAACCACTGCGCGGCTTCGTCGGCGGCCGTGCTCTGGCCGGCACAGCCAGGCGGTGCGCGGTCGCGCTCGACCCGGTCCGGCCCCACGGCATCGGCGGCCATGCGGTCGAGTTCCGCGTGCGGCGCCAGGTTCGCGCGGTCCAAGCCCGGCGACGACGCCTCGCCGGTGCGCACGTGCACGATCTCCGGCAGGCCGCGCATCAGCGCCACGCCGCTGTAGGCCTCGAAGCCGAACACGCCACTGGTCAGCTCGACGCCGTGTGCGCCGCAAGCGGCGATGCGGTGGCCGTTGCCGTGCGGAAGCAGCAACAACTCGCCCGGCGCCAACCGCAGCCGCACGGCGCGGGCGCGCGTGCCGGCCGCCGGCTCGACCGCCACCTCGCAGGCAGCGCCGCGAAGGAAATGGAACATGGCCGGACCGGCCGGGTGGTGCTGCGCCTGTCCCGGCGCCAGCGGCCCGGCCCGGCGCAGTTCGCCGTGCAGCCGGGCCAGCCGGAAGGCCTCGAAGAACACCTCGTCCTGAACGGCGTGAACCGATCCGGGCACGGCTTCGGCGTTCTGGCGTTTGGGCATGGAATCCAGGCGTCCGGGCGCGCAGCGTGAAGCGGGGCGGGATTACGTTGGGCGCATCGGGCCAGCGCCCACCGCCACCATTGTCTGGGCCGGGACTGGCGAACACAACGCTCGCTCGCGCCCGAGCGCGGATTCACACCGCGTTCTCGCGCGTGTGGAACGCTCCCCTCCTCCGCGCCGCCGACGCCAACCGGCGGACTCCCGCGGCCCCACCGTTGGCGCTCTGAGCACGCAAGGATTCCGACCATGAGCGGCACTCCCACCCTTCTCCTCGTCCACGGCTTCTGGGGCGGCGCAGCCCACTGGGCCAAGACCATTCTGGAACTCTCGCGCAGGGGCCATCGCGGCATCCGCGCGGTAGAGCTGCCGTTGACCTCGCTGGCCGACGATGCCCGCCGCACCGGCCAGTTGATCGACCAGATCGATGGCCCGGTGTTGCTGGTCGGCCACTCCTACGGCGGCGCGGTGATCACCCAGGCCGGCAACCACGACAAGGTCGCCGGCCTGGTCTACATCGCCGCCTTCGCCCCGGACGCCGGCGAAAGCCCCGGCGGCATCACTCAGCAGCACTTGCCCGAAGCCGCGCCCCACCTGGCGCCGGACAGCGACGGTTACCTGTGGCTGAGGGCGGACAAGTTCCACGAAAGCTTCTGCCAGGACCTCAGCGCTGAAGAAGGCCTGGTGATGGCGGTGACCCAGAAGGCGCCGCTGGCCAGCACCTTCGGCGACAGCATCGATACGCCGGCGTGGAAGGCCAAGCCATCCTGGTACCAAGTCTCGTCCCAGGACCGCATGATCGCGCCGGAAAACCAGCAGCGCATGGCCGCGCGGATGCAGCCCCGGCGCACCCTGGCGCTGGACGCCAGCCATGCTTCGCTGGCCTCGCGTCCGGCCGAGGTGGCGGCGCTGATCGACGAAGCGGCGCAGGCGCTGGGCTGAGGCGCGCCGATACCGCGCGCTTCACAGGCCTCGCCCGCCACCCAAGCGCCATCGCAGTTGCGATGGCGGATCGCGGCGGGCGCCGCTCCTGGGCGCGGTGACGACGGGCTTTCCCAAGCGGCAGGCGCGGCGCACGCCGCGAACGCGACACCGCGCTCGCGATGCAACCGCCCTGGCCGTCGCAGCGACCGGACCGTGGCTGGCGCCGCTCCTGCGAGCGGCGGCGGCCTCCCCAGCGGCAGGCGCGGCGCACGCCGCGAACTGGGCGTCGAGCGCGCAGCACTGCCGCCCCGGCCCTCGCAGCGGCCGGATCGCGGCTGGCGCCGCTCCTGCGAGCGGCGCCAGCCGACCTCCGCAGTTGCAGGGACACTGACGCCAGGACGATTACGACCGCGCATCCGCTCGCGCGGTCGGCAGGTAGCGGCTGGGCGGCACGCCGATCAGGCGCTTGAACATGGTGGTGAAGGCCGAGGCGCTCTCATAGCCCAGATCCAGCGCCAGCGCAGTCACCGGCTCGCCGGCGGTCAAGCGCGGCAAAGCGGCGAAGATCGCCGCCTGCCGGCACCACTGGGCGAAGCTGGTGCCGGTCTGGGCGCGGAAGCGGCGGGTGAAGCTGCGCCGGCTCATCGCCAGTTCCCGGCACCAGTCGTCGATGCTCTGGTGAAGCGAGGGCTGGGCGAGGTAGGCGCGGCAGCGCTTGGCCAGGCGCGGATCGGCCGGGAACGGAATATCCAGCGGCAGCACCGGTGCGCGCTCGATCTCGCGCACGATCAGCCGGTAGATCAGGTCCGGCCGCGAACCCGCGCCGGACTCGGCCTGCAAGGGCAGGTCGCGAGTTTCCAACAGCAACTGGCGCAGCAAGGCCGACACTCCGATCACCCGGCAATCGCCCGGCAGCGCGGCGCTGACGACCGGATCGACATAGAGGCTGCGCGTGCTCATGCCCACCAGTACCTCGACCTCATGGTGCATGCCCGCCGGCACCCAGGCCGCGCGCTCGGGCGGCACGATCCAGCGGCCGGTCTCGGTGCCCACCCGCATGATGCCGTGGGCGGCGTACAGCAGTTGCGCGCGGCGGTGCTTGTGGCGCAGCACACGGTGGCCGGTGGGATAGTCGTTCGAGGTCGCCACGATCGCCCCGGGCAGGCTGTCGACCTGGACGGCGTGGACGTTGCGCATTGGCCCATTCTCGAAGAAGTCTGGCCCGAACTATAACGCGGGCACGATCCGGTCGGCGTTTACTGATGCGGTCCGTTCGCAGCCGCTGGAGCCACAGTCCGCTTCAGCCGGCCGCTCGCTCCGTCGCTCGCCACAGTCGCCCGCAGCCCGCCATGCCTTCGCCCGGCGCGACCCGCACGGGCCGGTGCAGGTTTCCCCGGCCGGCGCTCCGATCGGCACTGCGGCGATGCGGCGGACGCGCCCCTCCCTTCCCGCGGCGACCGCACCGCATCGCACGGCACCGACATGACCGCTCTGGATACCGCCTCCGCTTCCTCCCC
>CBIFVU010000185.1:0-8246 GCA_966185905.1 uncultured Lysobacter sp.
GCCCTCGCGCGTTGCCCAACCAGGACCGGGTTCAACGAGGCCCGGGTTCAACGAGGCCTGCACTTGCAACGAGTGCGGGCTGCCTGCAGGGCGAATGCGTGGCGGTCAGTCCGGCGGTGCGGGACGACGTCGCGGTGCATCGCCGCAGCCGTTGAGCCAGCCGCGCGAGGGCCCGGCGGGGCGCGGCGGCGGCTTCAGCCAGCGCGCAGGCGCTGCACCGCCACCCAGGCGCGCGGGCTGAGCACTTCGAACAGGCCCTCGCGCGCGGTGCGGCGGCCGAGCACCAGCAGGGCGTGGTCGCGGCTGAGCAGCCAGCGCGCGCCGGCGGCCAGGGCCAGTTCGAGGAATTTCTGGTCGTCCGGATCGGCGCAACGCGGCAGGCGTGGCGGTGCGGCGGACGGGTCATGGGCGACGGCGAGGTGCAAGGCATCGTAGTCGCGCACGCAGGCCGCGCGCGCGGACGCATCCAGGCCGAGCTTGGTGTAGTCGAGGATGCGCAGCCACTCCTCGCGGCAGCGCGGGTCGGTGACCGCTTGCACGCGGCCGGCGCGCAGGGCCGCGCCCAGCGGCGCCACCGCGGGGTCGGCGAAGGCGAACAGGTCCAGGCAGACGTTGCTGTCCAGGACGATGCGCGGCGCGGCGGCGGTCATTGCGGCCGCAACCCGGCCGCGCTCATGGAGCGTCCTGGCCGGGCAAGAACACCGCCAGGATGCTCACCTGAAGCAGTTCGCCCTGGCCGGGATAGGCGGGATCGTCGCTGGCGTAGGCGTCTTCGCCCACTGGCACTTCGGCCTCGCGGCCGGGTGGTCCGGCGTAGTCCAGGCGGACGTTGCGCTGGACCGGGTCGTCCTCGCGCCCGGCCAGGGCGCCGCCGTTCCAGTCCAGCACGGCGCCGCCCAGGTCCCAGTCCAGCCCGCTGAAGCGGATCGGGCGGCCATTCAGGCGCACCAGTTCGGACAAACGCATGCCCACGGCGACGCCGTTGTCCAGGCGCCAGCGCGAGCCGGCATCGTGGATCTGGATCAGCGACAACCCGCGCAGGTTCTGTTGGTCCTGGAAATACAGGCGGGCCCGGCGGCTGGGATCGTCGGCGAACAGGGTCACCCCGCGGAAGGTCTCGCCTTCTGCGCCGGGCAGGTTCTCGTCGATGCGCACATTGGCCGCGCCGAAACGGGCGCGCAATCGCTCCAGGCCCACGTCGGGCGCGAAGTCGCCGGGCAGCACGTAATCGGCGGCGCTCGCGTCGGTGGCGGGGCTGGTTTCGACAGCGCTCGCCGTGGGGGCCGGCGGAGGCGCGGCGCGCGCCGGCGCGGCGGAAGGTGCGGGCGCGGCGGCGTCCGGCGCTGCCGCCGGTGGCGCGTTGCAGGCGCCCAGCGCGAGAACGGCGGCGAGGCCGGCGCTGCGGACCACGCGCGCGCTCACGGCTTGACCTCGCGGAGGTCGGCGCTGCCGATGCGCCAGGCGCGCTGTTCGGCGCTGGCGCCATCGACCACGCTGCGGCGCAGGACATAGGCGCCGACGAATTTGCGCTGGCTGCCGTCGCGTTGGGTGGCGGTGAGCGCCACCGGCACTTCGATATGACGCTGGCCGGCGCCGGCATCGACCCGGCCCGGCGCCAGCAATTCCACCGACACGCCCGCGGTCTGGTCGAAGCCGTTGGCGAACTGCTGCGGGTCCTGGCCGCTGGCGCGGCCGCCGTCGGACCACAGCGCATAGGCGCGATCGAAGCGGCGCGCGTTGATCGCGGCGTAGTAATTGCGGACCACGGCCAGCGCGTCCTCCGGCGTGGGCTCGGCGTTGTCGGCCGCCAGCGGCGGGTCGCCGGCGAGCGCCGGATCGACCGGCGGCGCGGCGCCGGCTTCGCCGGGCAACGGCGGTGCCGGTGCGTTCGGATCGGCCTCGGCCAGCGCTTGGCCGTCCGGGCCGAGCGCCAGCTCCGGCGCGGACGCGGGCGGTGCGCCGACCGGTCCCGGGCCGGGGCGGTCGGGCATGCCGGTGACGCCGCTGCGGCCCGCGCCTTCGGGTGCGGGCAGGGCGGCGCCGCTGGAATCGGTGCCGGCGCCGTCCGTGGCGGGCTCGCCGTTGCCGCAGGCGGCCAGCAGCACGGCCAGGGCGGCGGAGAACAAGGATCGGTACGGGCGCATGGGCGGCTCGATGGGCGAAGGACGGACATGCGCGAGACCGGCCCGCGCAGAGGCACAGTGTATTGAGCGCGGGCGCGGGCGGCGACCGCCGCCGCGACCGGCGTGCGGCCGCACTGAGTCCGGCGGGCGCGGCGCTTCAGCGCAGCTCGGCGGCGATCGAGGCGCCGGTCAGTTCCCAGCGCCGGTCCACCGGGTTGCGCCGCATCCGGTACCAGCCGCGGTAGCGGCGGTTCTCGCCGTCGGCCAGGCCGACCCTGAGCTCCACCGGGATCTCCAGCGCCTCGGCCACCGGATGGTCGTCCAGGGGCTTGGGCGCCTGGTTTTCGATGCGCATCGACGCGAACGCCTCGATCCGGCGCAGGTCGGCCTCTTCGTTGCCGCGCGGCAGCCGTTGCGCGGCCCAGTAGCGGTCGGCCTCTTCGCGGCGGCCGCTGCTCAGGGCCTGCAGGTACTTGTGCAACTCGCCGACCGCATCGCTCATCGCCTTGAGGTTCTCCAGGGCCCGGGCCTCGGCCTTGGCGCTGGACTGCGCGCGCTCGCGCGCGGCGGCGTCTTCGACCGGCGCGGCCGGCGTGGTCGCGGCCGCCCCGGCATCGGCGTCGGCCTGGCGTTGGCAGGAACAGCCGGCCAAGGCCAGCGCGAACAGGGCGGGGATCAGCGCACGCATCGGTTCGTCTCGGTTCGTCCATGGGCGGGAACACCGCGCGTTCGCGGCGGCACGATGCTAGCCGCTGGCGCGGGCGATGCGCGCATCGCGCCGACCGGCGGTGGCGTTTACAGGCTGTGTGTCGCAGTCGAGGCCGGTGGGCCTGCGGTGGGTGGTCCCGGAGACCAGTGGTGGGAGAGGCAGGGGGGAGCGCAGGAGCCGGGAGTCTGGGCCGGAGAGATGCAACCGGCGAGGCATGATCGGCGAGGCGGGCCGAGTCGAGGCAGGCGTGGCTGGCAGGTCGGGGCCGCAGGGCGATGCGAGCAGGTGGCAGGCCCGCGTCGGCTGCGGGCCTGCCTATCGTTGTTCGGCGGCGCAACGCCTCGTCGGCCTTCCCGCCGCCTTCCCCACCTGCCGCGCTGGTGAGCCTGCTCGCCGTCGTTCCCGTGCGGGCGCGAGCCCAGGGCTTCATCCAGGCCGGGGCGGGGAAATCGCCGGGCGCCCGCGTTCATGGAGGCCGGTGGCGCAGGCGCATGCGCGCCGTCGGCCAGCGCGGCTCCAGGCCGTGCGGTCAGGCCTGGGCGTCGCGCAGTTGCTGTTCCAGACGCTGCTTGAGCGCGTCGTCGATGCGCAATTGGCGGGCCAGCTCGTCCAGATAGGCGCGTTCCATGTAACTCTGTTCGTCGGCCGCCAGCAGGCTGGCCAAGTACATCTCCGCGGCGATTTCCGGCGTGGCCGCCGCGCGCGCGACCTCGGCCGGGTCCAGCGGCTTTTCCAGCTCCTCGTGCAGCCAGCGGCGCAGTTCGGGGTCGCCGTCGATGCGGGTGAATTCGCCTTCGATGGCCTCGCGTTCGCGCGCATCGATGTGGCCGTCGGCCTTGGACGCGGCCACCAGCGCCTTGAGGATGGCCTGGCTGTGCTGCTCGGCCTCCGGCGGCGGCAAGCGGTCGACCGTCTGCGGGTCCGGCGCGGCCTCGCCCTGCTGGCGCTTGTAGTCGCCATAGGCCTTGTAGGCCAGCACCCCGACCGCGGCCACGCCGCCGTACAGGGCGATCTTGCCGGCGTGCTTGCGCAGCTTGCGGTTGCCCAGCAACAGGCCGAGCGCGCCGCCGGTCAGTGCGCCCTTGCCGAAGTCGGCGTTGAGCAGGCCGCGTTTTTCCTCGGCCGCCGGTTGCGGGCGCCGCGCCGGCGCTTGGCCGCCGAGCAGGCCTTGCAGGCCGCCGCCGCCGGTGAGGCTGTCCTGTGCGGTCTTGAGCAACTGGTCGAGAAAGCCCTGGGTCTTCATGCGCGGCGCTCCTGGCTGGCCTGGATGGGAGACATGAATTCCAGACCTGTGGGCGTAGGCCGGGGCTTCAAGCCGCGTCTGCGCAGCCGTGCGCCGAAGTGCGCTCGTGCGTATAGGCGCGGTTCAAGCAAGCCCGCGCGAGACCGGCCTCAGCCGCGCTGCTGCATCGCCAAGCGCAGGCCCAGGACGATGAACACCGTGCCGGTCAGGCGATCCATCCAACGCCCGCCGCGGGCGGCGAAGCGGCGGCCGAAGCGGCCCACCGCCACGCTCAGCAGTACGCTGTTGAGCAGCCCGATCAGCGACAACAGCGCGCCGAGCACCAGGAACTGCAACCACACCCAGCCGCGCTCGGGATGCACGAACTGCGGCAGGAAGGCCAGGAAGAACAGGGCGACCTTGGGATTGAGCACGCCGGTCAGCACCGAGCGCAGGTAGACGCTGCGCGCCGACCGCGGCTCCGGCGCTGCGCTGGCCTGGGCGGTGGCCGGTGCGCGGGTGCGCCAGGCCTTCAGGCCAAGCCAGACCAGGTAGGCGGCGCCGGCGTATTTGAGCAGCTCGAAGGCCAGCGCCGAGGTGGCCAGCAGCGCCGACAGGCCCAGGCCGGCGGCCAGGGCGTGGATCAAGGTCGCCGTTTCCAGGCCGAAGGCGGCCTGCACGCCGCGCGCAGTACCGCCGGCAGCGCTTTGGGCGAGAATCCAGGCGGTGCCCGGGCCGGGAATGAAGACCAATACGGCAGCGGCGACCAGATACGCGGCGAGGGTAGCGGTGTCGAACACGGCGGCGACCGGCGGCGGGCAGGGAAGGCAGTCTGCGCCGGGCCGGGGACGACGCCAAGAGGCGCGCTGGGACGCTGTATCCGGCCGGCGGCCGGGATCGCCCTGGGGCGGCGCAGCGCCGGCCGGGCGCTATGCCGCCGGCGGCGCGATCGCTCAGGCCGAGGGCGGCTCGGCCGGCGTGCGCAGGCGGTCGATGGCGGCGACGAAGGCCTCGGTGCCGGGCCACTGGCCGATGCGCCCGAGCTTGCGCGCACCGCGGAACACGAAGAAGGCGGGGATCCCATGCAGGCCGAAGCGGGTGGCCATGGCCGGGTCTTCGTAGACATTGTCGTGCAACCAGTCCACATCGGGCCACTGGAAGCGCTCCTGCGACAGCAGGATCTGGCCCTTGGCGATATCGCAGTTGGGGCAGTCCTTGCCCCACAGGAACAGGATGCGCAGGCGCTCGTCGTCGGGCAGGGCCTCGGCCAAGGCGCGCTCGCGCACCAGGCGCATGGGGAACTGCCAGAAGAAGCGAGGGTGGGCGGTCTCGGTCACGCCTCGATCCTACCCGGCACAGACGCCGCCCGCCGTTGCGGCGGCGGGACGATGCGTTCGCCGGGAAGGCGGCGATGAGCGTGGTCTGGGCAGAAGGGTCCGGGCCCTGGACCGCCCTTTCCAATGCTCGATCCCCGTCATCCCCCAGCCGCCATCCCCGCGGAGGCGGGGATCCAGAGACTTGAGCGCCATGCCTGGATAAAGCCCTGGGCTCCCTCCGTCGCGGGAACCGCGTATCGCAGCTTCATGGCGATTCCCCCCAATCCCCAATCCCGAATCCCCAACTACTGCGCCACCAACTGCACCCCGTTGCCGCGGAAGGCCGCGATCACCGCGCCGTAAATGTCCGAGGCGACATTGTGCTGGCCGTTCTCCGGGTCGCTGATCCAGAAATGCCCGTCGAGCTGGATGCCTTTGTCGCTGATGCCGGTGATGTACATCTGCGGCGCCGGCTCGCGCAGCACCCGCGGCTGCGCGTCCATCGCCTCGACGAACAAGCGCCCGGCCAGTTCCAGGTCGCTGTCGCCCCTGACCAGCACGCCGCAGACCAGGCGGAGATTGCGGTCGGACCAGGACTGGTTGACGATCACGTTGCCGGTCAGGCTGTCGTTGGGCACGATCGCCTCGACCCCGTCGCGGGTCCGGATCATGGTGTAGCGCACGGTCATGCGCGTGACCCGGCCGACGATGTTGTTGCTGACGATGTTGTCGCCCACCCGGACCGATTGTTCGAACAGCACGATCAGGCCGCTGATATAGCTGGCCGCCAGCTTCTGCAGCCCCAGGCCCAGGCCGATGCCGAGCGCGCCGCTGAAAGCGGCCAGCGCGGTGAGGTTGATGCCGATGCTGGAGAACACCACGGTGGTGGCGAGCACCCACACCGCCACGCTGAAGATGCGCGACAGCGCCAGCACGAAGTTGGGCTGCAGGGTGCGGCTGCGGCGCAACAGGCCGGCGATGGTCTTGTCGCCCCACAGCGCGACGATGGCCACCACCACGCCCACCATCAGCCCGTTGAACACGCCGGCGCTGGACAGCTCGATCCCGCCGAACTTGAAGTGCGCCGAATACAGCGCCGCGATCGGCTTGCTGCGCTCGGCGAATACACCGAACACCACGCCCACCCACGACACTACGGTGACCACCCGCAGCATCAGCCGCAACGCCATGGTCGGCCGGAACGCCAGCTCGACCGCCGCGCCGAAGGCGCGGATCAGCACGTACACCAGGATCAGGGTGAACGACAGGCCGATCAGCGGATTGCCCAGCGACCCACCGAACAGGCTGAGGGCGCCCATCACCAGCAGCATCGCCAGCGGCGTGCACAGATACTCGGCCAGGATCTGCAGCCTGGGGCGCTGGGCCAGGTGCGGGCGCAGCCAGCGCGTGGCCAGCGCGCCCAGGATCGCGGCGGCGACCAGCACCGCCAGGGTCACGATCAGGTCGGTCGGGTTGGACACCACGTCCATGGCGTCGGAGACGATCGCGGCCAGTTCCGGATCGTCCTCCAGCGGTTTGACCGGGGCCGGGGCCGCCATGGCGCGCCGCGATCAGCGCTTGGGTTCGGTCAGCGCGCGGTCGCGCCGGCACTGCGAGGCGGGCTTGCCCTGGCCGGAGACGATGCGCAGGATCTCCATGGTTTCCTTGTTGGCCACCACTTTCATGCAGGCGCAGCCGTAGCCGTAGCCGCGTTCGTCGTAGGCCAGCCAGTCCTTCTCCTCGAACGAGGGCCAGTCGCCCTCGACCTGGCGTCCGCCCTGGGTGCCGATTTCCCAACTGCCGTCGCGGTCTTCCAGATAGGCATTGGCCGGCGTGGGGTTGATGAACCAGCCGCAGCGGGTCTCCACCTTGGGCTTGGCCTGCGTGGGTTCGGCTGCGGCGGGCAGGGCCACGGCAGCGGACAGGCTGCACAGCAGGACGAAGGAGCGAAGCAGGGCGGAGCGGGTCATCGGCACGGTCCTTGAGCGGAATGCGGCGATGTTACCGGGCTGGACCGAATCGGGCGATGACGGCCGTTCGCGCAGCGGGGCCGAGCGCAGCCGCCGTGCGCCGGCGAGCCGAAAGGCGGACATCGGCGGACGGCGACGGCTGGAGGAGTCCGGCTGCACCCGAGTCGGCGGAGCGTGGCGAGGCCGGCCGGACCTGCCGGTCGGGTGCGGCCAGGCAGGCCCAGGCAGAGGGCTGGACAGGACCGGGCAGGGCCGGCCCTGCCAGGATCTGGCCGGCCCCGGGCGCGCACGCCCGTGCGCACCGCTCGCGAACCGCCGCCCCAGCGATCCTGCGCCGCCCGGCACTCGCGCAGGCCGCATCGCCGGCTGCGGGCGCGCCCGCGCTCAGTCCTCCTCGTGGCGCGGCTTGTAGGCCTCCACCAAGCGTTGTTGGACCGTGCCGGGCACTGGCTCGTAGTGGCTGAAGTCCAGCGAATAGCGGCCGCGGCCGGCGGTCACCGACTTGAGCTCGGCGGCATAGCCTTCCAACTCCGACAGCGGCACCTGCGCGCGCACCACGATCTCGCCGCCGCGCACGCTGTCGGTTCCGTTGATGCGCGCGCGCTTGCTCGCCAGGCCGCCGCTGATGTCGCCCATGTGCTGCTCCGGCGCGTTCACCTCCAGGTCCACGATCGGCTCGAGCACCTGCGGCCGGGCCTTGCCGATCGCATCGAGGAAGGCCTTCTTGCCGGCGGCGACGAAGGCCACCTCCTTGCTGTCCACGCTGTGGTATTTGCCGTCGTAGACCACCACGCGCACGTCCTGCATCGGATAGCCGGCCACCGCGCCGTCGTGCAGCACCTGGCGGATGCCTTTCTCCACCGCCGGCAGGAACTGGCCGGGAATGGTGCCGCCCTTGACCTCGTC
>CBIFVU010000186.1:0-8212 GCA_966185905.1 uncultured Lysobacter sp.
GCCCCGGACTACGCGGCGCTGGCGCTGCGCATCCGCGCGCTCGCGCGCGAGTTCGGCTTCCAGCGTTGCGGCATCAGCGGGATCGAACTGGGCCAGGACGAAGCCTACCTGCTGGATTGGCTGGCCCAGGGCCTGCACGGCTCGATGGGCTGGATGGCGCGGCATGGCGAACTGCGCGCGCGGCCAGCGCAATTGCTGCCGGGCACCTTGCGGGTGATCTCGGTGGGGCTGGACTACGGCCGCCGCGACGATGAGCAAGCCTGGGCCACCCTGGCCGACGGCGAGCGCGCCTACGTGGCTCGCTACGCGCTGGGCCGCGACTACCACAAGCTCATGCGCCAGCGCCTGCAACGCCTGGCCGAGCGCCTGGCCGAGCTGGTCGGGCCGTTCGGCCACCGGGTGTTCGTGGATTCGGCGCCGGTGCTGGAGCGCGCGCTGGCGCGCAACGCCGGCCTGGGCTGGATCGGCAAACACACCTGCCTGATCGACAAGGACGGCGGCTCGTGGTTCTTCCTCGGCGAGATCTACGTCGACTTGCCGCTGCCGGTGGACGCGCCGGCCAGCGCTCATTGCGGCCGTTGCACGCGCTGCATCGACATCTGCCCGACCCAGGCCATCCTCGCCCCGCACCGGCTGGACGCGCGCCGCTGCATTTCCTACCTGACCATCGAGCACGACGGCCCGATCCCGACCGAGTTGCGCGAACCCATCGGCAACCGCATCTTCGGCTGCGACGACTGCCAGTTGGTGTGCCCCTGGAACAAGTTCGCCCGGCGCAGCGACGAGCCGGATTTCCGCGCCCGCAACGACCTGGACCGAGCCACCCTGGCGCAGTTGTTCGCCTGGGAGGAAGACGAATTCCTGCGGCGCACCGAAGGCTCGGCGATCCGCCGCAGCGGCCACGAACGCTGGTTGCGCAATATCGCGGTCGCGCTGGGCAACGCGCCGACCACGCCGGAGGTGCTGGCGGCGCTGCATTCGCGCCGGGATCACCCCAGCGGCCTGGTCCGTGAACACGTCCACTGGGCGCTGGCCAAGCACGGCCTGCAACCGTAGAAGCGGCGCAAGCCGCGAACCGCCTCCTTGCAAGCACCGCAAGGCCGCCGGGGCGGCCGTGCCTCCGACCGTGCCTATTCGACCGCGCCTGTCCGACCGCGGCTGACGCCGCTCCTGCCCGCAGAACACGCCGCCAGCGCAGCGTCCGGAACACACAGCCGCCGCGCCCTGTAGGAGCGGCGCAAGCCGCGACCCGCCATCTCGCGAGCGCCGCAAGACCGCCGGCGCGCTCGTGCCAGCCCGCTCGTGCCAGCCCGACCGCACCAGCCCGATAGCGGCTGGCGCCGCTCCTGCGGCATCAGCCGCGCAGGCGCGCCAGCAGTTCGCGGGTGACCGGGTCTTCGGCTTCGGCTTCGCCGGCCAGCGCCGGCAACAGCTTGCTCGCCACCTGCTTGCCCAGCTCCACGCCGAACTGGTCGAAGGCATTGATGCCCCAGAACACCGACTGCAGGTAGACGCTGTGTTCGTACATCGCCAGCAGCGCGCCGAGCGAGGCCGGGGTCAGCGCGTCCAGCAGCACGGTCGTGCTCGGGCGGCCGCCGGCGTAGGCGCGGTGCGGGTCCTGGCTGGGCTGGCCGTTGGCGAAGGCTTCGGTCTGGGCCAGCAGGTTGGCCTGCAGGGCGCGGTGGTTCTGCGCATACGGCGCGTCGCTGCGGACCACGCCGATGAAGTCGGCCGGCACGATCGAGGTGCCTTGGTGCAGGGCCTGGAAAAAGCTGTGCTGGGTGTCGGTGCCGACCCCGCCCCACCACACCGGCACGGTGTCGCCGGCGACCGGCGCGCCGTCGAGCGTGACCGACTTGCCCAGGCTTTCCATCACCAGTTGTTGCAGATAGTTGGACAGCAGCTTCAGGCGCTCGTCGTAGGCCAGCACTGCCTGGGTGGCATGGCCCAGACCGTTGCGGTTCCACACCGCGGTCAGCGCGTGCCAGGCCGCCAGGTTGCCTTGCAGCGGCGTGCCGAGCACGTGCGCGTCCATCTGCGCCGCGCCGGAGAGGAACTGCTCGAACGCGTCCATGCCGATCGCCAGCGCGATCGGCAGGCCTACCGCCGACCACAGCGAATAGCGGCCGCCGACCCAGTCCCACATCGGCAGGATGCGCTCGGCGGAGATGCCGAAGGCCTGCGCGGCGCGCTCGAGGTTGGCGCTGATCGCGTACAAGCGGCCGCCGTCCAGGCCAGCGTTGGCGCCCAGCCAGTCGCGCAGGATGCCGCCGTTGAGCAAGGTCTCCTGGGTGCCGAAGGTCTTGGAGATCAGCAGCGCCGCGGTGCGCGCGGGGTCCAGCCCGGCCAGGGTGCGCTGGGCGGCGTAGCCGTCCACGTTGGACAGGAAGTGCACGCGGAAACGGCCCGGCGCCGGCCCGCTGAGCGCGTCCACCGCCAGCCGCGGGCCGAGGTCGGAGCCGCCGATGCCGACGCTGACGATGTCGGTGACCTCGCTGGCCTCCAGCGCCTGCACCACCTCGCGCATCCGCGCGCGCGCCTGCAGCGCCTGGCGATGGGCCTGGCGCGCGGCCGGCGCGTGGGAGAAATCGCCGCGCAGCGCGGTGTGCAGCGCCGGCCGGCCTTCGGTGACATTGACTGTCTGCCCATCGAACAGCGCCTGCACGCGCGCTGCGCTGCCGGCCGCCTCGGCGGCGCCGAACAGCCAAGCCAGCGCCTGGCGGTCGTAGCACTGGCGGGCGAAGTTGGCGTAGAGCGGGCCGACCTTGAGGGCGAAATCGCCGGCCCGGGCCGGGTCGGCGGCGATCAGGGCGGGCAGCGGGGTGGCGGCGACGCGCCCGACCTCGGCGCGCAGCTCGTGGAGTCGGACGTCATCGCTCATCGTGTGCGAGGCTCTCGTGGGGGCCGGTCAGGCAGCCTGTGCCGGCATCGAATGGTTGGTGTGGGTCAGTCGGTTCTCGCGGTCCACGTAGACCAGGGTCGGCTTGAACTTGGCTGCCTCGGCCTCGTCGCAGATGCCGTAGGCGCAGATGATCACCAGGTCGCCCGGCTGGGCCTTGTGCGCGGCCGCGCCGTTGACCGAGATCACCCCGCTGCCTTCCTCGCCGCGGATGGCGTAGGTGGAGAAGCGGTGGCCGCTGTTGATGTTGTAGATGTGGACCATCTCGTATTCGCGGATGCCGGAGATGTCCAGCAGGCGGCCGTCGATCGCGCAGGAGCCTTCGTAATGCAGCTCGGCGTGAGTAACGGTGGCGCGGTGGATCTTGGCCTTGAGCAGGTTCAGTTGCATGGTGGTGACTCCGTCCGCGGGACGCGCGGGCCGCAGGGCCCCGGATAGGTGAAGGCGGGAAAGGCCCGCAGTCTAGCAGCGCATGGCGCGCTGCAACATGGGCGCGGCCCGGCCGGGGCCGAACGCCGGCGGAACGGAGCTTTCCCGTTCAGCCGCGGCTCGGTGCGGCGCGCGCGGGGCCGCGGCCGGACGGGCCTGACGGCGCTCTGACGGTGGGCGCCGGCGGCCCCTGCGGCCGCGGCGCGCGGGTCAGAGCGCGAACTCCAGATTGTCGATCAGCCGGGTGCGGCCGAGCCGCGCGGCGATCAGCGCCACCCGCTCGCCGCCCTCGCCCGCCGCCGGCAGGCTCAGGTCGGGCCGGCGCAGCGCGGCGTAATCGACCGCGAAACCGGCCGCGACCAAGCGATCGGCGGCCTCGGCCTCGATGGTCTCGCGGGCCTCGCCGGCCTGGGCGGCCTGGCGCATCCATTGCAGGCAGCGGTGGATCTCCACCGCGCGCGCGCGCTCGATCTGGCTGAGGTATTGGTTGCGCGAACTCATCGCCAGGCCGTCGGCCTCGCGCCGGGTCGGCGCGGCGACCAACTCGACCGGGAAGGCCAGGTCGCGCACCAGGTAACGGATCACCGCCAGTTGCTGGTAGTCCTTGCGGCCGAACACGGCGATGTCCGGGCCGACCTGGTTGAACAGGCGCGCGACCACCGTGGCCACGCCGTCGAAATGGCCGGGGCGGTGCGCGCCTTCCAGCGAATCGGTCACCTGCGGCACGCCGATGCGCACGGTGTGTTCCACGCCGTAGGGGTACATGGTCTGCACCGAGGGCAGCCAGAGCAGGTCGCAGCCGGCCGCGCTCAACCCCTCGGCGTCGGCCTCGGGCGTGCGCGGATAGCGGCCGAAATCCTCGTTCGGGCCGAACTGGGTCGGGTTGACGAACACGCTGACCACCACCCGGTCGGCGCGCTCGCGCGCCAGCCGGACCAGCGACTGGTGGCCTTCGTGCAGATTGCCCATGGTCGGGACGAAGGCGATGCGTTGGCCGGCCTGGCGCCAGGCTTGCAGGGTGGAACGCAGCGCGTCCAGTTGGTCGACGGTCAGCATGGCGGTACTCGGGCGAGGTTCGGGCGATGGCAACGCCGGCGCTGCGCGCGCCGCGCCGCCGGGGGCGCGCGGCCGCGGCTCGGCCGGCCGGTCTCAGATCGGGGCGCGCCCTGGCGTTTTCCAGGCCGGCGCCACCGCTGGCTGCGTTAATCGTAGGAGTGGGCCGAATCGGGGAAGGCGCCGCTGCGCACCGCCTCGGCGTAGGCGGCGAAGGCGCCGGCCACCGAGCCGCCCTCGGCCAGGAAATCCTTGACGAACTTGGGCCGGCGATGGCCGGAATTGACCCCGAGCAGATCGTGCAGCACCAGCACCTGGCCGTCGCAATGCGGGCCGGCGCCGATGCCGATGGTCGGGATGGACAGGTCGGCGCTGATCGCCTGGGCCAGCCCGGTGGGCACGCATTCGAGCACCAGCAGCGCCGCGCCGGCCTCGGCCACCGCGCGCGCGTCGGCGCGCAGCTTGGCGGCGGTGGCATCGTCGCGGCCTTGCAGCTTGTAGCCGCCCAGGCGCAGCACCGACTGCGGGGTCAGGCCCAGGTGCGCGCAGACCGGGATCTCGCGCGCGACCAGGAATTCGATCACCTCCAGCTTGTGCCCCGCGCCTTCCAGTTTGACCATCGCCGCGCCGGCCTGGAGCAGCCGGGTCGAGGCTTCCAGCGCGCGCTCGGGGGTGGCATCGGCCTGGAACGGCAGGTCGGCCACCAGCAGCGCCCGCGACAGGCCGCGGGCCACGCAGGCGGTGTGGTAGACCATGTCGGCCACGGTCACCGGCAAGGTGCTGTGGTGGCCCTGCGCCACCATGCCCAGCGAATCGCCGACCAATACCAGGTCCACGCCGGCCGCATCCATGGTGCGGGCGAAACTGGCGTCGTAGGCGGTGAGCATCACCAGGCGGCGGCCGTCGCGCTTGGCGTCGGCGAGCATGGGCACGGTCCAGGCCTTGGCTGCTGGGGTGTTGGCGGCGGGCTTGTCGGTCGGAGCCGATGTGTACATGGCGGATGAGTCCGGTGGCGACGGACGCAGTGGTGGGGCCGGCTAACTTAGCAGGTCGGGGCGGGCGCGCGGCCGCGCGGCGCGCCCGCCCGGCGCATCGCCAGCGCGGGGCAAGCCAGCGGCCACGGCGGCGCGGGTTCGCTCAGTCCGGCAACGGCCGGATGCCGCCCAGCCCGGCCGGACCCGCGGCGATCGCCTGCAAGGCTCCCGCGGCCGGTCCGACCCCGGGGATGTGCGCCTGCGGCGCCACCTCCAGCAGCGGCACCAGGGCGAACGCGCGCTCGTGCAGGTGCGGGTGAGGCACGGTCAGGCCGGGCAGGTCCAACACCTGCTCGCCGTACAGCAGCAAGTCCAGATCGAGCGTGCGCGGGCCCCAGCGGTCGCCGCCGTCGGCGCGGCGCGCGCGGCCGGCCTCGCGCTCGATCGCCAGCATCGCCTGCAGCAGGTCCGGCGCCGCCAGGCCAGTGTCCAGCAGCGCCACGGCATTGACGAAATCCGGCTGGTCGGTGCGCCCCCAGGCCGGCGTGCGGTACAGCCGCGAGGCCCGCAGCAGGCGCGTGCGCGCCAGCGCGTCCAGCGCATCCAGGGCTGAGCGCAGCACCGCGGCGCTGTCGCCGAGGTTGCTGCCCAGCCCGATGTAGGCCTGCGTGCTCATGGGGCAGGAGTGAGTGCTTGCAAGTGAGGGGTGAGCGGGGGCTCTGCGTGTGTCGGCGGTATGGCTCGGGATGCAGCGGGAGGCGCGCTCGCCCCCGCTGCGGTCCCTGCGCGCCTCAGCGCCGCCTGCGGCGGCGGCGCGAGGAGCGGCCTTCGCCGCCGTCGTCCTCATCGCCCTCGCCCTCGGCCGGCAGGCCGGATTCGTGCTGGGCCAGCGACTGGTGGGGTTGCTGCTGGGCCTCGCGCCAGAACTCGACGTCGGCGGCGTGCTCGTCGGAGGCGGCCATGCGCAGGCACAGGAAGTCGAAGGCGGCGCGGAAGCGCGGGTGCGAGAGCAACCGGAACACGCGCTTGCGCTGGCGCTGCGGGAAGCGCGACTGCAACAGCCAAATCTCCTGCATCGGCAGGGAGAACCGCCGCGGCAGAGCAATGGTGGACAACTGGTGCAAGGTCACGCGGTCGGCAGCGCGGCGCTGGGCCTCGACGGTGTGCACGCCCTGCGCCTGCAGCGCCATCAGCTCGCGGCAATACGCCGGCCACAGCAGCAGGGCGAACAGGAACGCCGGCGAGACCGGCTCGTCGGCCGCGACCCGGGCGTCGGTGCCGGCCAGGCCTTCCAGCAGCATCCGCCGCAGCGCACCGCTGCGATTGGAGCGCAGCGCCGCGGCGCTTTCGGGCAGCAGCGCGGCCAGCAGGCCGTAGCGCTCCAGGCCGAGGAAGCTCTGCACCGCATGCCCGGACAGGAACAGTTTCAGGCATTCCTCGAACAACCGCGCCGGCGCAGCGTCGGCCAGCAGCGCCGCCAGCCGCGGGATGGGCTCGGCGGTGGCGGTCTCGATCTCGAAGCCGAGCTTGGCCGCCAGGCGCACCGCGCGCAGCATCCGCACCGGGTCCTCGCGGTAGCGCGTCTGCGGATCGCCGATCAGGCGCATCAGCCGGTTCTGCACGTCCTCGAAGCCGCCGACGTAGTCGCGCACCGAGAAGTCCTCCACCGCGTAGTACAGCGCGTTGGCGGTGAAGTCGCGGCGCACCGCGTCGTCCTCGATGCTGCCGTAGACGTTGTCGCGCACCAGCCGGCCGCCGTCGTCGGTCTCGCGGTCGCCGCTGCCGTCGTCGCTGTTGGCGCGGAAGGTGGCGACCTCGATGATCTCGCGGCCGTAGACCACATGGGCCAGGCGGAAGCGGCGGCCGATCAGGCGGCTGTTGCGGAACAGCGCCTTGACCTGCTCGGGGGTGGCGTCGGTGGCGACGTCGAAGTCCTTGGGGCTGCCGCCGACCAGGATGTCGCGCACTGCGCCGCCTACCAGGTAGGCGCCGAAGCCGCTGTCGCGCAGGCGGTAGAGGACGCGCAGCGCGTTGGGGCTGATCTGTTTGCGCGAGACGTTGTGCTGGTCGCGCGGGATCACTCGCAACGCGGTGTCGGGAAGAGTGTGTTCGGCTTGCATCGAGCGGGCGCGCCGCCTTGTGTTGGGGTTCGGTGGGTCGCCCGTTGCTCTGGGCCACTGCGCCGCATATACTAGCAGGCCGCACCGGGTTGAGAGTCCGGTCGGTCTGCCAGGAGGCCCGCCCAGCGGGCGCCGCCGCAGGAACCACCTGCTCCCTTCGTCTAGAGGCCTAGGACGTGGCCCTCTCAAGGCTAAAACACGGGTTCGAATCCCGTAGGGAGCGCCAAACACCGCGACTTCGTCGCCAGAAAGCCCGCGCTCCGGCGCGGGCTTTTTGTTGCCCGTCGTCGCCCGCCGCTGCGGCGGACGCACGTCGCCGCAGTCGGCCAGCCCGGCGCAGGCCGCGTTCCGGCCACGCCGCGCCTTGGGCTGCGCGCCGCGGCGTGGCTACACTATCGAGCCCGGCCTGATCCGCTCCGGACCCCACACCAGGACCCCGCCAATGCCCTTCGTCGTCACCGAGAACTGCATCAAGTGCAAGTACACCGACTGCGTCGAGGTGTGCCCGGTGGACTGTTTCCACGAAGGCCCGAACTTCCTGGTGATCGATCCGGACGAGTGCATCGACTGCACCCTGTGCGAGCCCGAATGCCCGATCAACGCCATCTACCCCGAGGACGACGTGCCCGCCGGGCAGGAAGTCTTCGTCCAGCTCAACGCCGAGCTGGCCCAGGCCTGGCCGGTGATCACCACGCGCAAGGACAGCCTGCCCGACGCCAAGGACTGGGAAGGCAAGA
>CBIFVU010000187.1:0-8172 GCA_966185905.1 uncultured Lysobacter sp.
CGGTGACCTGGTGGATCCGCAAGCCCGAGCAGATCGACTACCTGTCCGAGCCGGACCTGTTCCACGACCTGTTCGGCCACGTGCCCTTGCTGATGAACCCGGTGTTCGCCGACTACATGCAGGCTTACGGCCGCGGCGGGGTCAAGGCGCACGACATCGACCCCGATGCGCTGGTGCACCTGACCCGGTTGTACTGGTACACGGTGGAGTTCGGCCTGATCAAGCAGGCCGACGGCCTGCGCATCTACGGCAGCGGCATCGTCTCGTCCAAGGGCGAGTCGATCCATTGCCTGGAGTCGGCCGCGCCCAACCGGATCGGCTTCGATCTGGAGCGGATCATGCGCACGCGCTACCGCATCGACACCTACCAGAAGACGTATTTCGTCATCGACAGCTTCGAGCAGTTGATGCGCGCCACCGAGCCGGATTTCACCCCCCTCTACCAGCGCCTGGGGCAGCAAGCCTCGATCCCGGCGGGCGAAGTGCTGGCCAGCGACACGGTCTACCACCGCGGCACCGGCGAGGGCTGGTTGCAGGACGGCGACGTCTGAGGGCCGCGATGGCGGGGCAGGGTGCGGCCTGGGCCGGACGCCTGCCGCCGCGCCGCTGGCCGGAGGGTGGGCGGGACGGCCAGCGCCGCCCCTGATCGAGGCAGCGCGCCCGGCTCAGGCGATGGCCCGCACCGGTTGCCGCGACGGCGCGGCCGCGGCCAGCAAACGCCCAGCCAGCTCGCGCGCCGCCACCCGCAGCTCCGGCACCGCGGTGATCTCCCACAACTGCGCGCGCAACAGCGGCCCGATGGCGTACAAGCCGCGCACCGCCTCGCCCTTGGCGTCGAGCACCTCGAACCGTTCGGACGCCTTCAGGCCCAGGCCGGACGGATCGGCGGCCACCAACCCCGATTCGCGCAGGTGCGCGACCAAGGGATGGGTGGTGCGCTCCACGTCGGTGTCCAGGCCGGTGGCGCGGATCAGCACGTCGTAGCGCTCGCTGCGTAACGCGCTGCCGCCGCGCTCGCGGATCAAGGCTTCGACCGCATCGTCGCCGCGCCGCGCGCGCAGCAGGCGCCCAGCGCGCACCTGCAACTGGCCGCTGTCGCGCAAGGCCTGCAGTTCTTCGGCCAGTTGCGGCGCCAGGCGGTGGCGCACCACTTCCCAATACGAGCGCAGATGGCGCGCGAACGCACCGCGCCGCGCCGGCGAGACCTCGCGCCAGAAGGTCTGCACGTGCGGCCGCACCGCGTCGATCAAACTGCGCCAGTCCTCCACCACCGGCGCCAGCGTGCGCAGCGCGCGCGACAGATCGCGCGGGGAATGCCTGGCCAGGGCGTGCAGCACCGCCGGGGGCAGGGCGATGGGCGGCGGCGCGGACTCGCCGTGCGCGCGCGGCAACAGGCCGTGCCGCGACAGTGCGACGATCTTGCCGGTATGGCCGCGACGCTTCAGGGTCAGCACCACGTCGGCCATGGTCAGGCCGGTGCCGACCACCAGCAGCCGCGCGTCCGGGGCGATCGCGTCGATGGCGCCGTCCTGCCAGGGCCAGCCCAGATAGCTGGGATGCACGGCCAGGCGCGGACCCACGCCGGCCAAGGGCTGCGGGGGCAGGGCGCCGACCGCCAACACCACTTTGTCGCTGAGGAAATCGCTGCCATCGGCCAAGTGCACGCGGAAACCGGCCGAAGCGCGTTCGACCGCGATGGCCTCGTGGCGAACTTGGCTGAAGGCCGCGGTGCTGCCGGCCACTGCGGCCTGCAACTGCGCGTGCAAGTACTCGCCGAACAACAGCCGCGGCAGATAGCTGCCGCGCGCGCGGTCGGTGAGGTTGAGCCAGTCGGCGAACCCGTCCGGTTGCGCCGCGCTCGCGCCGAGGTCGCTGGCGCGCACATTGAGCAGATGCTCCGGGCGCGCCTCGCCATAGGCCACGCCGCGGCCATAGCTTTCCGGCTGGCCGACCAGGCACAGCTCCACGCCCGGCCCGGCCTGGCGGGCCAGCTCGCTGGCCAGTGCGCTGCCGCTGAAGCCCGCTCCGACGATGGTGATGCGCATGGGCCGCTCCTTGCAATGCAATGGGGAGCAGACGTTCTAGTGGATCGCGCTGGCGCGCGTGTAAAGCGCGGGTTAGCGGTTCGTAAAGCGCGGCCCACGATGCGGAAGATCGTCATGACCATTCGCCATCACGCATGTCGCCGAACTGCAACACAGTTCGCGCCAGCGCCACTTACGCCGAGCGTCGGCGCGTGAGCGACCGCCAACGGCGTGCGACCGAAGCGCCGGCCTGACTGGCGCAGAGCCCCAGCACAACACGGTCCTCGATCAAGCCCTGGGTTCCCGCCTTCGCGGGAACGACAGATCGCAGGCGCCGGCCGTGCTGCGCTTCCGACTCCGGCGCGCGTGTAAAGCGCGGGTTAGCGGTTCGTAAAGCGCGGCCCACGATGCGGAAGATCGTCATGACCATTCGCCATCACGCATGTCGCCGAACTGCAACACAGTTCGCGCCAGCGCCACTTACGCCGAGCGTCGGCGCGTGAGCGACCGCCAACGGCGTGCGACCGAAGCGCCGGCCTGACTGGCGCAGAGCCCCAGCACAACACGGTCCTCGATCAAGCCCTGGGTTCCCGCCTTCGCGGGAACGACAGATCGCAGGCGCCGGCCGTGCTGCGCTTCCGACTCCTGAGTTCCAACGCCTGACGTCCCATTCCTCACTTAGGCCCGCCCAGCTGGCGCGCGCTACCGTAGGGCCAACCGTCCAAGGTGCCGCGCTTGATCCAGTCCAACTGCATGCGCTGGTAGCCCTCGGCGGTGCGAGTGTGCTGGCGCTCGCCCTTGGCATCGAGCTCGAACTCCAGGATGCCGTGGTCGGCGCTCGGGAACACGACGCTGGTCAGCGGCCGGCCGGCGCGGCCGAGTTCGGCCAGGCGGCGCTGGGTTTCCTCCGAAGGCGCTTCGACATCGTCGCCGCCGACCATCCACAACTGCGGCACCGACAGGCTGCGCAGCACCGGCATCGGGTCGTAGTCCCAGCTGACTTCGTAGTCGATCTTGGCCGCTTCGGCCGCGACCTGGGCCGGCGTGTGGCTGGCGATCAGGCCGGTGTACTCGCCCTTGAGCGCCTTCCACCACGGCTCGCCGGCGTACTTGGCGCGCACCGCCTCGAACTCTGGCCAACCGCGCTTGCCGTCGCTGGAGGCGATCATGCCGGTCGCGTCGGTGACCTCGCGCGCCTTGCGCAGGGTCTGCGCATCGCCGAAGCCGGCCGCGCGCAGGTCCAGCACCACCTGGTCGCGGTCTTCGGCCAACACCCCGTCGGCCAGGCCGAAGCCGACCTCGACGAACTGCGCCTTGTCGGTCTTGCTCGCCGCCAGCGGCGCCACCCAGCCGCCCTGGCTGCCGCCGAGGTAGCCGATGCGCTCGACCCGCGCGCCGCCCAGGCGCAGGGCTTCGTGCAGCGCGGCGACCGCATCGTCGGAGAGCTGGTGGAAGTTCTGCGTGTACTTGCCGGTGGAGCCGCCGGTGCCGCGCTTGTCGTAGACGAACACGCCCACGCCTTCGGCCGGGAACAAGTGCTGCTGGAAGTAGCCGTCCACGCCGGAGTACTTCTCCGAGCCATGCACCATCACCACCACCGGCACCTTGCCGGTGCCGCGCGGCAGGACCAGTCGCCCGCGCAGTTCCACGCCCGCGCCCTGGAAACGGGTCTGGACGATATCGAAACCGATCCGCGTGCCAGCGTGGCCATCGAAACGGATGCGGCCGTCGGCGCAGTCGCCCAGCTCGACCTTCACGCCATCGCTGCGATCGGTCCAGCCCAGCGTGCTGTTCCAGCCGCCGCCCGGTGCGGGCGCGAGCTTGCCGGTGCGGCCGTCGAGCAGGCGCCAGCGCAGATGGGTGGGCGTGTCGAGGGTGCCGATGGCGAGCGCGCGACCATCATCGAGACGGTACGCGCCAGCATGGCAGCGAGCATCGACGCCGGAGGCAGAGGCCGGGGCGGGCTGGGGCGGCGTGGCGGCCATGGCGCTGGAGGCGAGGGTGGCCAGGGCCAGGAGGGACAGCAGGGGCATCGAAGGCAGGGCGGGCAGTTTCATCGGCGGTCCCGGAACAAGGCAGTCGGTGATTGTGATGCCTGCGGCGCAGCCGCGGTTGCACTCGCATGCCCACGACGCTGGACACTTCCCTTCCTGCGCGCAGTGTGCTGGCCCCGCGCCGGGGAAGGGCAGGGCGCTGTGAGAGGGAATGTCACGGATCGCCGCGCCGGATCGTCGGACCGATACGACCCTCCCCTCCCAAGGACATCGACATGAGCACCGAAGCGGTCAAGTACGAACGCGAAATCCCGCAGATCCTCGCCCAGTTGGGCGAAGTCCACGGCCAGGTCCAGGCCGCCATCGACGCCGCTGGCGTGCCGCGCGCGATCTATCATTTGCTGCAACTGCGCGCTTCCCAGCTCAACGGTTGCGCCTTCTGCGTGAAGATGCACACCCGCGAAGCCCGCCAGGACGGCGAAAGCGACGACCGTCTGCATCGGCTGGTGGTCTGGCGCCATGTCGGCGATTTCAGCCCGGCCGAGCGCGCTGCGCTGGCCTGGGCCGAGGCGCTGACCCGGATCGGCGAAGACACGGACTACGGCGCCCTGCGCGCCGGGCTGCGCGCGCACTATGACGATGCCCAGATCGGCGCGATCACCTCGGTGGTGGGCATGATCAACCTGTGGAACCGCCTGCAAGTGTCCAAGCATTGAGCCGGGCGCAGGGCCCGTTCCCGCCGTGGCCGGTGGCGCGGGCCGGACGTCCGGCCCGGTGCCGGCCGCCGCCCGGCGCGCGGGCTGCCCCACGCCGGCGTCTATGATGCCGGCGCCCACTCGAACGCCCGTCCTCGCCACCACCCGTCCGGAACCGTCCACCCTGGATCGACCATGACCTCCGCCGACCCCACCCACGCATTCGCCCAGCACGCGCCGATGCTGACCGGCCTGGCCTACCGCCTGCTCGGTTCGCGCGCCGATGCCGAGGACGCGGTGCAGGACACCTACCTCAAGTGGCGCGAAGCCGACCCCGCGCGCATCGACAACCCCGCGGCCTGGCTCACCACCGCCTGCACTCGCCGCTGCATCGACCTGATGCGCTCGGCCCACCGCAGCCGCGTGGACTATGTCGGCGCCTGGCTGCCCGAGCCCATCCAGGCCGAGGCGCAGGGCCAGCCCGAGCAGCGGCTGGCGCTGGCGTCTTCGTTGTCCACCGCGTTCTTGCTGTTGCTGGAACGGCTGACCCCGAAGGAGCGAGCGGCCTATTTGCTGCACGAGATCTTCGACTTGCCGCACGCCGAGGTCGCGCGCGTGCTGGACATCGAGGAGGCCGCCAGCCGCAAGTTGGTGCAGCGCGCGCGCGGCCATGTCGAACAGGGCAAGGTGCGCCACGTCACTCCGGCCGAGCAGCAGGAACGGCTGCTGGCGGCGTTCGCCGAAGCGATCCAGCGCGGCCGCACCGCGCCGCTGGCGGCGCTGTTGTCCGAGCAGATCGCCCTGCACGCCGACGGCGGCGGCAAGGCTACGGCGGTAGGGCAGTCGCTGCACGGCGCCGAGGCCGTGCTGGGCTTCATCGAATCGGTGCTGCACCCGGCCTGCCGCGAGGATCGTTGGCTGCAGGTGGACCTCAACGGCGGCCGCGGCGTGGTGCTCGAACGCAATGGAAAGATCGAAGCGGCGATCAGCTTCGGCTACGACCCGCAGGCGCGGTTGTGCGATATCTACATCATGCGCAATCCCGACAAGCTGGCGCGGTTGCAGGCGGTGCGGATCGTGTGAGCGGCCCGGTGCAGGCTCAATCGGCCGTCGCGCCGGCCGCGGCCAGGTAGGCGGCCAGGCCGCGCCGGTCGTCGTCGGCGAAGCGCTCGCCGGTGGCGGCGTAGGCGCCGATGCGGTCCGGGCGGAAGCTGCGGAAGTCTGCGCGCAAGCGGCACCACGCGCCCAGGGTCCAGCTGCCGCCCCAGAACGACAGGCACAGCGGCTCGACCTCGCGCTCGCTGGCGCGGGCCTCGCCGTCGCGATAGACCAGGCGCAACACCTGCCGGGCCTGGATCGCCTCGTGCAAGGCGTCGATCAGGCCGCTGGCTTCCAGGCGGCTGTCCAGCTGCGGGGCGAAGATGCGCGTGCGCGCGCTGCGTTCGCGCAGTTCCGGCGGCAGCACCGCCTCGATCTTGAGCAGGGCGGCAGTGGCGCCGCGTCCCAGGCGCTCGCCGCCGAAGGCGCGGACGAAGCGCGTGCCGACCACCAGTGCCTCCAGCTCGTCGGGCGTGAACATCAGCGGCGGGATGTCCGCGCCCTTGCGCAGCAGGTAGCCGACCCCGGCCTCGCCCTCGATCGGCACGCCGGAACGTTGCAGGTCGGCGACATCGCGATAGACCGTGCGCAGGGATACGCCCAGGGTCTGCGCCAGTTGCT
The DNA here is from genome assembly GCA_966185905.1 of uncultured Lysobacter sp. GTDB lineage: Bacteria > Pseudomonadota > Gammaproteobacteria > Xanthomonadales > Xanthomonadaceae > Lysobacter. Next base: position 6,433 of record CBIFVU010000187.1, read on the forward strand.
GGGCGGTGGTCGCATGACGGCGGCCGCGCAGGGCATGGATCAGCAGGAACAGGCGGTCGGCGCGGCGCATGCGGCATGATCCCGCGGCGGGTGGCCGCGCTCAAGCCGGGCTCGCCGGGGCGAACCGAGCGGCCCGAGGCAGCGCCGCACCCGACCCATCGCGCTCACGACAGCGGCCTGCCGCGCAGCTCCGAGCGCGGCGTAGCGGCGAGCCGTCGCCACTGCGGCGGCTCGCGCAGGCCGTCGGGCGCGGCCAAAGCCGCGGCGAGCGCGGCCTGCCAGCGGGGGTCGTCGTGCAATCGCTGCAGTGCCCGGGCATCGGCCTGCGTCAGGTCGTCAGGCAGCGGGTCGGCCTGCCCTCGATAGGCCTGCCCTTGATCGGACCGCCCTTGATGAGCCTGCCCTTGACCAGCCCGCTCTTGATAAGCCTGCCCTTGATCGACCCGCCCCTGACCGGCCTGCTCACGACCCGATTGTCCCAGGCCGCTTCGCTCCCGATCAGCCAGCACCGAACCGCCCGGCGATGCGCCAGCCTGCGCTCCATCGGTCCGCCCCAACCCGGCAAGCCCGGCGAACCACACCAGCGCGTGCTCGCCCTCGCGCACCGGCAGGCGTGGGTAGCCGTTGGCGGTGGCGTCGCTCAGGTAGACGCCCAGCAGTTCCAGGCCATGGGCCTGCAACAGCGGCGCAAAGTCGCGGTCGAAGCGCTCCAGGAAGCCTTGCTCGGCCGGTGCGGCCAACAGGCAGATCCCCATCGACAACGCCGAGGCGATAGGCCGCGATGGGATCGGCGCTTCGGCGGGCGGCCGCGGCACGGCGGGCATCGCCAGGCCGGACCCGGCGCGCGCCGGCCGCAGCAGCCACACGTCGTCGTTGTCGGCCAGGGTGGCGTTGGCGGCTTCGCGATGACGGCGCCAGAGGGGGCTGTCGTAGAAGGCGGTCAGCGCCGAGGCGCGGATCGCGTGATCGGGAAAGCCGCGCAGCCAGGTGAAGCGATCCGGCGCGTCGAGGTCGCGGAACTGGCCGAGCAAGTGCATGCCCATCGCTTCCTGCGGCTCGATGAACTCGCGCTCGAACAGGGCGATGAGCTCATCGCGCCGGCCCGGGACGGTGCGGTACTGGCGCAGCTCGACCACCTCGTCCTGATGCAGCAGGCGACCGTCGTCGCCGAGCCGGCGCAGCCACATGTGCCAGTTGCTTTCCCAGCGCCCGTCCTCACCGCGGAACTGCTGGTGCCAATGCGCGGTGTGCGCGCTGATGCCGTCCCAGACAAAGCGCGCGCGCACCGGCCGGCCCTGGTGTTCGAGCTCGCCTTCGAACACACCACGGCCTTGCTCGAAGCCGCCGCTGAGCGGGGGCTCCAACACGCCGTCGTGGTTGCCTGCCCACCAGATCCGCCATTGCCGCTGCCGCAGATCGAACAAGCGCAGGGTCATGCCGATGAAACCTTCCTCCGCCTGCGGCGGGCGCCATTGGCTGAGGAAGGCATCGACATTGCCCAGGCCGCCGAGGACCGGTTCGCAGGTTTGTTCGGCCGGGAAGACCTCCCAGTCCTCTGCCTCGCGCAGGCGCGTGCGCAGGCGCTCGTTGCGGACTTGCCAGCGGCCGTGGAGGAAGTCGAAATCGGCACGGCCGTCGCCGGCGGGTGAGGTGCGGTCCATGGGCTCTCGGGCGACGCGGGAGGCGGCGTCGTGGCAGCAGGATGGACGAGGGCTGCTGCCAGCCTGGTGGCAGCAGCCC
>CBIFVU010000188.1:0-8097 GCA_966185905.1 uncultured Lysobacter sp.
GCGCTGCGGGCAGGGCGCCCGGCCGAGCCTGCGCAGGCGTCGGTCCGGCGGGCGCGCGCAATCCCCAAGCGCGGCGCCGGTGGTAGCGCGCGCCGGTAGTAGAGCGCATGGCCCGGGCCAGGACAAGGACGGACGCGCGCACCGCGTCCGTGCTGTGACTGCGGTCGGTGCGCACGCCCGCGCACGGCTTGACAAGATTCCGGAGGCTGGGCTATTCGGAACCGCCGCGTTGCGCGCGCACGCGGCGGCGACGGAACAGCCCGGGGTGCGGATGGCGCGCGCCGGGCCGTTTGTTCCGCTGGCCTCATTGCGCAGGAGCCTGGCCCTCATGTCCACGACCGCAACTTCAATGCGAGCGTCCGCATCGCCGCCCGTGCGGTCCGTTGCGCCGCCGCGCAGCGCGCACCGCACCGTCGCGGCGTGGATGCGCGCGCGGGCGCTAGCGCGCTGTATCGGCGCGGCCGGCCTGTCCTTGTCCGCACTGTCCGCCTGCAGTCATCGCGCGCCCCTTCCGGAGACCTCCATGGCTTCGCCCGAGTCCGCCACCACCACGGCCGCCACCGCTTCGGCCGCGACCATCGCCGAGGTGCAATCGCCGCTGGCCCATCTGCGCGCGCAGTTCGATTACGACCCGGCCTCGCGCAGCCTGCAGGTGCGCTATCGCCTGGACAACACCAGCGGCGGCGCGCTGGCGGTGTTCGACCGCGGCAATGCGCACGCCGTGGGCACCGGCCGGCTGCAGTTGGGCCAGGTGGGCGCGCCGACCCAGCGGCAGCAAGGCGGCGATGTCGAACTGTTCCATGTCGTTTCGCCCTTGCCCAACCCGTCGCCGACCGCGCCGCCGACCCCGCTGGCGCTGCGGCTGGAACCGGGCGCGCAGGTGGAGGCGAGTTTCCGCGCCCACCTGCTCGGCGCCGACGCGCCGGCGCGCCTGCGCTGGTGTCTTGGATTGATGCGGTTCGACGAGGGCGCGATGCGGCGCTCCACCGAGACCGAGGCGGGCCCAGTGTGGCTGGCGTCGTTTGGTGCGTCCGAACTGCAGCAGGTGTTGTGCACGCCGTGGTACGAAGTGGAGGCCGGGCGTTTCCAGGAGTAAGGCCGCGGCGATGAGGGCGGCGCTGTCGCCGGCGCGCTTTCGCGCGGGGCTGTGCACAGTCGGTCTTCGGGCGGCACGCGGTGTCGGTGCGCGGTGATCGCGGCTTGCGCCGCCCCTGCCGGCGGTCCGCCCGGCTGTAGGAGCGGCGCAAGCCGCGACCAACGCGCTGCGGCCGGGCGGCCTTCCGGGTCCGGCATCCCGTAGTCGCAGCCCGCAGCCCGCAGCCGGCATCCCGCAAAGCCGGAGCGCACATCGGCGGCCGGCGCGGCGAACGCTCAGGCCGGCGGCATCAGCGCCAGCGCGCGCAGGCAGGCGTGGCGATGGGCCGGGCCGCGGCCCGGGCCAAGCGCGGCTTGCCCAGGCAGGGCCAGGCGGTAGCGGCACCCGTCGCGCTCGGCTTCGTCCACCCAGCGCGCCAGCCGCGCGATCCGCGCTTCGCGGCCCAGGCCGGGCAGGCGCTCCCAGGTCAGTTCCACGTCCACGCCCAGCGGCTGCTCGTATTCGCGCACCAGCAGTTGATCGCGGCGCGCCGAATGCTTCCAGGCGATGGCGCGGCGCGCGTCGCCGGGGCGGTAGCTGCGCAGGTGGTGCACATCGTCGCCGCTGGGATGCAGCCGGGCCACCGCCGGGTCGCCGGCGCCGGCGGGCAAGGGCGGGCCTTGCGGTTCGGGCGCGGGATAGACCAAGAGCGGCGTCTGCGGCCAGACCAGGGCCCAGGCCCGGGCCAGGCCGAGCGGACGGGTGGTGGACACGCGCAGGCGCGGCAGGTACAGCCAGCCGCGCTGGTGGGTGGCCACCAGCAATTCGGTTTCGCCCGCGCCCTGGGCCAGGTCCAGCCGGGCCGGCGCGGACTCGCTCGCGCCGTTGTCGTCCAGGCGCAGGCCGCGGCGGCTGCGGCCGGGCGCGGCGCGCGCATGCACGCGCACCCGCAGCGCGGTGCCGGCCGGCACCGGCTCGGCGTCCACGGCGACGATGGACAGCCCCGACAACTGCAACTGCGCCGCGATCAGGCTGGCCAGTCCGGCGCCGGCCAGCAGCAGAGCCAGCAGGAAGGCCGGGTTGTTGTTGTAGTTCAACGCGCCCAGCAGCATCGCCACCAGCAGCGCGGCGAAGAACGCGCCGAAGCCGGTCGGCAGCACATAGATGCGGCGGCGGTCGAAGCGCGCCGGCAAGGGCTCCGGCCGGCGCGGCCGGGTCAGCATGTCCAGCCGCGCGCGCAGGGCGCGCCAGCGCGGCGAGGCGGCCAGGCGGGCCACGGCCGCGCTCAATCCACCGCCACGGCGTAGAGGATGGCCTTGGCCAAGTCGGCGCTTTCGCCGTTGTCGGCCACCAGCCGGTGCGAGGCCACGGCCGGGAACAGCGCTTGCACGTCCTCAGGCACTACGTGGGCGCGGCCCAGCAGCAAGGCATGCGCGCGCGCGGCGCGCAGCAGCGCCAGGCCGGCGCGCGGCGACAGGCCCACGCGCACGCCCGGGTGGCGCCGGCTGCGCGCGAGCAGGGACTGCACGTAGTGGATCAGCGCGTCGCCGGCATAGACCGCATCGACCGCGCGGCGGATCGCCAGCACGTCCTCGACGCTGAGCAGCGGCCGGGTCTGGGCGATCAGGTGGCGGCGGTCGGCGCCGGCCAGCAGGTCGCGCTCGGCCGACTCGTCCGGGTAGCCCAGGTGCAGGCGCAACAGGAAGCGGTCGAGCTGCGAATCCGGCAGCGGGTAAGTGCCCGACAAATCCACCGGGTTCTGGGTGGCGATGACGAAGAACGGCGCGGGCAGGGCGTGAGTGCGGCCGTCCACGGTGACTTGATGCTCGGCCATCGCCTCCAGCAGCGCGCTCTGGGTGCGCGGCGGAGCGCGGTTGATCTCGTCGGCCAGCAGCACCTGGGCGAACACCGGGCCGGGATGGAACTGGAACTGGCGCGTCTGCGCATCGAACACCGACACGCCGACCACGTCGGCCGGCAGCAGGTCGGAGGTGAACTGCACACGCTGGAACTCCAGCCCCAGCGTTGCGGCCAGGGCGTGGGCGAGGGTGGTCTTGCCCAGGCCGGGCAAATCCTCGATCAGCAAGTGGCCGTCCGACAGCAGGGCCACGAACGCCAGCCGCACGGCCTGCGCTTTGCCCAGGACCAAGGCATTGACCTGCGCCTGCGCCTGCTCGAGGGACGCGCGCAGGGCATCGGTTAGGATGGTGGCCTTGCCGGTGGCGCTGGTCTTGTCGGCCGGGTGCGGGCCGGTGGTGTGCGGGCTTGCCGTCATCGTGCGGGGTCCTGTGGTTGGGCTCGGGCCGGGCGCGCGCGGCCCGCGCCGCGGCGAACGCGCGGTGGGGCCGACCGGGCGCGCCGCCCGCGCTTGGCGATGGGTTCCGCGACGGGCATCAACAAAACGGCGTGGTGCAGGACCGTTCGTGCGATGGACCGCTCCCCTGGCGGCGCGACCGGCGCCGCGCCTGCGGTCATCCGTTCCATGAGTGTAGCGAGGTCGAGTGCCGATGCGGGACAAGGACGAAAGCAGCGCGATGCGGCGCGCGTTCTGGACACTGTGGACGCTGGTCCTGCTGCTCAAGCTCGCCGTCGCCGCGCGCCTGCCGCTGTTCGTCGATGAGGCCTTTTATTGGCAGGAGGGCCAGCACCCGGCCGCGGCCTATTCCGACCTGCCCGGCCTGACTGCCTGGCTCACCCGCCTGGGGGTCGAGCTGGGCGGCGCCCACACGCTGGCGCTGCGTGCGCCGTTCCTGCTGGTCGCCGCGCTGGTGCCGTGGTGGCTGGCGCGGCTGACCGCGCGCGAGTTCGGCGAGCGCGCCGGCTGGGTGGCCGGCTGCTTCGGCCTGTTGTTGCCGCTGTCGGGCACGCTCGGCGTGCTCGCCTTGCCCGACGCGATGATGGCCCTGGCCACATTGCTGTGCCTGGACGCCGGCGCGCGCCTGTTGCGCGAGGTCGAAGCCGGTGCTGCGGTCGAGCTGGCCGCTGGCCTGGCGTTGGGCGCCTTGAGCCACTACCGCTTCATCGCGGTGATCGCGGTCGGCTTCGTGGTCCTGCTGAGTCTGGCCGAAGGCCGGCGCGCGCTGCGCGATGTGCGGGTGCTGACCGCGATCGCCATCGGCGCCTCGGCCTGGGCGCCGCTGGTGGCCTGGAACATGGACAACGCCGATGCGGGCCTGCGCTTCCAGTTGGTCGATCGCCATCCCTGGGCCTTCCATGCCGACGGGCTGTGGTTCGTGGCGATCCAGGCGCTGCTGGTGACGCCGCCGCTGCTGCTGGCCTTGGTCGCGGCCGGCTGGCGCGGTGCGCGCGCGGCTTCGCCGGTGGTGCGTTACTTCGCCCTGCTCGGCGGGCTGGTGGTGCTCGGTTTCTTCCTGCTGGGCTTCTTCGCCGACACCGAGCGGGTCAGCTTCCACTGGCCCTTGCCCGGCTTCCTGGCCTTGCTGCCCTTGCTGCCGGGCGTGCTGGCCGGGTGGCCGGGCTGGGCGCGCGCGACCACCGCGGCCTGCGCCGGCGCGGCGGTGTTGGCGATGCTGGGCTATTACGTCGCCGTGTCGGTGCCGGACCTGCGCGCGCGCAGCGCCGGCGAGAAGTGGTATCCGTCCAACTTCGCCGGCTGGGACGAACTGGCGCGCGCGGTGCGGGCGCGGCGCGCAGCGATGCCGCCGGGCACGCGCATCGTCGCCGACAACTTCAAGGTCGGCGCCGAATTGGGCTTCGCTCTGGACGATCCGCGCATCGCGGTGCTCGATCATCCCATCAACCATAAGCACGGCCGAGCGCCGCAGCTGCGGTTGTGGGGGCTTCAGTCGCCCGGGCGCACGCAATGGGGCCAGGATCCGGTGCTGTTGGTGGTCGGCGCCTCGGAGGTGGAATACAAGAACCTGCTGCGCCGTTACCACGCGCTGTGCGCGATGGTCGGGCCGTTGCCGCCGCCGCAAGTGCTCAATATCGACCATGGCCGCCAGCGTTTCGCCTTGTTCGCGCTCGACGGCGCGCCGCGGCCGGGGCCGTGCGCGACCCCGGCGATGGCCTGGGTCGATGCGCCGGCCGCCGGCGCGCGGGTGGGGCGCAGCTTCCCGGTGCGCGGCTGGGCGTTCAAGGACGGGGTCGGGCTGGCGCGGGTGGAGGTGATGCTCGACGGCCGCGTGGTCGCCCAGGCCGAGTACGGCCAGCCCTTGCCGGGGGTGCGCGAGTTCTGGGAGCTGTCCAACGATCCGCAACATCCGGCGGTGGGCTTCAGCGCCCAGGTGACCCTGGACGCCGAACCGCCCGGTCGCCACTGGCTGGGCCTGCGCCTGCACGGTCGCGATGGCAGCGTGGAGGACTGGGCCGAGCAGCCGGTGATGGTGGCTGCCGGGCGCGGCGAGTAGCCAGCGCGCCAGTGGCGGCCCAGGGGGCTGGCTGGCGCCGGGCAGGCGGTGATGGGCAGCGCGGACCAGGCCAGCGCACGAACGGCCGCGCCGCGGTCGGCGGCCGGATACGCGTTCGTGCGAGCCGGTCGGTGGCGTGGACCACTGGGCTGCCGCTGGCCGCGGTGCGACCAAGATCCTGCGTTACCGAGAGGGCCGGCCTTGCGCAGGCGGCTCCGCTCGGGACAGAACCCGCTCAACAGAACCCGCTCAGGGCAGGGCGTAGCCGGCCTGGCGCAGCAAGCGGGCGGTGGCGATCAAGGGCAGGCCGATCAAGGCGGTGGGGTCCTGCGATTCGATCGCCTCGAACAAGGCGATGCCCAGGCCTTCGGACTTGAAACTGCCGGCGCAGTCGTAGGGCTGCTCGATGTGCAGATACCGTTCCACTTCGGCCGATTGCAGGCGGCGGAAGCGCACCACCGTGGTATCCAGCGCGGCCAGCGCGGGCTGGCCCTGGCGCAGCACGCACAAGCCGGTGAGGAAGCGCACTTCGCGCCCGGACATGGCCAGCAACTGGGCCTTGGCCGCCTCGTGCCCGCCGGGCTTGCCGATCGGCCGGCCGTCGAATTCGGCCACTTGATCCGAGCCGATCACCCAGGCCTCCGGGCGTTGTGCGGCGACCGCGGCGGCCTTGGCTTGGGCCAGGCGTTCGGCCAGGGCTGCCGGGGCCTCGTGGGGCCGCGGTGTCTCGTCGGTGTCTGGACGGGCCGTGTCGAAGGGCAGGCCGAGCCGCTGCAGCAGGTGCCGGCGGTAGGCGGAAGTGGAAGCCAGGATCAGGGGGCTGGAAGGCATGCGGGCGATGGCCGGAGAGGGCGCGGCGGGCAGCGGGTGGGCGGTCCAGTGCGCGGTGGGGGAGCGGCTGGCGTCGCCAGCCGGGCGGAGGAGCGGCCTGCGTGGCGGCCGGGCCGCCGGTCGAAGCCGACGGGCCGGGCGTGCGGCCGGCTCCACGGCGTTGCGCTCCGGGGCGTTCGGCCCTGGGCATTCGGTCCTGGGCGCTCGCCCTGCACGTTCGGGCCCGGACGTGCAGGTTCCGGCGCCCGGGTCGCGGTGTCCAGGTCCCGGTGTCCAGGCTGGCAGGACGACCGTCCCGGCCGGGGGGCGGCCGGTCCGTTCAGGTCGTGGGCAGCCGCGCCGCGGCGATCTTGTTCAGTTGCTGCTCGATCCGGCCGCGGGCCTGGTCGATCGAGCTGCGGACTTCGGCCAACTGGGCCAGGCTGGCCTGGCGGCCGTGGTCGCGCAGCCACAGGCGCTGGCGCAGCATCTCGCGCATGGCCTCGCCGACCGGGTCGCGGCCGTCCTCGCCGGCGACCGCCGCGATCTCGGCGCGGGCGGTGCGCAGCCGGGCCTCCAGAGCGTCGGCCGCGTCCAGCACCTCGCGCACGGCGCGTTGGCGGCGGACGGCCGGGGCGTACAGCGCGACGCCGAGCAACGCCACGACGGCCAGGCCGGCCAGGGTCAGCAGCAGGACGTGGGTCAAAGGAGCGCTCGCGCGGGGCGGGATGGCCGGGCAGTCTGCACGCGGCGGCCGGCCGGGGGCAAATCCCCTGCGCCGGCACGGACTTGCGGTTTGACAGCGCCCGGCCGGGTCTCTAACATTCCGCAGCTTATGTCAGCCGATGTGCCATCTGGGCGGGTGCCCGATCTACTGGACGCCTGGCGCCTGGTGGCGACGCGGCGCGGCGTGGAAGGCAATCTGCCGCTGTCGTCCTTGGCCCGGTTGCAGGGCCTGCTGCTCGATGCCGAAGGTTCGGTCCGGTACTCGCTGGACTTCGACAGCGACGAGTTGCAGGTGCCCTACGCCGAGTTGAAGATCCAGGCGGACTTGCCCTTGCTGTGCCAGCGCACGCTGGAGCGGTTCTTGTTGCCGGTGCGGATCGAGCAGCGGCTGGGGCTGATCCGCGAGGAGGCCGACGAGGCCGCGCTGCCGCCGGGCTACGAGCCCCTGCTGATGCCGGAGGACGGCATGCTGCGGGCCTCGGAGCTGGTCGAGGACGAGCTGATCCTCGCCGTACCGGTGGTGCCGATGGCGCCCGGCAGCGAGGCGGTGGAGCGCGACTGGCCGGCCACCCAGGCCGAGCAGGACGCGGCCAACCCCTTCGCCGTGCTGTCCTCGCTGAAGAAAGGCAACTGACGCTAGGCAAGACGCAGCAAACGTTTTCGTACCAACTCCGACCGGCAGGCGCGGCGACCAGCAAGCTCCTGCGAACACGCCGCCGGCCGGCCACGCTATCCACCTCAGGTTTCCACCGTTTTTCCGGAGCAAGACCATGGCTGTCCAGAAGTCCCGCGTTTCCCCGTCCCGCCGCGGCCAGCGCCGCGCCCACGACGCGCTGACCAGCAAGCAGCTGGCCACCGACCCGACCACCGGCGAGACCCACATCCGCCATCACGTCACCGCCGACGGCTACTACCGCGGCAAGAAGGTGATCGACACCAAGTCGCGCATCGCCGACGAAGAGTAAGCCTCGTCCCCGCCGCGCCGCGCCCGTTCCGCGGGCGCGCAAGGCCGCCGGCCCGCCGGCGGCGGCGCGGCCAGGACCGTCCCGGGCCGCCTCAACACGGCCGGGCAGCGACAGGCCGGAGCGACTCGGTCCGCGCTTGCCGCGATTTCCT
>CBIFVU010000189.1:0-8034 GCA_966185905.1 uncultured Lysobacter sp.
AGCCAAGGCCGCCCAGCGCGGCCCGACCTGACCTCTGCCCCGCCCGAGCATGCCCAGCCACAACGCCAAGCCCGCCCGACGCGCCGCCCGCACCGCCGCTCGCACCGATGCGGGCGCGACCACCGCGGCGGCCGCGTCGAACAAACGCGCCGCCGCCCGGAGCGTCGATGCCCCGTCGGAATCCAAGTCGGGATCCAAGCCGCGATCCAGGCCTCGCACCGCCCCAGCCGAACCCGCGCGCAAGACCCAGCCCGGCGCCGCCGCCGGCCGCCGTTCCAGCAGCCAGTCCCCGGCCAAGCCGCGGGCCAAGCCGAGCGCCCAGGCCGGCGCTGGAGCCGACTCGCCAGCGGGCTCCAAATCCAACGCTAAGCCGGGCTCCAAACCAAGCGCCAAAGCCGCCTCCAGACCCGCTGCGAAAACCTCCGCGCAGGCCCGCGCACGCCGGCCCGCGCGCATGGCCCCGGCCCAGGTCGAGGAGATGTTCGCGCGTTTGCGAGCGCTCAATCCGCATCCGACCACCGAACTGGAATACAGCACGCCGTTCGAATTGCTGGTGGCCGTAGCGCTGTCGGCGCAGGCCACCGATGTCGGAGTCAACAAGGCCACGCGCAAGCTCTTTCCGGTGGCCAACACGCCGCAGGCGATCGTCGGACTGGGCGTGGACGGGCTCAAGCCCTACATCGCCACCATCGGCCTGTTCAATACCAAGGCCGCCAACGTGGTGGCGCTGTCGCAGCAATTGCTCGACCGCCACGGCGGCCAAGTGCCGCGCGAGCGCGCCGCGCTGGAAGCGCTGCCCGGGGTCGGGCGCAAGACCGCCAACGTGGTCCTCAACACCGCCTTCGGCGAACCCACCCTGGCCGTGGACACGCATATTTTCCGCGTCGCCAACCGCACCGGCCTGGCCCCGGGCAAGGACGTGCGCGCGGTCGAGGACGGCCTGCTGGCGGCGGTGCCCGAACCGTATCTGCTCGACGCCCATCATTGGCTGATCCTGCACGGACGTTACGTTTGCAAGGCACGCAAGCCCGACTGCCCGCATTGCGCCATCCGCGACCTGTGCCTGTTCCCGGACAAGACCCCGGGCGAGCCCGATCCCGTAGCCGCTTGATCGGCAAGCCTTTTCCGCCCTCCGCAGCGCGGTCGCGACCGCGTCACGCGCCGGTCATGCCGGAGAAATAAGTCAGTCCTGTCACATTTACGCAACTTTCACACCCTAGCCTGCGCGCCATCTCTCCACGCCCCAGGGCTAGACCAATGAAACTCTCCCGCAAGACCCTCGCCGTCGCCATGCTCGCCGCGCTCGCCGCGCCGGCCGCGCACGCCGAAATCGCCCTGGACGTGATCGGCAATTCGGAGGTCTCGTTCGAGGGCCTGGTCCAGGTCGACATGTACAAGTTCGACGTGGACACCATCGACTACGGCGCCGACTCGTCCTCCGACGTCGACGGCGACAAGTACCTCAACGAGCTGCGCCGCGCCGAGCTGGTGCTCAAGGGCAAGGGCCCGGGCAACATCGAGTGGGTGCTGGGCTACGACGCCAAGGACGACAAGTTCCTCGACACCAACATCAAGTACAAGATCGGCGGCAACTCCAACCACTTCGTCCAGGTCGGCCAGTTCAAGCAGCCCGGCGCGACGATGGAGGAGTTGTCCTCGACCAAGAACAACGACTTCATCTCCAAGTCCTCCATCACCAACAGCCTGGGCACCGCCCGCCGCGTCGGCATCCAGTACAACTACGGCGACGCCAACTGGGGCCTGACCGCCAGCTACTTCGGCCGCGAGCTGACCCGCAACCGCGAGCACGGCAACGGCTACGGCCTGCGCGGCTACTATGCGCCGATCAACGAGCAGGGCAACGTCCTGCACTTCGGCGCCAGCTACACCAACAAGGACACCGACGCCGACTTCATCCGCCTGCGCGCGCGGCCGATGGCCGACATGGTCTCCACCCGCTTCGTCGACACCGGCAGCAGCGGCCTGCGCGGCGCCGACCGCTCCAGCAACGTCGGCGTGGAAGCGCTGTGGATCACCGGCCCGGTCAAGCTGCAGGCCGAGTACATGAACGTGGACGTGGAGCGCTACGGCAACCTCAAGGACTTCAGCGGCGACGGCTTCTACGTCTCCGGCCTGTGGAACCTGACCGGCGAGACCTGGGGCTACAAGGGCGGCACCCCGACCACCGGCCTGCCGAGCGACCCGGCCAAGGGCCTGTGGCAGCTCGGCCTGCGCTACGACACCATCGACCTCAACGACGGCAGCCCGATCCCCGGTACCAGCCAGGTCAACGGCGTGCTCGGCGGCAAGATGGATTCCTGGACCGTCGGCGTGAACTGGTACTGGCGCTCGAACTTCAAGTTCATGCTCAACTACGTGATGGTCGACCAGGAGAAGTACAGCACCTCGCTGCGCGCCAAGACCGAGGACAACCCCAACGTCCTGGAAGCGCGCCTGCAGTTCTACTGGTAAGCCCCCCGACGCCTTCTCTCTCCCCCTCGATCGGCTTCGATCGTTACAGGGCGCGGCCGTGCCGCGCCCTTATTTTTGCCCACCGGGGGGGCGCAGGGAGCGGCGTCATCCAATCGTCATGTCCCAGACCCGCGGCTGTCATCGGACTGTTATGGAATTTTCCACGACCGTTCCGTGCCCGCCGTCTCTCTTCAGGAGCCACCCAGTGTTCAACTCCCGTTCCTTCCGCGCGACCGCGCTCGCCGTCGCGCTCTCGTTCGCCGCCGCCACCGCGCAGGCCGCCGACGTGACCGGCGCCGGCGCCTCCTTCGTCTACCCGGTGATGTCCAAGTGGTCGGCCGACTACGCCAAGAGCGCCGGCAAGAAGGTCAACTACCAGTCGATCGGCTCCGGCGGCGGCATCGCCCAGATCAAGGCCGGCACGGTGGACTTCGGCTCCTCCGACGCCCCGCTCAAGCCCGAAGATCTGGCCAAGTCCGGCCTGGCCCAGTTCCCCTCGGTGATCGGCGGCGTGGTGCCGGTGATCAACGTGCCCGGCGTTGCCTCCGGCGCGATGAAGCTCGACGGCGCGACCCTGGCCAACATCTTCCTGGGCAAGATCACCAAGTGGAACGATCCGGCCATCGCCGCGCTCAACGGCGGCCTGCAGTTGCCCGACAAGAAGATCACCGTCGTCCACCGCTCCGACGGCTCGGGCACCACCTTCAACTTCGTCAACTACCTGTCCAAGGTCAGCCCGGAGTGGAAGAGCGCGGTCGGCGAAGGCACCGCAGTGAAGTGGCCGACCGGCATCGGCGGCAAGGGCAACGAGGGCGTGGCCGCCTACGTCAAGCAGATCCAGGGCGGCATCGGCTATGTCGAGCTGTCCTACGCGCTGCAGAACAAAATGGCCTATTCGCGCCTGAAGAACGCCGCCGGCAAGTTCGTGCTGCCCAGCGACGAGACCTTCTCGGCCGCCGCCGCCAGCGCCGAGTGGGGCAATGCCAAGGACTTCTACCTGGTCATGACCAACGCGCCGGGCGAGAACTCCTGGCCGATCACCGCCACCAACTTCATCCTGATGTACAAGCAGCCCAAGAACGCCGCCGGCGCGAAGAACGCCAAGGAGTTCTTCCGCTGGGTCTACGCCAACGGCGACGCCCAGGCCAAGGCGCTGGACTACGTGCCGCTGCCGGACGAGCTGGTCAAGCAGATCGAGACCTACTGGTCGGCGAACATGAACTACTGATCGCACCGGCGGCCGGACGGGGGTATCGGCCGCGACAGGGGAGATCGGACGCAACGGGCCTTCGGGCCCGTTGCTTTTTTGCGCTGCGGGCAGGCGCTGCGCACCAGCGGCGCGGGCATCCGCGAATGCCGGGACAGGCCGCGCCGCGGCAGGCCGGATCTTCGGCGCTGTCGATGGCGGTAGCGGATGCAGTCCGGGCCCCTGCCGGCTCTCGGTGGCGCTGCGGCAGCCGCGGGCTGAAACCGGTCCGCGCTCGCGGCCCCGGGGACCTCGCCTGGCACTGGCTCCCCCATGCGCTGCGCCTGGGCGCGCTGCCAGGCCCTCCGCTGCGCCCGCAACGCCGCCCTGCGGCCCGTTCGCACCGCGATTGTTACCGCCGGCCACCGCCCAGCCCCGGCCAAACCGCGACCTCCGACACCCCCCGAAGGCTTTCGCTACAGATTCATTACCGATCCATGTCATAGCGGTGTAACAAAAAGATCATCAAATGGCGCCACCCAGAGCCGGCGCCAGCCGGCGCCCCGTTCATGGAGCTACGCATGAAATCGTCGCCGGCCCGCATCGCCGTCCTCTCCCTCGCCATCGCCCTGGCCGCCGCAGCCTGCGGCGGCAACCAACAGAACCCGGCCCCGGCCGGCGACGCCAAGGCCGATACCGCCGCTCCGGCCGCCGGCGACCAAGTCGCCGCGCAGATCACCGGCGCCGGCGCCACCTTCATCTACCCGCTGCTGTCCAAGTGGTCGGACGACTACAACAAGGCCACCGGCGCCAAGGTCAACTACCAGTCCATCGGCTCGGGCGGCGGCATCGCCCAGATCAAGGCCGGCACCGTGGATTTCGGCTCCTCCGACAAGCCGCTGCCGAGCGAGGAACTGGCCGCAGCCGGCCTGGGCCAGTTCCCCTCGGCCATCGGTGGCGTGGTGCCGGTGGTCAACGTCGAAGGCATCGAAGCGGGCAAGCTGCGCCTGACCGGCCCGCTGCTGGCCGACATCTTCATGGGCAAGGTGGCCAAGTGGAACGACGCCGCCATCGCCGCCGCCAACCCCGGCGTGGCCCTGCCCGACCTGAAGATCAACGTGGTCCACCGCTCCGACGGCTCGGGCACCACCTTCAACTTCTCCAACTACCTGTCCAAGGTCAGCCCGGAGTGGAAGACCAAGGTCGGCGAAGGCACCTCGGTGCAATGGCCCGGCGGCGTGGGCGGCAAGGGCAACGAGGGCGTGGCGTCCTACGTCAAGCAGATCAAGGGCTCCATCGGCTATGTCGAGCTGGCCTATGCGCTGCAGAACAAGATGGCCCACACCCAGTTGCAGAACGCGGCCGGCCAGTTCGTCCAGCCCGGCGCCGAGTCCTTCCAGGCCGCTGCGGCGACCGCCGACTGGGCCAGCGCCAAGGACTTCAACCTGGTGATCACCAACGCCGGCGGCGAGAAGTCCTGGCCGATCACCGCCACCAACTTCATCCTGATGTACAAGCAGCCCAAGGACGCCAAGCGCAGCGCCGACACCCGCGCCTTCTTCAAGTGGGCCTTCGAGAACGGCCAACCGCAGGCGCAGGCGCTGGACTACGTGCCGCTGCCGCCGGAACTGGTCAAGCAGATCGAGGCCTACTGGACGGCAGAGTTCAAGTGACGTTCCGACCCGCGCCCGCACAGCGGGCGCGGCTTTGTCGGAACCTCGTCGCCCGCGAGAACGCGGACCCAGAGCCTTCAGCGCCTTGCCTCCCACCGAGCGGGCCGCGTCGCGATGAAGCCCTGGATCCCGCCTCCGCGGGGATGACGACAGGCAAGCAACGCGGCGCAGGAAACGCCCAGGCTTCGGAAGCACTCGCCCCGCCCGCTGTCCGCCGAAGCCGGCAACGCCGCAACCAACGCAGCACCCGACAGCCAGCCTCCCTCCCACGCGTGGCCCCGCCGGACTCTTCTCGCTAATGAACGCGACCGCCCTACCCGCCCAGACCGGCGCTTCCGCCCGCGACCTCAAGGACGCGCGCCAGGACCGCCTGTTCCGCTACGTATTGACCGCCACGGTGGTCTTCGTTCTGATCGCCCTGGCCAGCGCCGCCCTGTCCATGCTCTGGGGCGGCCGCCACGTGCTGGAGAAGGAAGGCCTGGACTTCTTCATCACCGCCCAGTGGAACCCGGTGGAAGACCAGTACGGCGCGCTGGTTCCGATCTACGGCACCATCGTCACCGCGCTGATCGCCATGCTCATCGCCGTGCCGATCAGCTTCGGCATCGCCTTCTTCCTGACCGAGGTCGCGCCGCGCTGGGCTCGCGGCCCCATCGGCACCGCCATCGAACTGCTGGCCGGCATCCCTTCGATCATCTACGGCATGTGGGGCCTGTTCGTGCTGGTGCCGGTGATGACCGAATACGTCACGCCCTGGCTCAACGAGAACGCCGGCGAACTGCCGGTGGTCGGCCCCCTGTTCCAGGGCCCGCCGCTGGGCATCGGCATGCTCACCGCCGGCATCGTGCTGGCGATCATGGTCATCCCCTTCATCTCCTCGGTCATGCGCGAGGTATTCCTGACCGTGCCCACCCGGCTGAAGGAGTCGGCCTATGCGCTGGGCTCGACCAAGTGGGAGGTGAGCTGGGACATCGTCCTGCCCTATACCCGCTCGGCGGTGATCGGCGGCATCTTCCTCGGCCTGGGCCGCGCGCTCGGCGAGACCATGGCGGTGGCCTTCGTGATCGGCAACTCGGTCAATTTCTCGGCCTCGCTGCTGGAGCCGGGCACCACCATCGCCGCGCTGATCGCCAACGACTTCGGCGAGGCCACCGAGACCTACCGCTCGGCCCTGCTGCTGCTCGGCTTCGTCTTGTTCATCGTCACCTTCGTCGTGCTCGCCGCGGCCCGGCTGATGCTGCTGCAACTGGCGCGCAAGGAGGGCAACTGATGAACGCCGCCATCGCCAACGACCCGGCCCAGGCCGCCCGCCACCGCACTGCCGATGCGCTGTACCGCAAGCGCCGCCTGGTCAACGCCTTCTCGGTGCTGCTGGCCTGCGCAGCCGCGCTGTTCGGCCTGTTCTTCCTGGGCTGGATCCTCTACACCCTGATCGCCAAGGGCATCGGCGGCATCAACTGGGCGCTGTTCACCCAGAACACGCCGCCGCCGATGCAGGAAGGCGGCCTGATGAACGCCTTCTTCGGCAGCGCGGTGATGTGCGCGATCGCCATCGTGATCGGCACGCCGCTGGGCATCGCCGCCGGCACTTGGCTGGCCGAGTACGGCGCCGGGCGCAAGATCGGCACGGTGGTGCGCTTCGTCAACGACATCCTGCTCTCGGCGCCGTCGATCGTGCTGGGCCTGTTCGTCTACACCCTGGTGGTGATGCAGACCGGCGGCAGCTTCTCGGCCCTGGCCGGCGCCATCGCCCTGGCCTTCATCGTGCTGCCGGTGGTGGTGCGCACCACCGACGAAATGCTGCGGCTGGTGCCGCCGCAGATGCGCGAGGCGGCGCTGTCGCTGGGCGTGCCGCAATGGAAGGTGATCGTGCAGGTGCTCTATCGCAGCGCCTCGGCCGGCATCGTCACCGGCGTGCTGCTGGCGCTGGCGCGCATCTCCGGCGAGACCGCGCCGCTGCTGTTCACCGCCTTCGGCAACCAGTACTGGAGCCATAACGTGCTCCAGCCGATGGCCAGCGTGCCGGTGGTGATGAACCAGTTCGCCGGCAGCCCCTACGAAACCTGGCAGGTGCTGGCCTGGGCCGGCGCCCTGGTGCTCACCTTCTTCGTCCTGATCGTCAGCCTGCTCGCCCGCGCGCTGGTTCTGCGCAATCGGATCTCCAATGACTGACCTCTCCACTCTCCCCGCTGCTGCCCGGACCCCGGCCATGAACGACGCCCGCCTTTCCGTCGCCACTCCCGACCGCGACGCCGTCGTCGGCGCCAACCCGGTCAAGCTGGCCGCGCGCGGCCTGGATTTCTACTACGACAAGTTCCACGCGCTCAAGTCGATCGACCTGGAGATTCCCGAGAAGCAGGTGACCGCGCTGATCGGCCCGTCGGGCTGCGGCAAATCCACCTTGCTGCGCATCTTCAACCGCATCTACGCGCTGTACCCCAAGCTGGAAGCGCGCGGCCAGGTGCTGCTGGACGGCGAGAACATCCTCGATGCGCGCTATCCGATGAACCGCCTGCGCAGCAAGGTCGGCATGGTGTTCCAGAAGCCGGTGCCGTTCCCGATGACCATCTTCGAGAACGTGGCCTACGGCATCCGCCACCACGAAAAGCTGTCCAAGTCGGAAATGAACGACCGCGTCGAACAGGCCCTGCGCCAGGGCGCGCTGTGGGACGAGGTCAAGGACAAGCTGGGCCAGAGCGCGCT
>CBIFVU010000190.1:0-8023 GCA_966185905.1 uncultured Lysobacter sp.
CCCCGGATCTGGACCCTGGACCCTTGATCTGGACCCCGGCGCCTGCCGACGGGCGCCTGCGGACAATGACGAACGCGCCGGCGCCAACGCCGCCCTCGGCCCAAAGGGCCGAGCGGACGATCTGCCGTTCGCGCCTACGGCCGGGCGGCCGCTCGTACTGTCCAACGCGCGGCGCCGGCGCAAGCCGCGCGCGGCGCTGGCTCCGTACCCGCCTCCGCCAGGACCGCGGCTGCGCTCCGCAGCCGCCGGCCGGCCCTCGCACCGCCCCGGCGCACGCTCCCGCGGCCCATATCGCCATCGCGCACCTGCAAACAACCAACGCGCATTTCCCGGGAACCCCCGCGCCGCGCTAGCGTCCAAACCTCTTGTCCCCAATCCACGTTGCCGCCCACCGCCACATGAGCGAGCAAGCCCTGCCCCTGCCGACCGCCCCGGGTCGCTGGCGCCGCCCCCTGCCCGGTTTCGGGCTCGGGCTCGGCATCGGCCTGACCTGGCTCGGACTCATCGTCCTGCTGCCGCTGGCGGCGCTGGCGCTGCGTTCGGGCGAGCTCGGCGTGGCCGGCTGGACACGCACCCTGGCCGACCCACGCGTGCTGTCCGCGCTCAAGGTCAGCTTCGGCAGCGCCTTCATCGCCGCCGCCATCGCCCTGGTGCTGGGCGCCCTGGTGGCCTGGGTGCTGGTGCGCTACCGCTTCCCCGGCCGGCGCCTGATGGACGCGCTGGTCGACCTGCCCTTCGCCCTGCCCACGGCCGTGGCCGGCATCACCCTGGCGGCGATCTACAGCCAGCACGGCTGGGTCGGCCGCTGGGCCGCGCCGCTGGGACTGGAACTGGTCAACAACCTCACCGGCATCGTCATCGCCCTGGTCTTCATCGGCCTGCCCTTCGCCGTGCGCACGGTGCAGCCGGTGCTGGAGGCGCTGGGACGCGAGCAGGAGGAAGCGGCGATCTCGCTGGGCGCCTCGCGCCTGACCGCGCTGCGCCGGGTGGTGCTGCCGGAACTGCTGCCGGCGCTGCTGACCGGCTTTTCGCTGGCCTTCGCCCGCGGCCTGGGCGAGTACGGCTCGGTGATCTTCATCGCCGGCAACCTGCCGCTGAAGACCCAGATCGCGCCATTGCTGATCACCATCCGCCTGGACGAGGAGGGCGGCCTGCCCGCGGCGATCGTGCTGGCGACCCTGTTGTTGCTGATGTCCTTCGCCTGCCTGCTGGCGATCAACGCCAGCTCGGCGCTGTTTTCGCACGGGAGCCGCCGCGATGGCTGAACCGGACGATCCGCTGCGCGAGCCGGCGTGGGTGCGCCGGGTCCTGATCGGCCTGGCCGCCGCGGTCATGCTGGTCGTGGTGGTGCTGCCGCTGGCGGGCCTGCTCGCCGCCGCGTTCGGCAGCGGCTGGCGGGTCTGGCTCAAGGCGGTGAGCGAGCCGCACACCCTGGCCGCGCTGCGGCTGACCCTGCTGACCGCGGCGATCGTGGTGCCGGTCAACGCGCTGTGCGGCGTGTTCGCGGCCTGGGCCATCACCCGCTTCGAGTTCCGCGGAAAACGCGCGCTGCTGGCCCTGATCGACCTGCCCTTCGCGGTCTCGCCGGTGGTCGCCGGCCTGAGCCTCGTGCTGTTGTTCAGTCCCACCCACGGCGTGTTCGCCGGTCCGCTGGCCGCGCACGACCTCAAGATCCTGTTCGCCACGCCCGGCATCGTCCTGGCGACCTTGTTCGTGACCTTCCCGTTCGTGGTGCGCGAGCTGATCCCGCTGATGGAACAACAAGGCAGCGATGAAGAGCTGGCCGCGCGCTCGCTCGGCGCCAACGCCTGGACCATGTTCTTCCGCGTCACCCTGCCCAACATCAAATGGGGCCTGCTGTACGGCGTGCTGTTGTGCGCGGCGCGGGCGATGGGCGAGTTCGGCGCGGTGACCGTGGTCTCGGGCAACATCGCCGGCCAGACCAATACCCTTTCGCTGCAGGTGGAAACGCTGTACCTGCAGCTCGGCGGCGAGGCCGCGGCCGCCTTCGCCGTGGCTTCGCTGCTGGCCGGGCTGGCGCTGGTGACCCTGGCGATCAAGCTGTGGCTGGAAGCGCGCCATGGCGATGCGCTGGCGCGCTCGCACCGCAGGCATTGACCGACCGCAACGCACAAGGCACAGGTACCGGCACGCATGGATCTACATCTCAAAGCCATCGCCAAGCGCTACGCCGGCATCGCCGCGCTTGATCGGGTGGACCTGGACGTGGCCTCCGGCGAGCTGGTCGCGCTGCTCGGGCCGTCGGGCTCGGGCAAGACCACCTTGCTGCGGGTGATCGCCGGCTTGCTGGCGCCGGACTCGGGCCAATTGCTGTTCGGCGCCCAGGACGCCACCCGCCTGAGCCTGCGCGAGCGCAACGTCGGCTTCGTGTTCCAGCACTACGCTTTGTTCAAGCACATGACCGTGGCCGAGAACATCGCCTTCGGGCTGCGCAGCCGGCCGCGCGCGCGCCGGCCGGACAAGGCCGCCATCGCGCGCAGGGTGCAGGAGCTGCTGGGCCTGATCCAGTTGCCTGAGCTGGGCGCGCGCTATCCCGAGCAGCTCTCCGGCGGGCAGAAACAGCGCGTGGCGCTGGCGCGCGCGCTGGCCATCGACCCGACCGTGCTGCTGCTGGACGAACCCTTCGGCGCGCTCGACGCTAAGGTGCGGGTCGAGCTGCGGCGCTGGCTGCGGCGCCTGCACGAGCAGACCGGGCAGACCACCTTGTTCGTCACCCACGACCAGGAAGAAGCGCTGGAGCTGGCCGATCGCGTGGTGCTGCTGCGCGACGGCCGGATCGAGCAGGTCGGTACGCCGGACGAGATCTACAGTGCGCCGGCGTCGGCGTATGTGTTCGATTTCATCGGCCGCGCCAATGCCATCGAAGGCCACACCGAGGGCGGTCAGTTGTCGCTGGACGGCCACGGCCTGCGTCTGCCGGTGGACGTACACAGCCGTAGCCGCGCGCGGCTGTACGTGCGCCCGCACGACATCGCCCTGGTCGGCGCAGGCGAAGGCTGGCCAGCGCGGGTGATCTCGGCGCATCGGCTGGCCGAGCGCATCACCCTGGAACTGAGCCTGGAAGGCCAGCCGCGGCCGCTGGAGCTGGACTTGGTGGCCGCGCCTGGCGTGGTCGCGCCGGGGCCGGGCAGCGCCGTGCATGTGCGGCCGTTGCGGTATCGGGTGTATTCGGACTGAGGTGGGTTTCGTCCCTCACCCCAACCCTCTCCCGCAAGCGGGAGAGGGGGCTTTGCGCGGTGGCCGGAGACTCCTCCCCCTCTCCCGCAGGCGGCAGAGGGCGCGTTGCGCGGTGGCCGGACACTCCTCCCCTTTCCCGCAAGCGGCAGAGGGCGCTTTGCGCGGCGGCCGGACACTCCTCCCCTTTCCCGCAAGCGGCAGAGGGCGCTTTGCGCGGTGGCCGGAGACTCCTCCCCCTCTCCCGCTTGCGGGAGAGGGCTGGGGTGAGGGCCGCCCCGCCGCTTCGCACGCCGCATCCCCGCGCCCGATCTGCAACCGACACCCCTTCCCGACCACCGCGCAACGCCCCCTCTCCCGCTTGCTGGAGAGGGTTGGCGTGAGGGCCGCCCCACCGCCTTGCGCCAACAGGCGGAACGCAGCATCCCCGCTCACCGCGACGCCCCGTCGCAGGCCCGCGCCCGGCGCGGGAGTAGACTATGCCGCCATGAGCCACCCCTTCTCCCGCCCGCGGCGGATGCGCCGCGACGAATTCTCGCGCCGGTTGATGCGCGAGACCGTCCTCACCGCCGACGACCTGATCTACCCGGTCTTCGTCCACGAACTCGACGGCCGCGCCCCGGTCGGCTCGATGCCCGGCATCGAGCGCTTGTCCATCGACGAACTGCTGTGCGTGGCCGAACAGGCCAGCGAGCTGCGCGTGCCCGCGCTGGCGCTGTTCCCGGTGACCGCGCCGGAGGCCAAGTCGCTCACCGCCGAAGCGGCCTGGCAGGACGACGGCCTGTGCCAGCGCGCGGTGCGCGCGCTCAAGCAGCGCTTTCCCGAATTGGGCGTGATCACCGATGTCGCCCTGGACCCCTACACCACCCACGGCCAGGACGGCCTGATCGACGACAGCGGCTACGTGCTCAACGACGAAACCGTCGAGGCGCTGGTCAAGCAAGCGCTGTCGCACGCCGCCGCCGGCGCCGACGTGGTCGCGCCCAGCGACATGATGGACGGCCGCATCGGCCGCATCCGCCAGGCGCTGGAAGCGCGCGGCCACGTGCATACCCGCATTCTGGCCTACAGCGCCAAGTACGCCTCCAGCTTCTACGGCCCGTTCCGCGATGCGGTCGGGTCGGCCGGCGCGCTGGGCAAGGGCAACAAGTACACCTACCAGATGGACCCGGCCAACAGCGACGAGGCGATGCGCGAGATCGCGCTGGACCTGGACGAAGGCGCCGACATGATCATGGTCAAGCCCGGCCTGCCCTACCTGGACATCGTGCGCCGGGCCAAGGACGAGTTCGGCGCGCCGACCTTCGTCTACCAGGTCAGCGGCGAGTACGCGATGCTGCGGGCCGCCATCCAGAACGGCTGGCTGGACGAACGCGGCTGCGTGATGGAAGCGCTGACTTCGATCAAGCGCGCCGGCGCCGACGGGGTGCTGACCTACTTCGCGCTCGACGCGGCGCGCTGGCTGCGCGAGGGGCGCTGAGGCCTGCTGCGGTCGCGCATGGCGGCCCTGCTCCGCAGCAGCCGCGCAGGCCGCGACTGCGCCCTCATCGCACCTGCGGAATCGCACCGGCCGCAGTGGCCCACGATCGCGGCTCGCGCCGCTCCTGCGGCGACGGCGCGGGCTCGCGGCGGGAGGCCTTCGCTCAGGCTCGCTGGCGCGGGCGGGCCGTGCCGCCGGCGCTCACGCAGCCGTCTTTGCCGGTGACCGCGGGCGCCTTCATCCGATAGATGTCCTGCTTGCCAGCACGCGGGGCCTTGGCGGCGCCGTTGAGCAGCAATTCGTTCGGTTTGTGCCAGTCCAGCACCGGCCCGTAGGTGAAACCTTCGGCGGTGTTGAACGACAAGGCCAGCGGCTCGGCCGGCCCATAGCGCTGGCCATCGCATTGGGCCACGAACAGCCGCACCGGCTTCTCGTCCACGTCCTCGGAGCGGGTGAACACGAGCGTGCGGCCGTCGCCCAGCCAGGCAGCGTCGAATTCGTCGGCGGCAGTGTTCACGCCGGGCGCTGGGCGCGGGTCGGCGAAGGCGCGGCCGTTCCAGGTGGCGATCCACAGGTCCTGGCCGCCGGCGCCGCCGGGACGGTCGCTGGCGAACAGCAGGTGGCGGCCGTCGCGGCTGGGCGCGGGCGCCCATTCGCGGCCGGGGCCGTTGACCTCGGGGCCCAGGTTTTCGGCGTCGCCATAGCGGCCGTCGGCCCGCACTTCGGCGCGGTAGAGGTCTTCCTGGCCCTGCCCGCCGGGCCGGTCGGAGAAGAAATACAGCCAACGCCCGTCGGCACTGAACATCGGGTCGTAGTCCTTGGCCGGGCCGTTGAACGGCAGCGGCTGCGGGTCTTGCCAGCGCCCCTGGACCAGGCGCGCCTGCCACAGGTCGCGGCCGCCCGGACCGCCGGGCCGGTCGCTGCCCCAGACGATGCGCTGGCCGTCCGGGCTGACGCTGGCGCGGACCTCGCTGTGCGGGGTCGACACCACGCCCATGCCTTCTATGCCGAATTCGTTCAGCGCCGCCGGGGCCGCGCTGGCCAGCCCACAGGCTAGGAGTACACTCGAACCGAACCGGAACCTGGCGTGTCGCATCGCGCGTCTCCCTGGTGAGGCTCCACAGTCTAAAGCGAGGCACCCCCATGTCGATCGATTCCAGTCCGTCCAGCCCGGTTCTGCGCTATGCGGTGTTCGGCCATCCGGTGGCGCATTCGCTGTCGCCGCGGATCCACACCGCGTTCGCGCGCCAGTTCGGCATCGCCCTGGAGTACACCGCCATCGACGCCGCGCCCGAGCGCTTCGACGTGGCCCTGGCAGAATTCGCCGCCGAAGGCGGGCTGGGCGCCAACATCACCCTGCCGCTGAAAACCCGCGCCGCCTCGATCTGCCACCAGCTCACCGAGCGCGCCCAGCGCGCCGGCGCGGTCAACACCCTGGTGCGCAGCGCCACCGGCTGGGAGGGCGACAACACCGACGGCATCGGCCTGGTGCGCGACTTGGCCGAACGCCATCGCCTGGACCTGCGCGAGCGCCGCACCCTGCTGATCGGCGCCGGCGGCGCGGCGCGCGGCGTGGCGCCGGCCCTGCTCGATGCCGGCATCGGCGAGCTGTTCGTCGTCAACCGCACCGGCGAGCGCGCCGACGCGCTGGCCGACACGCTCGGCCAGCCCGGCCGCGTGCATCCGCGTTATCTCGACGATGTCGGCAACCTCGGCGCCTTCGACTTGATCGTCAACGCCACCTCGGCCGCGCGCGAGCACGAGTTCCCGAGCCTGCCGATGAGCCTGGCCACCGCGCGCACCGCGGCGGTGGACCTGAGCTACGGCGAGGCGGCGATCCCGTTCCTGGCCTGGGCCCAGGTCGCCGGCGCGCACGACCGCATCGACGGGCTGGGCATGCTGGTCGAACAGGCCGCCGAGAGTTTCGAGCGCTGGCACCGCAAGCGCCCGGATACCGACCCGGTGTACGCGCTGCTGCGCGGCGGCGCCGAAGCGCTGGTCACCGCGGACTGAGCCGGGCCGCGATGAACGACAACTTCTCCGCCTTCACCGTCCTGCTGCCGCAACTGCTCGGCAGCCTGCCCCTGTGGCTGGTGTACCTGGTCGGCATGCTGGTGGTCGGCATGCGCCGCCGCGGCCTGGGACGGGCCGCGGGCCTGGGCCTGGCGGGCTTCGCGCTGCTGCTGTTCGGCGGCCTCTACGACCTGGGCGTGAGCTTCTGGTTCCAGCGGAACGCGATGAGCGGCAACTTGTCCTCGCAGGCGGGCATCGCGATGGCGCTGACCGCGTTGCGCGCGGTGAGCATCCTCATCCACGGCACCGCCTCGGTCTGCCTGATGGCGGCGATCGTGGTGCGGCGGCCGCCGCCGGCCCCCACGCAGGGCTGAGGCCGTGGACTGCCGCTCACTCTGCGGCGCTTGCTGCATCGCACCGTCGATCGCCTCGCCGATTCCGGGCATGCCGCAGGGCAAGCCGGCCGGGGTGGCCTGCGTGCAACTGGACGAGCACCTGCGCTGCCGACTGTTCGGCCGGCCCGAACGGCCGGCGTTCTGCGCCTCGCTGCGGCCGCAGCCGGACCTGTGCGGGGCCAGCCGCGCGCAGGCGATGGACCTGATCGCGGCGCTGGAGCGGGCCACCGACCCGGGCGCGCCGGGCTGACCCGGTGGCCGCTGCGGGGGCGACGAACCCAGCGCTCAACGGTCGGCCTGGATGCCTTCGACGTAGAGGTAATCGCCGGGGCAGTCGTGGGCCACTGCCGAGCCCTCGGCGATCTCGCCCGGCTCGGCGCCGATGCGCGCGCCGCGCAGCACGGTCTTCTTGCCGAACCGAGCCTCGCGCCCGGACGCGTCGCGGATGCCGATCACCTGGCTGTGGTCGTCGACCATCGGCGCCACGCCGCGAGCGAACAGCACCGCCACATCGGCACCGTCGCGCGAGCGCAGCACCACGCACTGCCGGGCTTGGCGCAACCGGCCGGGCTGGGGTTGCAGGTCGAGCCCGGACCGCGGCTCGACCACGGTCAGGACCGAACTGGGGTCGATCGCGGCGGCGGCGGGCGTGGCGCAGGCCAGGGCGAGCAGCCCGGCGAGGGCAAAACGAAAGCGGTGCATGGGTTCCTTCCCCGCAGTGACGATGGTGCGCCGACCTTACACCCGCCGCGGAAGGCTGGCTATCGCACTCGGGCTGACCGGGGAGGCGCGGGCCGGGCGCTCAGGACGCTGGCCAGGGCCGCCCGGACCGGCGGGCTGGACCAGGCCGGGCTGGAGCAGACCGGTTGGACCAGACCGGGTTGGAGGCGGGCGGGTCCGGGCTGGCCTGGCGGGCCGGCTACGGCGAGCCGTGCGGGAT
>CBIFVU010000191.1:0-7832 GCA_966185905.1 uncultured Lysobacter sp.
CCCTGGAGAACGGCTACCACGGCGAGACCCTGGGCGCGCTGGCGGTCGGCGACATTCCGTTGTACCGGCGCATCTACGCGCCGCTGCTGGTGGAATCGCTGTTCGCGCCCTCGCCCGACGCCTACCTGTGCGAACCCGGCCAGAGCCCGGCCGAGCGCGCGCGCCAGGCCGCGGAGGGTTTGCGCGATCTGCTCGAACGCCACGCCGGGCAAGTCTGCGCGATGATCCTGGAGCCGCGGGTGCAATGCGCCGGCGGCATGCGCATGCACGATCCGCTGTACCTGCGGCTGGCACGCGAGCTGTGCGATGCCCATGGCGTGTTCCTGATCGCCGACGAGATCGCGGTCGGCTTCGGCCGCACCGGCACGATGTTCGCCAGCGAACAGGCCGGGGTCATGCCCGACCTGCTGTGCCTGTCCAAGGGCCTGACCGGCGGCGCCCTGCCGTTGGCGGCGGTGCTGGCCACCCAGTCGATCTACGACGGCTTCCTGGACGACTCGCGCGAGCGCGCCTTCCTGCATTCGCACAGCTACACCGGCAACCCGCTGGCCTGCGCCGCGGCGCTGGCGGCGCTGGACATCTTCCGCGACGATGCGGTGATCCAGCGCAACCGCGCCACCGCCGCGCGCATGGCCGCGCTGGCCGAGCCGTTGCGCGCGCATCCGCACGTGGCCGATGTGCGCCAGGCCGGCATGATCCTGGCCTTCGAGCTGACCCGCGGCGGCGACCGCAGTGCCCCGTTCGCGCCGGCCGCGCGGATCGGCCTGCGCGCCTACCGTGCGGCGCTGGACCGCGGCGTGCTGCTGCGCCCGCTCGGCGATGTGCTGTACTGGATGCCGCCCTACTGCGTGGACGAACAGGCGCTGGCACTGCTGGCGCAGGCCACGCGCGACTCCATCGACCATGCCATCGCCGAGGCCGACGCATGCGCCTGACCCGAGTCCACGTCGAAGCCGAACTGGCCGCCGGCCAGGAAATAGCGTTGCCCGAAGGCCCGGCCACGCACCTGGCGCGGGTACTGCGGCACGAGGCCGGCGATGCCTGCGTGCTGTTCAACGGCGACGGCTTCGACTACCACGGCCGGATCAGCGCGGTGGGCAAGCGCGAAGTGCGGGTGCGGCTGCTGTCGGCCGAGGCGGTGGCGCGCGAATCGCCGCTGCGGCTGGTATTGCTGCAAGGCGTTGCGCGCGGCGAGAAGATGGACTTGATCCTGCAGAAGGCCACCGAACTGGGCGTGGCCGCGGTGCATCCGCTGTGGTCGCAGCGCAGCGAGGTCAAGCTGGACGCCGCGCGCGCGGACAAGCGCCTGGCGCACTGGCGCAGCGTGGTCGCCTCGGCCTGCGAGCAGAGCGGCCGCGCGCGCGTGCCGGCGGTGGCCGCGCCCTTGTCCTTGGCCGCGGCGCTGGCCGCCTTGCCGGCGGGCGGGCTGCGCCTGATCCTCGACCCGGAAGGCGCACTGGCGTTCGCCTCGCTGCCCGCGCCGGGCGACGCGCCGGTGCTGCTGGCGATCGGCCCGGAAGGCGGTTGGTCGCCGCTGGACCGCGAGCAGTTGCAGGCCGCCGGCTTCCAAGGGCTGCGCTTGGGGCCGCGCATTCTGCGCACCGAGACCGCGGGCTTGGCAGCGATCGCGGCCTTGCAGGCACGCTTCGGCGACTTGGCCTGAGGTCGGCGTGGCGTGGCGGGCGGGCCCGGCAGGTCGGCGTATCGTGCCAGGCCTGGCGGCGGGCCAGGCAGGCGTAGCGGGCACCTAGCGGGCGAGGCCGGTGTTGCGGGCGAGTCCAGCCGGCGCGCCAGACGCCTCGCGGCCGCCGTTTTCATGGCCGCGTTCCCTCCCCGTCGTTCCCGCGCAGGCGGGAACCCAGGGCGCTCCCCGGCAGGAGCCCTCCGGCCGGCGCTGCGGCACGCTCAGATCTTGAAGTACACCCCGCGCCGGTCCAGCCACTTGACCGCCAGCCACCACACCCCGACGAAGGCCAGGGCGAAGGCCAGCGACGGCAGGTAGGGCCCCCAGCGCGGCGCCATCCAGTCGGCGAAGCCATGCCGGTAGAGCGGTTGCAGCCAGCCCAGCCCGATCAGCAGGTAGAGCATCAGGGCCGAACCGGCGTAGGCGGCGATGGCGTTGACGCCGAAGGCGCGGCCCAGCGGCGCGAAGCCGCGGCGATCGACCAGCGCATGGGCCGCAGCCAGCACCGCGCAGGACCAGCCGCCGGCCCACAGCACATAGGCCGGCGTCCACAGGTTCTTGTTGATCGGCTGGCAACGGTCCAGCAGCGCGCCGGCGGCCAGGCACGCCAGCGCAGCCAGGCACAGCGCGCGCACGTCGCCGCGGCGCAGCCAATCGCCCGCGCGCAGGCCGAGCAGCGCGCTGGCCAAGGCGCCCAGGGTCGAGAGCAGGCCTTCCGGATCGTGGCCGCGGCCGCTGGCCGGGTCGATCTGGTACAGGTGCGCGCCGAACACCGCAGTGTCCACCCGGCTGGCGAGGTTGTCCCAAGGCGCGTAGCTGCCGCCGGCGGCGAGCAAGACTCCGTAGCCCGCCAACAGCGCCGCCCAGGCCGCCCATTGCGCGCGCGCCGGCAGGTACAGCGCCATCGCCGCTACGGCGGCGAAGCACAGGCCGATACGCTGCAATACGCCGGGCACGCGGTAATGCTCCAGCCCGACCGCCCACATCGCCACCGCGTGCAGCGCCAGGCCCAGGCCGAGAATGCGCAGCGCGCGCCACAAGGCCGGGCGCAGCAACGTCGCCGGCGCAGCGCCGCGTTCCAGGCGCGGCGCCAGGGCCAGCGCGATCGACACGCCGACGATGAACAGGAACATCGGGAAGATCAGGTCGGTCGGGGTGAAGCCGTGCCACGGCGCATGCAGCAGCGGCGCGTAGACATGGCTCCAGTCGCCGGGATCGTTGACCAGCAGCATCGCCGCCACGGTCAGGCCGCGCAGCGCATCGACCGAGGCCAGGCGCGGTGCGGCCGCTGCCGGCGAGGTCGGTCGGCGCGGGCCGGCCGCGCGCGCAGCGCCGGACGGCGCTGCCGCTGCGCTCACGCCGCCTGGGCGAGGGCTTCGCCGATCATCGCCTCGACCGCTTCCAGGTCCGGCAGCAACGCGGCATCGTCGTTGAGCATCACCCGTGCCTGCACGCCGTGCGGCAGCACCTCGTCCTCACCGCCGCTGCGCGCCACAGTGTCGGGCGAAACGGTGACCAGGCGCGGGAAGCCCTGGGTCAACAGGGCGAAGTACGGCAGGCGCGAAGCGGCGCTGAGCGCCTTGAGCACCACCACCTTGCTGCCCAGGCCGCCGCCTTCCCGGGCCAGCCCGGACAGCTCGCCGAAGGCCACCAGCGGCAGGTGCCAGCCGCGCCAGCGGATCTGGCCCAGCAACCAGCGCGGGGCGCCGGCCAGCGGCGTCGGCGGCGCGTAGGACAGCACCTCGGCGATGGTGGCGTTGGGCAGCAGCAAGCGCCCGCCGGCGACCTGGATCAGCACGCCGCGGATGTCGCCGCGCGCTGCTTCGGAGGTTGCGTCCTGGTGGGTCTGCCCGTTGCCAATCTCGTTCGACATCTCTGCGTCCTCGCCGCGCCGTGCGCGGCCGCCTGGCCTGTGCGGCGGCGGCCTGCGGGCCGCCGCCGAATGCGGATGGACCGCGCCGCGGCCGCGGCGCGGCCGGTGTCAGTTCGCCTTCGCCCAGCGCGCGGCCAGCTTCTGCGCCAGCTCGGCCGGTTGGCCGGCGCTGGCACCGCGCTCGATGGCGGCCGTAGCGGCGACGGCATCGTAGCAACCGTCCGGCGCCTGCCCGGCCACCAGCGCACCGGCCTGGGCCAGTTGCATGGCGGTCTCGACCTGGGCCGGATCGGCGCCGCTGAACAGCAGCACCGCGCTGCCGGCGGCCGGCAGGGCGCTGAGTACGTCGGCGCCTTCCACGAACTGGATGCCGCTCTCGCCCACCTCGATGCCCAGCTCCGCCGGCAGGATGTAGATCACCCCGTCGATGGTGCGGCTGCCGGCTTCGGCCAGTTTGACCAGCACCGGCGTGGCGCGCTGCATCTGCGCGACCAGGCGGTCGTAGCGGCCGCCGTCCAGGCGCTGCTGCACCAGCACCGGCCGGCCGAAGTTCTCCGGCAGTGCGCCGAGCAACTGGCGCACGGCGTCGGGGCCGCCGATGCCGGCCAGCACCAGCACCGCGCCGGTGCCGTCGTCCACCGGCGCCTGGCTGTCGTCGACCAGTTCCAGGGCGGAAATGCGGCGCTCGATCTCGGCCAGGTCGTGGCGCGGCTCGGCGGCGGCGTGCAAGGGCGCTTGGCCGCTGGCGGCGCCGACCAGGCCGGCCTCGTCGGAGAAGGACCAGTCCGGCGCGGCCGGGGCCTGCGGAGCGGGAACGCGTTCGACCAGCGGGGCGTCCGCGGACGCGAAACCCGGGTCGAAATCGGAGTGATAGGGCGCTGCGGCCGGCGCCGGCGCGAGTTCGCCGCCTTCGGCCAGGCTCAGTCCGGAAGCGGCGGGGGTGCGGCTTTGAGGGGCGTTGCTTTCGGGGGCACGGTTTTCGGAGATGCGGTCCTCGGAGTCCCGGCGGTCGGCGAAGGCGGCATCGAAATCGATCAGCTCGGCGTCGACGGCGGGCGCCGGCGCACGCCAGGCCTCGTCTTGGCCGGCGGCGTCCCAGTCCTGCATTTGCAGCGCGTCGCCGGAAGCGTCCGCCAGCTCGAACTCGATCCCCTCCGGCTGCGTGCGGCCGGCGTCGAAACCGTCCAGGCCGGTGTCCTCGGCGAGGCTCAGTTCATCGATCTGGTAGGACGCATCGGCCGCGTGCGGCTCGCCGAAACCATCGCCGACCGCCTGGCGAGCGAAGAATTCGCGCGCCTCTTCGGGCAGCGGCGGCGGCTGGGTCAGGATGCGGTCGCCGGCCGAGGGCGTCGGCGCGATGCGGTCGTACTCGCTCAGGCCTTCCAGCCCGGCGAAGGACAAGGGATCGGCGACCGGATCGACCCGGCCCGGATCGAAGGCGGCCGCATCGAGCGCAACGGCTTGCGGCGCGGCAGGCGCGGGCTCGTCGGCGGTCCATTCGATGAGCGGCTCATCGAGGGAATGCTGTTCAAGCCTCTGCCCATCGAGGGCGTGGCCTTCAAGGGCCGCCCCTTCCAGAGGAGGTTCTTCGAGGGCCTGACCTTCCACGGCCAAGGCTTCGATGGCGGATTCTTCGCCCTCCGGCCGGCCGAGCCCGGCAGCGGCCGGCAACGGCGGCGGCTCCGCCCTGCCCTGCGGCGGGTCCGGCAGATCGACCAGCGACAACGACTCGGGCACCACGGCGGCGAGCCGCTCGTCCTGGCCCGGCGCGGCCGCAGCCGCAGCCGCATCGGCGGTGGCCCCGGCCGGAGCGTCCTCCGCGGAACCGGCGTGCGCGGGAGCGCGGTCGTAGGAGATCTCGTCGAAGGACACCGCTTCCAGCGGCGCGGCCTCCTCGGCTTCGGGTGCGACCGCTTCGGCCTGGATGGACTCGAACTCGATGCCGTCCAGCGAGGCGGGGTCGAGCGCCAGCGCCTCCAGTTCGATGGCCTCGGCCTCGTCGGCGCGGGTCGGCGCAGACGCCGGCGCCACCGCTTCGATCTCGATGGCCTCGATCTGCATCGGCTCGGGCGCGAACCCGGCCGCTTCGGTGGCTTCCCCTTGTTCGATGGCTTCCACTTGGGCCGCGCCGGCTTGCGCGGCCGGCGGCCAGGCCGCATCGGCTGGCGCCGCCAGGGCTGCGCCCGGCAAGGCCTCCGGCGCGCCCTCGGGCTCGCGGCCCGGCGGCAGCACATCGTCGTGGCGGTGCAGCTTGGCGCTGAGATGGCGCGACCAGCGCGCCGCGTCCCAGCCTTCGCGCGCGGCGGCCAGTTCGGCCTCCTCGAAGATGACCTCGATGGAGGGATCGACCAGCAGGTTCTCGAACCGGTCCAGCGCGTCCTCGGAGGCCGGGTCGAGCACGACCACGACCACCTCGGGGTCGGCCGCATCCAGCGCGGCCGGGTCCAGCACGGTGGGATCGCCTTCCAGCACCAGCTGCGCGCCGGCATCGGCCAACGCGCTGCGCAGGCGATCGCAGGCCACGCCGGCCCGCGCCAACAACACTACCCGACGCGACGACTCAACCATGGTGACGCGCGATTCCCAGCAGTTCGAACACGTTGCGGATCAATTCCGGCTCCTGGTAGGGCTTGCCGAGATAGCGCTCCACGCCGATCTCGAACGCGCGCTGGCGGTGCTTTTCGCCGCTGCGCGAGGTGATCATCACGATCGGCACATCGCGCAGGTGCGGGTCGGCCTTCATCTGGGTGGCCAACTCGTAGCCGTCCATGCGCGGCATCTCGATGTCCAGCAGCATCAGGTCGGGCACGCGCTCGGCCAGGCGCTCCAGCGCATCGACGCCGTCCTTCGCGGTCACGACCTCGAAGTTGTGGCGCTCCAGCACGCGGCCGGTGACCTTGCGCATGGTGACCGAGTCGTCCACCACCATCACCAGCGGTACCCGTCGGGCCTCGGCCGGCGCGGCCGGCGGCTCGGCGGCCTGGGCGAAGTCCAGCAACTGCGCGGTGCGGCGGCGCACCAGCGGGGCCACGTCGAGGATCACCACCACGCGGCCGTCGCCCATGATGGTGGCGCCGAAGATGCCCGGCACCGAAGCCACCTGCGGACCGACCGGCTTGACCACGATTTCGCGGTTGCCGATCACCTGGTCGATGGTCACCGCCACGCGCAGGTCGCCGGAGCGGACCAGCAGCAGCGGCATCTGCATCTGGCCCTCGGCCTTGGCCGGCGCGTGGCCGACCAGCACGCCCAGGTCGTGCACGTGGTAGTCCTCGCCGCCGTAGCGGTAGGCCACCTCGCCGCTGTCGAGCTGCTCGCGGGCGATGCGGCCCACGCCGCGCACCGAGGCGATCGGCACGGCGAAGGTGGTCTCGCCGATGCGCACGAACACCGCCTGGGTGACCGCGAGGGTCTGCGGCAGGCGCAGGGTGAAATTCACGCCCAGGCCGGGACGCGACTGGATGTCCAGCGTGCCGCCGAGCTGGCGCACTTCGCTGGCGACCACGTCCATGCCGACGCCGCGGCCGGCCAGGCGGCTGACCTCGTCGGCGGTGGAGAAGCCCGGCTCCAGGATCAGCGTGTCCAGTTCGGTGTCGGAGAGCACCGCGTCGCCGCGCACCAGGCCGCGCTCTTGGCCGCGGCGGCGGATCGCCGCGCGGTCCAGGCCGGCGCCGTCGTCGGCGACTTCCAGCACCACTTCCGAGCCTTCGCGGCGGACCGCGATGCGGACCGTGCCTTCCTCGTTCTTGCCCGCCGCGCGACGGCGCTCCGGGCTTTCCAGGCCGTGGGCGACGGCGTTGCGCAGCATGTGCTCCAGCGGCGCGGTCATGCGCTCGAGCACGTTGCGGTCGAGTTCGCCCTGGGTGCCTTCCAGCTTGAGCGCGACTTGCTTGCCCAGTTCGCTGGAGGCCTGGCGGACCACGCGGCGCAGGCGCGGCAGCAAGGTGTCGAAGGGCACCATGCGCGTGCGCATGAGACCTTCCTGCAGTTCCGAGCTGACCCGCGACTGCTGCAGCAGCAGGGTTTCGTACTGGCGGGTCAGGTCGTCCAGGGTCAGCTGCAGGCTGTTCTGGTCGGCGGCCGATTCCGACAGTGCGCGCGAGAGCTGCTGCAGTGTGGAGAAGCGGTCCAGCTCCAGCGGGTCGAAGGACTGGTCGCCGGCTTCGCCCTCGCGCTGGTAGCGGGCGATGATCTGCGCTTCGGTCTCGATCTCCAGGCGGCGCAGCTGGTCGCGCATGCGCAGGTTGGTCTGGGCCATTTCCGCGATCGCGCCGC
>CBIFVU010000192.1:0-7826 GCA_966185905.1 uncultured Lysobacter sp.
GCCCTGCGGGCACCTTCTCCCGCTTGCGGGAGAAGGTGCCCGCAGGGCGGATGAGGGCGCGCGCGAACGGGCGGCCGGCGCGGCCCCGTGCAAGAGACGCCCCTCACCCCAGCCCTCTCCCGCCAGCGGGAGAAAGAGCCGAGCCTAGCCAGCCGCCTGCGGCGAGGACGCCGGCTGGGACGGCGAATACGCCTTCTCGCCGGCCCGGATCTCCAGGTCCACCCGGTTCTCCTGCGGCGGCAGCGGGCAGGTCGCAAAAGAGGTGAATGCGCACGGCGGGTTGTAGGACTTGTTGAAGTCCACCAACACCCGCCCCTGCAGGTTCGGCCGCGCCACGTCCAGGAACCGGCCGGCGCTGTAGCTGCCATGGCCGCTGGTGCGGTCGGCGAACACCAGCAACAGTTCGTCGCCGCCGGTGTCGAGCACTTCGATGCGATGCTGGCGCCCGTCGCGCTCGAACTCCAGCGCACCGGGATTGGGCATCGGCTCGATGGTGCCGATGATGTTGGCGATCTCCAGGGTCTTGCCCGGAGGGTTGGCGACGAACTTGGCGCTGAGCCTCCATTGTTCCTGCGTCGGCCAATAGTCGATGCCGCGGAAGCCCGTGCGGGTCGGCGCGTCGGCGTGGCGCACCCGGATCAGGTAGCGCTCGCCGCGCTTGATGACGGTCAGCACGCCCTTGCCCTGGTCGAAGCCGATCCGGCTCGGGCCGACCGGGTAGTCGTCGGCCAGCAGGGTCGCCGCACCGCGCAGGGGCTGCTCGTTGAAGGTCAGCGCCGCGCCGCGCTCGGGGATGAAGCGCAGCCGGTTGCGGCGCAAGGTCAGCAGGCCCATGTGGCCGGGCCCGGCGCCCAGGCGGATGCCGTTGTCGGTGTCGCTGCCCAGGTAGTGCGAGCCCGGGGTCAGCGGATGCAGGCCGATCAGGCTGGTCCAGCCGTCGGGCTTGAGCAGGGCGGCCTGGCGTTGCTCGCGCCAGAGCTGCTGGTCGCGGGCGAAGGACTGGCTGGCCGCGGCGGCGCGCTCGGCCTCGCGTTGCCGCGCGGCCTGCTGCTCGACCGAACCGCAGGCGCCCAGGATCGGCAGCAAGGCCGCCACCACCCAGGTTCGGGCGGCGAGCCCCGGTAACGGCGAACGCAGCAGCGGCATGTCTAACGCCCTCGCAAGAACCAACGGTCGATTTCGGCCAGGCTGAACCGCGCCCAGGTCGGGCGGCCATGATTGCATTGGCCGGAGCGTTCGGTGGCCTCCATCTCCCGCAGCAGGGCATTCATCTCGGGCAAAGTGAGACGTCGGTTGGCCCGGACCGCGCCATGGCAGGCCATGGTCGCCAACAGTTCGTCGCGGGCGGCGGCGACCCGGCGCGACTGGCCGTGCTCGCGCAGGTCCGCCAGCACGTCGCGCAGCAGCGCCTCGACATCGCCATGGGCCAGCAGCGCCGGTACCGCGCGCAGGGTCAGCGCCTGCGGGCCGCTGCGGGTGACCTCGAAGCCGAGCGCAGCCAGGGTCGCCTCCTCGCGCTCGGCCACCTCGGCTTCGCGCTCGGACACCGCCAGGCTGGCCGGCACCAGCAGCGGCTGGGTGCGCAGGCCTTCGCCGTCGTGGGCGGCCTTGAGTTTTTCGTAGCCGATGCGCTCGTGGGCGGCGTGCATGTCGACCACGATCAGGCCGTCGGCGGTCTCGGCCAGCACATAGATGCCGTGCAACTGCGCAACCGCGTAGCCCAACGGCGGCAGGGTCTGCTCGTCGCTGCGCGGCAGCGCCTGCGCGGGGTAGGCGTTGCCGGCCAGCGCGCCGCCGGCCGGCTCGCTCCAGCCGCCCGCACCGGCTCCCGCGTTCGCAGCGCCGGCCTCGGCGCCGAAGCCGCCGAAGCCGGTGGACGCACCGGCCGAGGCCGCGCCGGGCTCGCCGTACAGCGCGGCGTAACCGGCCTGGGTCTCGCGCACGCGCAGGCCCAGCGGCGCAGTCGCGCGGTACTGGTACATCGCCGCCTGTGACGGCGGCGGCGCGCCGGCGGCCGCGAGAGCGGCGCCCTCGTGCGCCAGTCCGCCGTGCTCGCCCGCCTGCGGCATCGCGCCGGCGCGGGTCTGCGCCAGCGCATCGTGGAGCGTGCGGTAGACGAAATCGTGGATCAGCCGCGCATCGCGGAAGCGCACCTCGTGCTTGGCCGGATGCACGTTGACGTCGACCCGGCGCGGATCCAGCTCCAGGAACAGCACATAGGCCGGCTGGCGACCGTGGAAGAGCACGTCGGCATAGGCCTGCTTGACCGCATGGGCGACGCTGCGGTCGCGCACCGCGCGGCCGTTGACGTAGAGGTATTGCTGGTCGGCGCTGGCGCGGTTGTAGGCCGGCTGCGCGATCCAGCCGTGCAGGCGCAGGCCGGCGCCGCTGTGGTCCACGCGCAGCGCGTTGCGGGCGAACTCCTCGCCCAGCGCTTCGCCGATGCGCACGTCCGACAGGCCCAGGTCGATCTGGCCGCCCTCGCCCTTCCAGCGCCGGGTCGGCTTGCCGTTGTGGGAGACGCGCAGTTCCACGTCCGGACGCGCCAGCGCCAGCTGCCGCAGCCATTCCTCGATATGGCCCAGCTCGGTGCGCTCGGCCTTGAGGAACTTGCGCCGCGCCGGCACGTTGAAGAACAGGTCGCGCACCTCGACGGTGGTGCCCTGCGGATGCGGCTTGGGCACGACTTCGCCGAGCCGGCCGCCGTCGATCTCCAGCACCGCGCCGCGCTCCTCGCCGATGCGGCGCGAGGCCAGGGCGAAGCGGCTGACCGAAGCGATCGAGGGCAACGCCTCGCCGCGGAAGCCGAGCGTGGTCACGCCCTCCAGATCGTCGAGCGAAGCGATCTTGCTGGTGGCATGGCGCGAGACCGCCAGCGGCAACTCGTCGGCGGCGATGCCCTTGCCGTCGTCGCGGATCCGGATCAGCCGCACGCCGCCCTCTTCCAGGTCGATGTCGACCCGGCGCGCGCCAGCGTCGAGCGCGTTCTCGACCAGTTCCTTGACCACCGAAGCGGGCCGTTCGACCACCTCGCCGGCGGCGATCTGGTTGATGAGGGTGTCGGGGAGCTGGCGGATGGTCACAGGCGGCATGGGGTGCGCGCGGCACCGCAGGGGACGGGAATCGATCATAGCCGCTGCCGCCGCGCCGCACGATCCGGATCCTGCGGCGCCGGTGCGGCGGCCAGCCGTGGGCAGGACGCCGAGGGTTGAGGGCAATGCGGCGGAAACACCGCGAAAGCACGGCGGAAGCCGGCCCAGCGGAAACCGGTAGGAAGCCGGGGAGCGGGCCAGGCGTCGCCGGGGAAGGCAGCGGGAGAGAACCGGGCCGGCGGCGGCTCTGGCGGCGGTGCACTAAGGGCGCGGGGCCGAGGCGTCGAAAGGCGGCCGCGGCAGTCGCTCGCCATACCCGATCGGAAGGCCCACGCCGATGCTGGCGCTAGCGACCCATCGGCGTTAGCGGGCGTTCTGCGGCGCGACCCGCGCTATGGGCGCTCGGGGCGCTCCGGCTGGAGCAGCGGCGAGGCGCGACCGCCGAGCACCGCCATACCGGCGCAGGACGCCCGCCGACGGCGCTGCGCGGGCGCGCACGCAGTCGCGAGCGTTCAAGCCGGAACTCGGGCTGGAGCTTGGCGCCGGCCGACGTCCGCGGCCGACGGACGCGGCGCGCGAGCGCCGCAGCTCAGGGGCTGCCGCCGCCGAAACCGCCCTGCTCGGCCTGGGCTTCGGCGCGCGCGGCGTACATCGTGCCCGGCGGCGGCTGGCGGGTGAAATAGGTATTGATGCCGGTGAGCACCGCCCGCGCCAGCGCGCGCTGGTGCGAGGGATCGGTCAGGCGCCGCTCTTCGTCGGGATTGGAGATGAACGCCGTTTCCACCAGCATGGCCGGCATGTCCGAGGTGCGCAGCACGGCGAAGTTGGCGCGCTCGATATGCGGCTTGTGGTTGTTGCCGACCTGCTTGAGGCCATCGAGCACGTGTCCGGCGGCATCCTCGGAAGCGCGCATGTGCCCGCTCTGGGTCAGATCCAGCAACACCGAAGCCAGGGTGTTGTCGGCCTGCTGCAGGCGCACGCCGCCGATCAGGTCGGCCGCGTTTTCCTTGTCCGCCAGCCAGCGCGCGCGCTGCGAGGAGGCGCCCTTGAGCGAGAGCACGTACACCGAGGAACCCTTGGCGGAGCGGTTCTCGGCGGCGTCGGCGTGGATGGAAATGAACATGTCCGCCTTGGCCTGGCGCGCCAACTGGGCGCGGCGCGGCAGCGGGATGAACACGTCGGTATCGCGGGTCATGTAGGCCTTGAGCCCCGGCGTGGCGTTGATCTGGCGCGCCAGCTCGCGGCCGATGGCCAAGGTCACGTCCTTCTCGCGCTTGCCGGTCAGGCCGATCGCGCCGGGGTCCTGGCCGCCGTGGCCGGGATCGATGGCGATGATCAGCGGGCGCATGCCGCGGCCGCGCATGACTTCCTTGAGGGTCTTGGTCGCGCCGGCCGGCGGCGCGGCTTCGGGCGCGGCGGCCGGAGCCGGCGCGGTCGCGGCGGTGGCCCCGCCGGGCACCGGCGTGGGCACGCCGGTGGCGATGCGGGTCGGCACGCCGGTGGCGATGCGAGTGGG
This sequence comes from uncultured Lysobacter sp., assembly GCA_966185905.1. Lineage (GTDB taxonomy): Bacteria > Pseudomonadota > Gammaproteobacteria > Xanthomonadales > Xanthomonadaceae > Lysobacter. The sequence continues at coordinate 4,609 of CBIFVU010000192.1, forward strand.
CACGCCGGTGGCCACGGTGGTCGGCACCGGCGCTTGCGCAGCCTGCTCGAACAGGGCCTGCTTGGCGGCCAGTTGGGCGGCGGTCGGAGCCGGAGCGGCGCTGCCCGGCGCCGGAGCGGCCGGAGCCTGCCCGGCCGAGGCCGGAGCCGCGGCGACGGCGCCGGGCAGCGGGGCCTGCGGCGGCGCGCTGGCCTGCGCGGTCGGCGCGACGGGCGAAGCAGACGGCGCCGCCACAGCCGCTGCCTGCGCCGGAGCGCCGGCGGCCGCGGCCGGTGCGGTACCGGCGGCGCCGCGCGCGGCCAGTTCGGAAATCAGGCGGCTGGTCGCGGCATTGGAGGCGATGGCCGGGTCGGCCGCCGCCGGGGCGGTCGCCGCCGGCAGGGCGGCGGACGGCGTGGCCGCGGCAGGCGCGGGCGGGGCGGACGCCGCGGGCGCGGCGGCTACGCGCGCGGCCGGCTCGCTGCCGTCGCCCGGCCATTCCAGCACCAGGCGGGGACCAGAGGCGCCCTGCTCGATGCGCGGCTTGAGCACCGCGGTCGGCTGGGCGAGATCGAAGACGATGCGCGCGGTGCCCGGCTGCGGCTGGCCGGAACGCACGGCTTTGACGATGCCGGCGGCGGCCGGCAGCTTGACGCCCTTGCCCAGGCGCGAAGCGGGCAGATCGACCACCAGGCGGTCGGGGCCCTTCAGGCTGAGCACTTTGTATTCGCCAGCGCCGTCCAGGGCGATCTCGGCGCGGGTACCGGTGGCGCCGCTGTGCAGCTCCAAGCCCTTGATTTCGCTGGCGTGCACGAGGTTCCAGGCCAGCGCGGCGAGCAGCGCCAGGCCGAGCAGGCATTTCTGAACGGTGGCCCCCTTGACTCGCATGGGCGTAAGTCAAGCACTGCGTCGGGCGAATTGCAAGTATTTTTCCCTTGCAAATCCGGCACCTGCCACCACTTCCTAGGGAATCGTTCAGGAGTCGGCCGCAAACTGCCCTGGGCCACCGCCTCCGCCCGCTTCAGTCCCCGCCCCGGTCAGCCCCGCCAGCCAGGCCCGCCCCGCCTCGGACACCGCGCCCAGGACCGCCGCGCGGCCGTCGCCGTCCACCGCCAGATCGATGCGCAGGTCCGGCGCCGGCAGCCAGCCGCGGCCGCGCTCGGGCCATTCGACCAGCCACAGCGAGGCCTCGCCGCCGTCCAGGCCGAGGAATTCGAGCTCGCCGGCATCGCCGATGCGGTACAGGTCCAGGTGCCAGGCCTCAGCGCCGGAGGCCAGCGGGTAGCGCTCGACCAGGGTGTAGGTCGGGCTGCGGATGGCGCCGCGCACGCCCAGCGCGCGCAGCAAGGCCCGGGCCAGGGTCGACTTGCCCGCGCCCAGGTCGCCGTGCAGATGGACATGCAGCGCCTGGCCCGCCGCCAGCGGCGGGCGCGCGCGCGCCAGCGCGGCGCCGAGCGCGTCGGTGGCCGCCGGCTCGGGCAAGCGCAGGCGCCAGCGGCCGGGCGCGGCGGCCGGCGCGACGGAGGAATCCAGGGGCAGATCGGGATCGGACATCATCGCTGCGCATCATCGCCCATCGGCGCCGCCTTGGCAGCCATCGCCCGCGGCCGGATGCGCGTGCGGATTGGCGCAGCGGCGCAGCCAGGGCATCAAGTCGCTGGGCAGCAGGCCGCGCTCGCCGCCTTCGCGCGCCGCCGCATCGCCGGCCACCGAATGCAGCAAGGCGCCGCAGGCGGCCGCGTCGCCGCTGTCCAGGCCCTGCGCGCGCAAACCGGCGATGACGCCGCACAGCACATCGCCCATGCCGCCGACGGCCATGCCCGGATTGCCGGCGCCGATGACGCGCACGCCGCGCCCCGGCGCATGCACCAAGGTGCCGGCGCCCTTGAGCACGATGGTGCAGCCATAGCGTTCGCCCAAAGCGCGCACGGCCGCGTAGCGGTCGGCCTGCACCCGCGCGGTGTCGCTGCCGAGCAAGCGCGCGGCTTCGCCCGGATGCGGCGTCAGCACCGTGTCGGCCGGCAGCGCGCGCGGGTGCGCGGCCAGCAGGTTGAGCGCATCGGCATCGAGCAGCAGCGGGCGGTCGCTGGCCAGCGCCGCGGCCAGCGTTTGCTGGCCCCAGGCGCCCGTGCCCAGGCCCGGGCCGATGGCGACTACGCTGGACGCAGCCAGGGCCTGGGCCAGCGCGGCGGCGTCCAGAACGGCAACGCCCGTCGCTGCGGCGGCGGCCTCGCCGCCCGGCTCGAACGCACGCGGCATGGCTTCGGGCAAGCGCGCCAGCAGCGGCGCGATGTGCGCGGCCCGCGTGAGCGCATCGACCAGGCCGGCGCCGCTGCGCAACGCGGCCTGGACGCACAGCAGCAACGCGCCGCCGTGGCCGTGGTCGCCGCCGATGCACAGCACCCGGCCATTGCCGCCCTTGTGGCTGTCGCGGCGGCGCCGGCGCAGCCAATGGCGCAGATCGGCGGCGCGCAGAACGTGGGCCACGGCAGACGCCGCGTGCCCGTGCCCGTGCGCGTCCGGGTCCGGCCCGGCCAGGCCCAGCTCGGCCAGACCCAGCTCGGCCAGGCCCAGCCCAGCCAGGCCCAGTTCGCCGGTGTAGTCCAACGCAGCGCCGGTGCGCAGGCCGGCCTTGGGCGCGATGAATTCCAGCGTGCGCGTGGCCGCTACCGCAGCGCCGGCGACCGCGCCGCGATCGGCGTCCACGCCGCTGGGCGCGTCCAGCGACAGGACCGGCGCGCCGTGGCGGTTGATCGCTTCGATCAGCGCCGCCGCCGCGGCCTCCGGCGGGCGCGACAGGCCGATGCCGAACAAGGCATCGACCACACCCTCGGCCGGCGGCAAGTCGCCTTGGAATATCGCCACTTCACCGCCGGCCTGGGCGTATTCGGCCGCGGCGCGCTGGGCCAGCTCGCCGCGCGGGGCATGTTCGGCCAGGCGCAGCACCGTGGTCCGGCGGCCGTTCCGGCGCGCGTGGGCGGCGAACAGATAGCCATCGCCACCGTTGTTGCCCGGCCCGCACACCACCAGCACCGAATAGGCCTGGCTCCAGCGTTCCAGCCAATCGCGCCAGGCCGCCTCGCCGGCGCGGCGCATGAGTTCATGGGCATCGCCGCAGTCCGCCGCGACGGACTGTTCGATCCGGCGCAACGCGGCCGCGTCGTACAGCGCCAGGCCGGGCGGCGGAACGGCGAAGGCGGCGGCGACCTCGGGATCCATGCGCGGATTCTATACTGGCC
>CBIFVU010000193.1:0-7796 GCA_966185905.1 uncultured Lysobacter sp.
TCGGAGACGTTGAGGTCCTTGGCGACCAGGCGCACTTCCTCGGCGTTCATCCAGCCCAGGCGCGACTTGCTCTTGCGCAGGTTGAAGAACAGCTTGCGCTGCGCCTTGGTCGTGGCGACCTTGACGATGCGCCAGTTCTTGAGGATGAACTCGTGCATCTCGGCGCGGATCCAGTGCACCGCGAAGGACACCAGGCGCACGCCCTGTTCGGGGTCGAAGCGCTTGACCGCCTTCATCAGGCCGATGTTGCCTTCCTGGATGAGGTCGCCGATCTGCAGGCCGTAGCCGTTGTAGCCGCGGGCCACGTGGACCACGAAGCGCAGGTGCGAGTGGACGAGTTCGCGGGCCGCGTCGAGGTCTTCCTCGTCGCGGAAACGGCGCGCCAGGGCCTGCTCGTCTTCCGCGCTGAGCACCGGGATCTGGTGCACGGCGCCGATGTACGCGTCCAGCGAACCGAGCGCGCTGGGCACAGGCAGGTTGTTGGCGACAAGAGCAGTGGATTGGGCGGTCTGGGTCATGGCAGGGATCTTAGCAGTCGGCCTCTATGAGTGCTAAAGGAGGGCGGAGTTCCGCAGTGTTGCGGGATTGGAACGACTCTTGGGTGGCAAGGCGGGCTGCGGTTCAGCAGACGCAGCGGCCGACTCGCCGCCGGCCCCGAGGAAAGGCCGTCCAGCCGCTCCGTTGAGCGGAAAATTCAGGGAAATCAAAAGGTTGGATCAATACCAACGGGCGGCCTACATTTCAATCTTCGCCACCCGGATTCGCACTCTCCTCTGAGACAAGGAAAGAGGGGGGAAAGTTCCCCCCTTCTTCGCATGGGGGCCTCGACATCGGCACCGCCCCTTCGGCAACGGGTGGCGGCGAGGAGACACCGGCAGCGCCCGCTGCGGCGAACCGGCCGGAGCGCGCCGCGCCTCGTCCTAGCCGCCTCTGTGCCCCAGCCGCACGAGCGCTGATCCGTTCCGGCCGGATCTTCCGAGTCATCGGACACCAACGCCAAGGGGGCGCTGGTTACTCAATTCGGAAACAGGCCATGAAGAAGCTGCTGTCGATGTTTGCCCTTCTACTCGCAATGAGCGCAGGCACGGCCAGCGCCGCCCAGCATCCGCTGGTCTGGTGCAACGGCTGTACCGCCGCACAGAAGAGCGAAAAAGCCAAGACCGGCTCCGGTCCCATCACCTACCAAGTGGTGGTGGTTTACGTGGGCGATCTGAACACCCGCACGGTCAATGCGTACCGGATCTACAAGACGATCGTCAGCTACAACGAGACCGGGCAGCCGGTATGGAGCCCGAAACAATCCGTCCCGGAGACCGCCCAGGCCGAACAAGTCGACGCCGCCAACAGGCTCATGGACTTCTACTACACCTTCCCGGTGGGCTGGCAGAAGCCGCAGTTCGTGCGCGCCAAGAGCGGTAGCCGGGACGTATACGACATCGTGAACCGGGGCACCAGCCAGACTCAGTTCTTGAACGAGCTCAGGAACGACAGCAGCGTTCTTCCCGCCCCGATTCTGAACACAGGCATGCGAGTTGCCGCGGCGCTGAGACTGGTCGACATGAACCCGCTGGCGGCCTTGGTATTCGACTATCGGTTCACGGACGGCAGCACCATCGAGCTGGAATACGATGTCACCACGAACAAGTTCAAGGTCGTGGACAATTCGGGGGTGGACAAGGACAGCAACCCCGTCTTGTCGACGCCGAGCGACCGGCCGGTGATCTTCCAGCTGGAAACTTCGGACTCGGAAACGTTCCGGAACTGGTCCAACCAGATGACGCTGCTCGGATACACCGGGATCACCGTACCGCGCGTGAGCTATGCCTGCGTGGTGGCGGGCGGGACCCGCACCTGCTACATCGTCAACCAGTAACCCGCGCCACCGCAACGCCGCCCCGGCGCCTGCCGGGGCGGCGTTGCGGCCGGCTTCGGCCGCATCCGCACCCATCGCCCGACCGCCCCGACTCGCCCCTTGGAGGGCTCCTTCGCCCATGTCACGCTCGCTCATCCTGGCTCTGCTCGCAGTCGCCTCCCCGGCCTTCGCCAATGGCGAATTCTGCGACGACATCGCATCGTTGGGCTGGGACACCGCCCCGGTAGAGAATGGCGGAATCTGCCAGACCGTCTTCAAGTACGGCGAGCGCGGCAAAGACGGCTCATTGTCGCCGGTCCGCAACGGCGTACGCGACCTATGGTTCGACGAGCAAGTCTTCGGCTTGTTGAACGCGAAACCGGACGCCAGCCACCCGGCCAGCGTCGGCCTGGACCTGGGCATCGTATCCCTGGCGAGCGCACAGAACGCCAGCCGCGCGGAGTTGAAGATAGCCCAATGGACCTTCGTATCGGCCGAGCAAGCCGATGGCGCTTATGTTCTCGTCGTCGCGGCGGTAACCGAAGGACCGGAGGTCTCGCTCAAGTTGGAATGGCGCAGATCCGACTCCAATCCGCTGTCGGAATCCGATGCGGAGTCCATGGGCGAGCGGCTCGTCGCCAGCGGGGCCATCCCGTTGGGGCCCACCGGCGCCTCCTTCCGCGATATCCGACTGCAATGGGACAAGTCCACCGTGTCGGTGACCTACACCCTGCCCGCAGGCAACAAGCAGGACGCCAAGTTCGAGCTTCCGGGCGGCGCCATCTGGGCGCCGGCGCGGATGCGCGCGGGCCTGCTCGGAGGCACGCCGCTGACCACGGGCTCGGGGGCCAGGCTGACTTGGTCGGGCTCGCTCTATCGGGTGGGCCGCTCCAAGTGAACGCCTGACGGCAAGCGGACGCCCCCAGCGGCATCGCCATCGTCGCCGCCCGGTGTGCGCTCCCGTCTTGCCGGTGCCGACCGCATGTCCGTCCTTGCCGGCGCGGGGCCGACCTGCGGCGCGGTACCGAGCCGATGAGCCGTTTTCGCCGGATCGTCCGAGCCTTTGCAGACTGCCGGCCCGGCCAGGTTCGCCCAACCACCCTCTTGGAGGAGGATTCTTCGATGCTGCTGCGCTCGCTCGCCCTGTCCATTCTGCTGTTCGCTCCGCCGGCCTTCGCCAACGGCGAGTTCTGCGACGACCAGGTTCGTCTTCCAGACGATGGCGGTGCCCCCGGCCCCACTACTGGGGAATGTCAGACCGCATTCGCCTACAGCGCCCTCGCACCGGATCCGTCCACGGGGGCTCAACCGCTTCCCTCGCGGGAGCTTTGGTTCGACGAACAGGTCATGGGCTTGCTAGGCGCACAGCCGGACGCGACGTATCCGACCGCCGTCGGCCTCGATCTGGCCATCGTGGAACCCGGGTTCGGCCCGCCTCCGCTCAATACACCGGCCGGGCTGGAATCGGTGAAGTTCGCCGAATGGTCCTTCGCTTCGGACAATCCAAGCGACGGTGTCTATGCGCTGGTCCTGATACTGACCAAGAACGCGACCGATGTCGTGTTGAGGACGGAATGGCGGAGATTCGACGGCGATCCGGAGCCCATGCCGCAGAAGAACTCCACCTCGGCCGGCGTGCTCCTCGGCAGTCAGGAGACCGTGCTCGGCCCGCTGGGCACGGACTTGCCTTGCCTGCGGCTGCAATGGAATCACGCCGTCGTATCGATCACTGCCAAGGCGATCCGAGTGAGCAGGCCAGCGTCGTTCACTTTGCCCGCCGGACTATGGGCGCCCGCTCGGCTGCGCGCAGGGCTGCTCGGTGGCACGTCACTGCGGCCGGGAACGGGCATGACGCTGTTCTGGCCATCCCGGCTGAAAGAGCTGAACGATCAGGAATGACGCGATCGCGACGACCGTCGCGGCACAACCGTCAGCGGGCGAGCGGCGCCGCTTCCAACCGCGCCAGGCACGCCTCCAGCCTGCGGCGCCGAGGCTGCTCGGCGCCCAGTTCGCTGCGCACGGTCGCCAGCACGCTGGCCAGACGGTCGCGAGCGAGCGCCACGAAAGCGCGGCCGCGCCTCCGGCCAAACAAACCGCCGGGCCAGGACCCTTGAGAAGGCCTCGCCCCTCCTGGCCCGCCCACATCGGCGCCGGCCGCACCCACCCTGCCGCTTCGCTGAGAGGCCATCGGCACAACGCTTCTAACGGGCCGTCCCCTACCTGCAATGCACGTTCGCGATCCACTCGGATGTGGCGTCCGCGCGAGGTTGGGTAAAGCGCCGTTGGTTCGTTTCTAAGCCACGGGGGTCGTGGATGCGCCTTGCACGCAACACCATTCCCGTGCGCTTACATCCAACCATCGGGAAGGCCGACCGTGAACAAACCCTCCAAGAAAACGCTTGTCGTTCTCGGACTGGCTGCTGCGTGCAGCACGGTCCTGATCGGCGCCCAACCTCCCGAGGCCAGTCCGCCTGCCGGGGCCGCTTACCAGACCGCCGCTCCGGCCGCCGGTTCCCTCGCGCCCAATGCATCGCCCTGGATTAACTCAGCGCAGAGGGCTTCGACAGCCCGTCCTCTACTGTGGCCATCGACCCCGCGCAACCCGGCCCAGGCCAAGCTAGGCACGGGCCCCTTGCTGGAGGCGGTGCAGTCGCTGGCGCAGGACCCGGCCGTGGTCGCGGCGGCATACGGCCAGACCGGCCCCGGCGCAAACCGCCGCGCCCCCAGCGCGGCGGTCATCGCCGCACAGATCGCTGCATTGGATCGCGCCGGTATTCCCTTGGAGTACCGCGAGGGCGAGAAGATCCTGGTCGATGTCAATCTCGCGCTGCCGCACGCGGAGATCGAGAACCCCGGTCTGCTGCGACGCGCGGTCTCGGCCCTGAGCGAGACCTTGCAGGCGGCCGGCCTCAGCGTGGAGAAGATCGATGGCTCGCCCAGTCTCGCCGCGAAGGTGCCGCTGGCTCGTCTGGAATGGGTGGCGGGACTGAATGAAGTCGCGCTAGTCAAGCTCAGGACCCTGTCGCAGACCTCAGCGACCAGTGAAGGAGCGCAGGCCAGCAATCTGCAGGCCTTGCGCAGTCTGGCCGCGCAAGACCGCCTGGCCGATGCCGTCCAAGGCCTCGGAGCGGGCCAGACCATCGCGGTCCTGGATGCATTCGACAACAACCAGCGCAATGAGGGTGGAACAGCGCAGGCGGAGGAAATCCTGACGTTGCAAGCGGCCGGCCTCTGGCCGAGCAACTCTGCCGACGCGCCAGACCGGCTGACCTTGATCGCTCCCGGCACGGGTGCGTTCGGCGCGCAAGGCCGCGACGACGGCAACGCCGCGGTCCAGGCCATCTACGGCATCGCACCGCAGGCCGATTATCGCCTCTACGACCTGCGCACCCAGGCCGACTTGCTCAACGGCATCCGCGACGCTGCCAATCTGGATGCGAGCAACCGGCCGCTGGGGCGCCCGCGCGCGCAAGTGATCGCTGTCGCCGAAGGCAGGCTGCCGGCCGCCGCGGACGCCGGCGGCCTGCATGCAGCCGCCGAAGCCGCCAGGGCCAACGGAGTGCGCTTCGTCTCGCCGCTGTACAAAGGCGAGGGTCTGACGATCGCCATCATCGACCATTACGACAACAACAGCGACTCGGAGATCAACGCTCTGCAACGCAATGGCGAATGGCCCGACAACAGCGTCGTCGCCGATAAGCTGGTCTTGCGGGGCGGTGCAAGAGGATTCGGCATCGGCGGCGCTCCGCACGGCAACGCGGTTGCCGAAATCGTCTACGACATGGCGCCGGCGGCGAAGTACCGCATGTACGATGTAGGCGCTGGCGGCATGCAATGGGTCGACGCCATCCAGGACGCAGCCAACCTCGATGAGGACAACCAGCCCGCGGGCCGCCCGCGGGCCGACGTGATCACCGCTTCGCTGAACATCATGCTGCAAGCGCCCGGAGACGGCACCGGCACCGGCAGCGCCGCGCTCAGGGGCCTGTACGCCGCGATCGAGGGCGCCAAGCGCAATGGCGTGACCGTGCTCAATTCGGCGGCCAACTATGCGAACGGAAAGTACTGGGACGGCGACAGCACTGTCGGCGCCAACGAGAACAACCCAGTCCTGTTCACGCCGGTGGCCCAGGCGTTCGTCGATGGAGGCGACGGCTTCGGCCGCGGCGACGTCAACGTACTGAGCCTGTATTCCGACTCCCAGTGCGTTCCGGTCGGCGTGCAGGACGACCGGGTGGCCCATCTGTTCAAGATCGGCGCCAACCTTTCCTGGAACGACTGGAGCACCGACGCCGACCCGACCGACACCGATTACGCGCTGGAAGTGATGTATTGGCAGGATGCGACGCAAGCGCAGTGGGTACTCGATCCGAGGACGGGGCAGCGGATCTGGCAGGAGGCTCAGGAGGAAGGCTGGGCTTCGGCCGGCATCATCGACACACCGCAGAACGGCGCTCAGGGCCAACAGCCGACTGAGGGCTTCACGCTTGTCCCGGACGCACGAACGGCAGCCACCAGGACGATGCGCTGCAACGCGATTTTCGCGGGAGGGCCTGGCGCGACGGTGCAAGGCAGCCCCTACGCTGGCGGCGGAATCTTCGGTGTCCGTGTGCTTCGGCAGACGCCCGGGGCGAACAACTTCCTGCGCCTGGCCGTCACCAGTGGCTATGGCTTCCAACACTCGCGTCCCGAGCGCTCGCTGATGAGCCCGGCCGATTCGCCCAACGTCATCTCCGTGGCGGCCTTGCACCAGGCCAGTTCGGTGTTGGAGCGTTACAGCTCGCGGGGTCCCGCGCTCGCCGCCGGCGGCAGTCGGCCACAACCGGATGCACCGGTGAGCAAGCCCGACCTGGCCAGCTTCGCAGTGGTCAACACGACCAGCAGCCCCGGCTTCAACGGCACATCGGCGGCCACACCGCACGTGGCCGCACTGGCGGTGCTCGGACTGCAACACCAGCAATGGCTCACTCGGGCCACTGAACCCGCAGCGCTGCCTGCGACAGCGAACGAACAACAAATCGCCGAGCGCGAAACCCAACTGCGCGCTCGCCGCGTGAGCCTGTCGGCCTTGACCCGCGACTCGATGTTCGAAATCGCCAGAACCCAGGGCAACGACTTCCGCCCGGACGGGCAGGATGCAGACTACGGCCGGGGCCGGTTGAGGTTCCACCAGCAGACTGGGAACTGCCTGCTGTCCATGCTCTATCACCAAGACTATCGGGCTCTGCTCCCGCCCCAGGCCAACCCCTTGCCGGCGGGGCAGCAAAGCTACGATCAGATGCGAGCGAGCCTGAGCGATCTGTGCACCACCGTGCCAACGCCGGCAGCCGGATGACCGCAACGCCGGTGATTTGACGCAGCGACGCCGGTCGGCCCAAAGGCCGGCCGGCACTCTGCGCCGCTGTGCGAACAGCGGCGCAGAGTGCCGCGCGCTGCGGCACATGGCCAGCCCTCGCAAACCGCGCTCTGCGGCGACGACACCGCCGATCGATTCCGAGCACAGCGCGCCGCTACGGTGCGCCCGGCGTCCTTCCCAGCCCCAGCCTCGTCCGCCAAGCGCGAGCGTCGCCGATCCGCCACACCGCATCCGCAGCCGCCTTCTCGGCCTGGGAAATCGCGCGACGGTACGTCCTGCGCCTTCGCCAATGGCGAGTGCTGCGATGACCTGCGCCGAGTTCCAGACCGTGGCCCGCCCCCTGTCCCAGTGGGAGGGAACCGAGACACTGTGTTCGTCCATGCGGCCCTCGCCGAGGCTCTGTTCACGCCCCTGCCCTGTCGTGTCCCGCGGTTCGACAGCGCTCGCAGGGCACACAGGTCGTTAAGGTTGTACGAAAGGGGCGACTGAAACGGTGGCACGTAGCGAGCGGCCTGTGGGACCTCACCCAGCACGCGCCGCTTCCAACCGCGCCAGGCACGCCTCCAGCCTGCGGCGCCGAGGCTGCTC
>CBIFVU010000194.1:0-7762 GCA_966185905.1 uncultured Lysobacter sp.
CTCTTTGCGCGCGGCCCTCACCCCGGCCCTCTCCCGCAAGCGGGAGAGGGGGAACAGCGACGCGGGGTTCGGTCGTGAGGCGGTGGGAGGCCGGGGCTCCGTGCTCGTGGTCGCGCCTTTGCGCGCGGCCCTCACCCCGGCCCTCTCCCGCAAGCGGGAGAGGGGGCCCGGCAGATGCGGGGAGAGGGATGCGGGAGGAGGAGCCCGGCAGATGCGGGAGAGCCGCACGCGGAATGCGGGGAGCTGCGGGACCGCTTGAGGCTGTCGGTAGACGATCCCAGCGGCAGCAGACCCGCGCGGCCAACGAAAACCCAGCGCCAGAACAGGCAAGCCCCGCCGCGCAACCGCCCCCTCTCCCGCTTGCGGGAGAAGGTGGGGGTGAGGGCCGCCCGCAACCAGCGGCGCACCCAGCGGCAGCCCCGAGGCCGGTTTCGCCGCAATCAGCCGGCAACCACTTCGACCCACATCTTGTGCACCCAGCCGGACTTGCACGGCCCCCGATAGGGCTCGCTCTCGGCGATCGCGTAGTGCACCCCGCATTCTTCGCCGCCCCGCCGCGAATCGGCGTAGACGATGGCCACCCAGTCGCCGCGGGTCCGGCACAGGTACATCTGGTCGCCATCGAGCAGCTTGTCCAGCACCGCGTAGCCCACGCCCGGACCGGCACGTACCGCCAGAAAGCCATCGCCGCCGGGCTTCAGTCCGCGCACTCGTCCGAACGAGCCGCAGGCGTCCCATTCGGCGCTGCCGCCGACCTCCACCGGCACCGCCCGCGGCGGCGCAGCGGGACAGGCGCCCGCGGCGGCCACCAGCACCATCGCCGCAACGGCGATCGCGAATTTCGTTGCGCGGAACTTCATTGCACCATGCCTCAGTGCACCGAACTTCATTGCGCCACACTTCATTGCACCGGATTTCAAGTCACCGGATTTCAAGGCACCCGATTGCATGGCGCGAGCCTTCGCGCCGGACTCCATCGCGTCCCGCTCCAACGCGCCTGGCCGGAGTGCAGCCGGCCCCACCGCAACCGGCACCGGCGTGGCCGCCGGCCCGCGCATCGCCATCCCCATCGCAAGCCTCCTTTCCCGCATCGCCCCTGCCCCGTCGGCGTCCGCTGCGCCGCCGCGTCGGCGGCGCACCGGCGCATGCCTCAACCGCCCTGCTGGAAGTACACCTCTTCGTAAGGCTGCACCACCACCCAGCCGCTGCCGGCGAACTTGAGCTGGATGCTCTCGCCCGAGCCGCGGCCGAACAGCGTGCCCAGGGAAATGTCGGTGACGATGTCCGGGCTGAGGTTGCCCGACCAGGCCACGGTGGCGTTGGGGTCGGTGAACACCGGCTCCTCCGGCGTCACCGCCAGGGTCAGCGGCTCGTAGTGCGAAGTGATCGCGACCACGCCGCTGCCGCTGAGCTTGATGTTGAACAGGCCGCCGGACATCATCCCGGCCACCTTGCGCATCATCTTGATGTCCGAAGCGATGCCGTCCTCGTAGGCGAGCACGTCGTTGCCGTTGACGAAGATCGACTCGCCCGCCAGGCGCAGCAGGGTGACCTTCTTGCCGGCGTCGGCGACGTACACCCGGCCCTGTCCTTCCATCTTCATCAACTGCGTGCCTTCGCCGCTGATGGCCTTCTTCAGCAGGTTGCCCAGGCCCTGTTCGAGCATGCCCTGGCGGACGAACTTGACCCCGCCGCGATAGGCCACCATCGAGCCGGCCTTGGCCCAGACCCGGCCGTTGAGCTTGACCTCCAGCAGATGCGGGCTTTCCAGTTCGAACGCCTCCTGGCTGAGGTCCTTCTGCTTGGAGGTTTCCAGGAATTCGTTGAGGTTCTTGATCGACACGGTCCATCTCCTTGGGATTGCGCTGCGCGCGGACGCGGCGGCGCCGCGGCGGCGCGCAGACCGGTCGGATCATATCGCGGCTCGCGCCGCGGCCATGTTGCGTGGGGCCGGGGATGGCGGGTACGAGCGGCGCGAGCCGCGATCCCCCGACTCCGCCGTCCTCCCGCCGGGCCGCGACCCGCCGCCAGCGGCGCGCCGGCATCGGCGTGCGCCGGCCGCCCGTCGGCGCACGCCGGGCCCGGGGCGCTTGGGCTACAATTGCGCCCGTTCAGCCGCCCCGCCACTCTCCCCCGAGAACGCCCATGTCCCAGCTCGCCTACCGCCGTGTCCTGTTAAAACTTTCTGGCGAGGCGCTGATGGGGGACGAGGACTACGGCATCGATCCCAAGGTGATCGGCCGGCTCGCGCGCGAGGTCATCGAAGTCCAGCAGGCCGGCGCCGAAGTCGCGCTGGTGATCGGCGGCGGCAACATCTTCCGCGGCGCGGGCCTGGCCGCCGGCGGCATGGACCGCGTCACCGGCGACCAGATGGGCATGCTGGCCACCGTCATCAACGCCCTGGCCATGCAGGACTCGCTGGAAAAGCTCGGCGCCAAGGTCCGGGTGATGAGCGCGATCAAGATCAACGACGTGTGCGAGGACTACATCCGCCGCCGCGCCATCCGCCACCTGGAAAAGGGCCGCATCGCCATCTTCGCCGCCGGCGTCGGCAGCCCCTTCTTCACCACCGACTCGGGCGCGGCGCTGCGCGCGATCGAAATCGGCGCCGACCTGCTGCTCAAGGCCACCAAGGTCGACGGCGTGTACGACAAGGACCCCAAGAAGCACGCCGATGCGGTGCGCTTCGACACCCTGAGCTACGACGAGGTCATCAGCCGCGACTTGCAGGTGATGGACACCGCCGCCTTCGCCCTGTGCCGCGACAGCGAGCTGCCGCTGCGCATCTTCGACATGGGCCAGCCGGGCGTGCTGCTGAAGATCCTGCGCGGCGAGCACATCGGCACCCTGGTCCAGGGCCGCGGCTGAGGCCGGGCGCCTTAGCGCCGCCAGCCGGGCCGTTCGCCGGGCCGGCGTGTCTGCCGCTCCCTTCTTGCGCTCCAGGCGCCTCGCGGCTGTGAGCGCCGTCTTGCGCCGTCCTCTCCTCATCGGCCCTGATCGGCCCTGACCGGCCTGGCACACGCCGGCGATGCGCCGGCCGGCGCCGCTGAGCGCGCGAGCTGTGCATCGCCCGTCGCCGCCGCAGCACCGGCGGCCGTGGCGAGCCGGCCGCGAGCAGCGGCCGCCCGCCCTTCATCGCCAATGCGGCGACCGGCCCGGCCGTCCCGGCCTGATCGGATTCAACCGGATCGATCGGTTCGAACCTAGCCCGGATCGAGCCGCATCGGACCGCATCCGGTTCCCAGGCGGCCGCAGGCCCCGCTGCAGCCGGTTGCATCTGGCCCCACTGGCGGCCGCTCTCCCTCCGGCAGTCCCGCCGCGCTGCGCTCAGCCGCCGCTGGCCGCCAGCGCCAGGCCTTCGCGCGCAGCGCGCAATCCCGCTTCGGCCGCCCGCAAGGCTTCGCGGCGGATCCGCTCGCGGTCGCGCAAGACCGGCTCGGCGGCGCGGCGCGCCCGCTCGCTGTCGCGCAAGGCCTGCGCGCTCGCCCGCACCGCCTGCTCGGCCGCACGCAGCGCATGGCGGCGGATCTGCCCACCCTCGCGCAGGGTCTGTTCGGCTGCGCGCAGGGCATCGCGGCGCATCCGCTCGGCGTCGCCCCGGAGCGCGACGGCGGCCTGCCGCACCTGGGCTGCGTCGCGGGTGTGGCTCGCGTCCCGGCTCGCCTGGGCCGCTTGCCGGGCCTGCTGGCGCTCCTGCGCAGCCTCGCGCCGGGCCCGCTCGGCCGCCTGGCGGCCGTGTTCGGCCTGGCTGCGAGCCGCATCGGCGCGGTTGCGGGCCTGCTCGGCCTGGCGCTGGGCCTGGTCGGCCTGGCGCTGGGCCCGGTCCCGCTCGCGCTGCGCCTGCGCGCTGGCCTGGCCCGCCTCGCGCGCCGCCTGCTTTCCGGCTTCGCTGCCGGCCCCGTCGCCGGCTTGGCGCGCTGCGCTCTCGGCCTCGTCCGCCGCCAGCCCGGCCGCGCGCATCGCTTCGGCCGCGGCCCGCGTGGCCGTCTCGGCCTGGCGCGCGGCGACCGCGGCCTGGGCTTGCGCGGCGGCCGCATCGCGCTGGCGCTGGTCCAGGCGCTGGCGGGTGGCAGCATCGCGCACCGGCTCGTAGCGGCCGTCCTCGTGCACGCGGAAGTACTGGCCGTCCTTGATCGCCCACACCAGCGGCACGTCGCCGCCGCCCAGTTCGGTGATGCGGGTCTCTCCGGCGCGGCCGCTGTCGTGGATGCTCACGCTGCCGCGCTCCTGCGCAGCGGCGGTCACCCGGTAGGGCACCAGCCCGACCGCGACCAGCGCGGCGGCCAGGCACAGGCTGCCCAGATGGGAGGGGGATGCGGTGTCCTGGAGCATGGTCAGTCTCCTCTTGAGTACGGAATAAGTGGGCGATGCGCCGGCCACGCCGGCGACCGGCCGCTCGGCCACGCCCAACCGCAGCAGCAGCCGGCCATAGGCCTGCGGCGCATAACGGCGGCTGGCCAGCACTTGCGCGTCGCAGGCGGCCTCGCGCGCGATCGCGTATTCGCGCGCGATCAGATGGGCCAGCGGATGGAAGCAGAACAGGCGCTGCGCCAGGGCCGGCACCA
This sequence comes from uncultured Lysobacter sp., assembly GCA_966185905.1. Lineage (GTDB taxonomy): Bacteria > Pseudomonadota > Gammaproteobacteria > Xanthomonadales > Xanthomonadaceae > Lysobacter. The sequence goes on from CBIFVU010000194.1 coordinate 4,566, forward strand.
AGCCCCACCACAGATCGCCGCGGCGCAGGTGGGTGAGCTCGTGGTGCAAGGCCATTTCCAACTCGGCCGGGTTCATCGCCGCGACGCGATGGCGCGGCAGCAGCACCGCCGCCGGCCAGGGACCGAGCAGTTGCGGCGATTCGATGTCCTCCGACCAGCGCAACGCCGGCAGGCGGCGCAGGCCGAGCGAGCGCCCCAGCGATCGCCACGCCGCCAGCACCGCCGGGTCGTCGCAAGCCGGCGCAGCGCGCACCCGGCGGCGGACCGCGCGCCAACCGCGCCAAGCCGAGGCCAGGCCGGCCGCGGATGCAGCCAGCCACAGCGACAGCAGCGCCACCGGCCAGGACGGCAACCACGCGCGCAGGGCCGCGTCGGCCGCCGGCGCCACCGCCGCGGCCACGCCTTCACCGCCGGTCAACGCATAGGGCAGGCGCGCGTACACCGGCATCTGCGGCGAGGGCGGCGCGGCGGTCGCCAAGGCCTGCGCCGTGGCCGGCGCATGCTCGGGCAACCAGGCCAGTTCCAGCGGCGCAGGCCAGGCCAGGCCCAGCAGTAGTTGCAGCCCTGCCGCCCACCACAGCCAGCAACGCGCGGCCGCGCTCAAGCGCGGCATCCACCGGCACAGCAGCCAGGCCAGGGCGACGAACAGCAGCGATTGCAGGCCCGCGGCCAACAGGCGCGGCAACAGCGCCTCGGCCAGCGCGGCCGGGCCGTGGAGCCAGGAATCGGGCGATGCGCTCATCTCAATCCTCCTTGCGGCGCGCTTGCAGGTCGGCGACCAACGCCTGGAGTTCGGCCAATTCCTCGTCGCTGACCCGGCCGCGCTCGGACATCCAGGCCACGAACGGCGACAGCGAGCCTTGCAGCGTGCCGGAGACGAATCGCCCGACCGCCGAGCGCAGCACGTCGCCGGGCTCGGCGGCAGTGGCGTAGCGATATACGCCGCCAGTCTTGCGCCGGCGCAGGTAGGCCTTGGCGCGCAGGCGCTCCATCATCGTCAGCACGGTCGAGCGGGCCAGCCCGCGCGCTTCGCCGAAGCCGGCGGCGACCTCGCCGACCGAGGCATCGCCGGCTTCGGCGATGTATTGCAGCAGCGCCAATTCCTGGTCGCCGATGGATTTGCGGCCCATGCCACCCCCGTGACTACATTTGTCGCCAGGATCGTCGTTGACTACACGCGTAGTCAACAGGTCGGAAGTCACGCTGCCGGGGCCGGGCTCCGCCGCCCGCCAGCGGACCGCGGCAACCGCCCTGTACTGAAAGCGCCGACGGCCCACGTTCCGGAGATGGGATGCCGCAACATCGCGAAGGGTTGCATCGCGATGGCTATAACATTGCATCCGTGCTGGTCCAGGCCGCACTGGCCCAGGCCGCGTTGTTTCAGGCCGCACCGCTCCAGGTCGGCGCTGCTTCACTCCGGCTCTGTCTCGATTCCGCGCCGGGCCTGTCTGGCTTTCGCGCGCTCCTGTTTGCGCGCCGCTGTAATAGTGTTCGCGGCGGCGCCCGTGACAGCATCCGCGCCATGCACTCGCACAGCCATCATGGCCATCACGGCCACCACCACGGCCAGCCCGGCACTCGCGCTTTCGCCGCGGTGACCTTGATCAACCTGGCTTATACCGCGCTGGAGGCCGGCTACGGTTTCCTGACCAATTCGCTCGCGCTGCTGTCCGACGCCCTGCACAACCTCGGCGACGTGTTCGGCCTGGCCCTGGCCTGGGGCGCAGCGGTGCTGGCCCGGCGCCTGCCCACTGATCGCCATACCTACGGCTGGCGCCGCGCCACCCTGCTCTCGCCGCTGGCCAATGCGCTGCTGGTGGTCGGATTCTCCGGCGCGCTGGCCTGGGAAGCGATCCGCCGCTTCGGCGCGCCGCCGGAGATCCCGGCCCTGCCGGTGATCGTGGTCGCCGCGCTCGGCATCGCCGTCAACCTCGGCGCGGCCTGGCTGGTGCGCGACGGCCACGACCACGACCTCAACCGCCGCGGCGCCTTCCTGCACCTGATGGCCGACGCAGCGGTGTCGCTGGCGGCAGTGCTGGCCGGCGTGGGCATGTGGTTCACCGGCTGGGCCTGGCTGGACCCGGCCATCGCCCTGCTGATCGGCGCAGTGGTCGCCGTCGGCGCCTTCGGCCTGCTGCGCGAGAGCTTCGATGCCGCGATGGACGCGGTGCCGCGCAGCATCGACCGCACCCAGGTCGAAGCGCTGCTGCGCGCCCAGCCCGGGGTGACCGCGATCCACCACGTGCACATTTGGTCGCTGGGCGCCGGCGAGATCGCGATGACCGCGCACATCGTGCGGCCGGACGATCGCGACCACGACGTGTTCATCGACCGGCTCAATCGCGAGCTCGAACGCCGCTTCGGCATCAACCACCCCACCTTGCAGGTCGAGCACGGCAGCGCCTGCGAGCACGATCGCCACGACCGCGCGCCGCACGGCGCGCACGGGCACGGACCGGGGCACGACCACCACGACGACGGCCACAGTCATGGCCACGGGCATGACCGCGATCATGGCCACAGTCATGACCACGATCATGGCTACGCCGAAGGTCGCGGCCATCCCGATCCCGATCCCGATCACGGCCACCGCCACGGCCCCGCGCCCGGCCACGCGCACGCTCGGGAGGACTCCGCCTCGCCCGGCCACGGCCAAGCCTGCAAGCACGGCCACGGTCACGACCACAAGCCCGGACACCCGCACGGCGGCCAACAGCCCGACGCCGTCCCGGCCGGCCTTCGCCACTGAGCGCCGCGGGCCGGCGCAGCACGCCGCCCGCCTCGACCCCGCCGCCCTTCCCTGGCGCCTGAACGCGCCGTGCTGCGCCGCAACGGCCGCGCGGCGTCGTGACCGCCGACACTCCCGACGCGCTGCCGGCGCCGCCCTCGCCCACCGCCCCGGGCCCCTTCGCCGCATCCTGCCGATGCGCGCGCGGGCCTGCTCCGGCGGGGCGCGGCCCTGCCCGGGCCCGCGCCCGGGCGGCCCCGGCCCGGGCGGCCCGGCCCGCAAAACCCGCCCAAGCCCATATACTCCCGCGATTACCGCAACAGGACCGGAGCCGGCGATGCTCAACGACATCAAGAAAGACGCACAGACCCGCATGGCCAAGAGCGTCGAAGCCTTCCGCCACGACCTGACCAAGGTCCGCACCGGACGCGCCTCCTCCGCGCTGGTGGACCACCTGAAGGTCTACTAC
>CBIFVU010000195.1:0-7736 GCA_966185905.1 uncultured Lysobacter sp.
AGGCCCTTGGACGCGGCGCGGCGGCCGACGGCCACCAGCAGCTTGTCCACGACCAACTGCTGGTCGGCCTTGCCGTCGTTGTAAGTCAGGTGGACTTCATCGCCCTTGATCTCGGCCTTGGAGACCTTGGCGCCGAGCTTGATGTCCAGGCCCTGCTTCTTGAATTCCTTGGCCGCGGTCTTGGCGACCTCGGCGTCGGCGGCGGCCAGGAACTCCGGCATCGCCTCCAGGATGGTGACTTCCGCGCCCAGGCGCTTCCACACGCTGCCCAGCTCCAGGCCGATCACGCCGGCGCCGATCACGCCCAGGCGCTTGGGGACTTCGGCGAAGTCCAGCGCGCCGACGTTGTCGACGATCTTGTCGCCGTCGAACTTGGCGAACGGCAGTTCGATGGAGTCCGAACCGGCGGCGATGATGACGTTGGCGCCCTTGAGCTCGACCTCGGAACCGTCGTGCTGCTTGACCTTGACGATGTTGCCCGGGTGCAGGGTGCCGAAGCCGTAGTAGGGCGCGATCTTGTTCGCCTTGAACAGCATCGCGATGCCGCCGGTGAACTGCTTAACGATCTTGTCCTTGCGGCCGACCATGGTGGCCACGTCGATCTTGGCGTTGTCGGCGCTGATGCCGTGCTCGCCGAACAGATGCTGCAGGTTCCAGAACTGGCGCGAGCTGTCGAGCAGCGCCTTGGACGGGATGCAGCCCACGCGCAGGCAGGTGCCGCCGAGGGCGGGCTTGCCGTCCTTGCCCAGCGCCGCGTCGATGCACGCGGTCTTCAGGCCCAACTGCGCGGCGCGGATGGCAGCGTGGTAGCCGGCGGGGCCGGCGCCGATGACGACTACGTCGAATTGTTCGCTCATTTCATTCGCTCACGGGATTCGGGATTGGGGATTCGGGATTCGTTCAAAGCGCTGGAGCGCTGCGAATGCCGGGTCCCGCGAAGTACTGCGGAAGCGCCGGGATTCGGGGCGGGAGGAATTCGCATGGGCTTTTGCCTTTGCGAATCCCGAATCCTCAATCCCGAATCCCGGCTCGGCATCACATGCCGAGCAGCATGCGATGCGGGTTCTCGAGCTGGTTCTTGATATCGACCAGGAACAGCACCGCGTCCTTGCCGTCGATGATGCGGTGGTCGTAGGACAGGGCGATGTACATCATCGGCGCGGCCACGACCTGGCCGTTCTCGACGATGGCGCGCTCCTTGATGGCGTGCATGCCCAGGATCGCCGACTGCGGCGGGTTGACGATCGGGGTGGACATCAGCGAGCCGAAGGTGCCGCCGTTGGTGATGGTGAAGGTGCCGCCCTGGAGGTCTTCCAGCGCGAGCTTGCCGTCGCGGGCCTTCTTGGCGTAGTCGCCGATGGCCTTCTCCACGTCGGCGAAGCCCATGCGCTCGACGTTGCGCAGCACCGGGGTCACCAGGCCCTTGTCGGTGGACACGGCGATGGAGATGTCGGCATAGCCGTGGTAGACGATGTCGTTGCCGTCCACCGAGGCGTTGATCACCGGGTGGCGCTGCAGGGCGTTGGCGGCGGCCTTGGCGAAGAAGCTCATGAAGCCCAGCTTGACGCCGTTGGCCTTCTCGAAGTTCTCGCCCAGCTCCTTGCGCATGGCCATGACCTTGCCCAGGTTGACCTCGTTGAAGGAGGTCAGCATGGCGATGGAATTCTTGGACTGCATCAGGCGCTCGGCGATGCGGGCGCGGATGCGCGTCATCGGCACGCGCTCTTCCGGACGCGCGCCGCCGGCGGCGCCGACGCCGCCGCTGCGGGCGAAGTTGACGATGTCTTCCTTGGTCACCGCGCCCTTGCGGCCGGTGCCCTCGACCTGCGAGGCGTCCACGCCCTGGGTGTTGGCGGCGAAGCGCGCGCCCGGCGGGAGCTGGTCGTTGGCCGACGGCGCGGCGGCCGGCTTGGCGGCCTCGGCCTTGGCCGGGGCGGGCGCGGCGGCCGCGGCGGCAGGCGCCGGGGCGGCTTCGGCCGGGGCGGCGGCCGCAGCCGGAGCGGCGGCGGCTGCGCCGGCCTCGACGATCGCGATCAGCTGCTGGCTGGTCACGGTCGCGCCTTCCTCGAACTTGATTTCCTTGAGCACGCCGTCCACCGGCGAGGGCACTTCCAGCACGACCTTGTCGGTTTCCAGGTCGACCAGGTTCTCATCGCGCTTGACCGCGTCGCCCGGCTTCTTGTGCCACGTGGCGATCGTGGCGTCGGAGACCGACTCGGGAAGGACGGGGACTTTGATCTCGGTGCTCATGGGGCAGGCATCCTGGAGTGCTTGAAGGTTGGAATAGCGAATCTTGGGTGTTCGGCGAAGCGCCGGCGCCGATGCGGCGCCGGCCTCCCGCGGCGAGCCGGCGCCTTATTCGGCGCTGGACTCCCCGTGCAGCGAATTGACCAGCGCGTCGGCGACCAGCTTGGTCTGCTCGGCGACGTGATCGGCCAGATGACCGGCCGCCGGCGACGGCGAACGGGCGCGGCCGGCGTAGTGCAGGGCCTGCTTCGGCGCCAGGCACGCGGTCAGGTGGTGGCGGATCTGGTACCACGCGCCTTGGTTCTGCGGCTCTTCCTGGCACCACACCACGTCCTGGGCGCCGCTGAAGCGCTTGAGCTCGGCGGCCAGGGCTTCGCGCGGGAACGGGTAGAGCTGCTCGACGCGGACGATGGCGACGTCGTCCACGCCGTCCTTCTGCGCTTGCTCGAACAGGTCGTAATAGACCTTGCCCGAGCACAGGACCACGCGCTTGACCTTCTTGACGTCGGCGGCGCTGTCCGGGATCAGGTGCTGGAACTCGCCCTTGGCCAGTTCGTCCAGGGTCGAGACGGCCAGCTTGTGGCGCAGCAGCGACTTGGGCGTCATCACCACCAGCGGCTTGCGCGTGCTCATGCGCATCTGCCGGCGGATCATGTGGTAGGCCTGCGCCGGGGTGGTCGGCGCGCACACCAGCATGTTCTCCAGCGCGCACAGCTGCAGGAAGCGCTCCAGGCGCGCGGAGCTGTGCTCCGGGCCCTGGCCTTCGTAGCCGTGCGGCAGGAACAGCGCCAGGCCGCACAGGCGGCCCCACTTGGCCTCGCCGGAGGACAGGAACTGGTCGATCACCACCTGCGCGCCGTTGGCGAAGTCGCCGAACTGCGCTTCCCAGATGTCCAGGGTGCCGGGGTCGGCGGTGGAGTAGCCGTACTCGAACGCCATCACCGCCTCCTCGCTGAGCAGCGAGTCGATGATGGTCACGTCGGTCGGGTTCTGGACCAGCCGGCGCAGCGGCAGGATGTACTCGTCGGTGGTCTGCTCGTGCTGGATCGCGTGGCGGTGGAAGAAGGTGCCGCGGCCGCTGTCCTGGCCCACCAGGCGCAGCTTGTAGCCTTCGCTGAGCAGGGTGGCGTAGGCCAGGTTCTCGGCGAAGCCCCAGTCGCCGGGCAGCTCGCCGGCCGACATCTTGCGCCGGTCTTCGTAGATCTTGGCCACGCGCGGGTGCAGCTTGACGCTGTCGGGGACGGCGTTGATCTCCACCGCCAGGCGGTCGAGCTTGGCGCGGTCGAAGGTGGTGTCGACCGGATCGCTGAGCTGGCCCTGCAGGTACTTGGACCAGTCGATGGTGAACTCGTCGGGCTTGACCTCCACCAGTTCGGTGGTCACCTCGCCGGCGTCGAGCTTGTTGCGGTAGCCGTCGACCAGGGCCTGGGCCTGGTCGGCCTGGATCACGCCCTCGGCGATCAGCTGCTCGGCGTAGATCTCGCGCGGGGTCTTGTGCTTGCGGATGACCTGGTACATCAGCGGCTGGGTCGCCGCCGGCTCGTCGGCCTCGTTGTGGCCGTGGCGGCGGTAGCAGACCAGGTCGATGACCACGTCGCGGCCGAAGCGCTGGCGGAAGTCCAGCGCCAGCTCGGCGCAGAACACCACCGCCTCGGGGTGGTCGGAGTTCACGTGCAGGATCGGCGCGCCGACCATCTTGGCCACGTCGGTGCAGTACAGCGTGGAGCGCGCGTCCTGGCGTTCGCTGGTGGTGAAGCCGACCTGGTTGTTGATGACCACGTGCACGGTGCCGCCGACGGCGAAGCCGCGCGCCTGCGACATCTGGAACAGCTCCATGCCCACGCCCTGGCCGGCGAAGGCGGCATCGCCGTGCAGCAGCACCGGCAGCACCTGGGCGCGGCCGTGTTCGCCGCGGCGGGTCTGGCGCGAGCGCACGCTGCCGGCGACCACCGGGTTGACGATTTCCAGGTGCGAGGGGTTGAACGCCAGCGCCAGATGGACCGGGCCGCCCGGAGTGGCGACGTCGGCGCTGAAGCCCATGTGGTACTTCACGTCGCCGCTCTTGGCGTGCTCGTCGTGCTCGAACTTGCCCTCGAACTCGTCGAACAGCTTGCGCGGCGGCTTGCCCAGGGTGTTGACCAGGACGTTGAGGCGGCCGCGGTGGGCCATGCCGATCACCACGTCCTGCACGCCCTGCTCGCCGGCGCGGCGGATGGTGGTGTCCATCAGCGGGATCAGCGCGTCGCCGCCTTCCAGCGAGAAGCGCTTCTGGCCGACGTACTTGGTGCCCAGGTAGCGTTCCAGGCCGTCGGCCGCGGTCAGGCGCTCCAGGATGCGCAGCTTCTGCTCGGCGCTGCGGCCGAAGCGGCCGCCGGCCGCTTCCAGGCGCTCGTACATCCAGCGACGCTGCTCGGCGTCGGCGATGTGCATGAATTCCGCGCCGATCGGGCCGGTATAGGTGGCCTTGAGCAGGGCCAGCAGGTCGCCCAGCTTCATCCGCTCCTTGCCGGCGACCCCGCCGGTGGAGAACTCGACCGACTGGTCGCTCTCCGACAGGCGGTGGAAGCCCAGGGCCAGGTCCGGCGCGTCGGGCTTCTGCAGCAGGCCCAGCGGATCGATGTCCGCGGCCAGGTGGCCGCGCGACCGGTAGGCGGTGATGACCTTGCCGACCATGCGCTCGCGTTCGTCGCCGCCGGAGCCGCCGCCTGCCGAGACCGTCCCGCGGGCGGCGTCGCGGCCGGCCCGGGCGATGCTCTCGATGGCGGCCGAATGCGGCACGTCGCCGGCCTCGCGGCCCTTGAAGCCGTCGAAATAGGCTTTCCACTTGGGCCCGACGCTGTCGGGATCGACCAGGTACTGCTCGTACAGGTCTTCGATGAAGGCGGCGTTGGCGCCGAGTTGCGAGGACTGCGAGAACTGCTTCAGGAGACTGTCCACGATGGCTATCGGGAAACTCTAGGGGGGCGGGTATGGGATCCGCGCGCGCGCTGCGCGCAGAGCGCGGACAAGGCCCGCGATTATAGCGGCAGTGTTAAGCCCAGCGGCACAACTACTTACGTCTAAGCGACCGTTTTCGTTCGATTTCCGCCTGGCGGCCGGCCCGGACCATCGAGTGGACCGGTCCGGCAAGCCCTGACAGGCTGGGGGCCCGCGCGGGAAATGCAAGTCGGGGCGCCGGCGCGGACGGCTGGCCTGGCGTGCCCACCGTGTTCAGCCCGCAGCCGGGTGAGGGCGCAGGAAACGGCCCCGGAAGCGCACGGGTGCGCGCGGCCGCCGCCCAATCCCCACTCCCGAGCCCCGCCCAGAGCCTCAAATCCCCAGGGCCCGGTATTCGCTGCAAGGCCGGGCCCGCTCCCACACCGGCTCGAAGTGCGCGCGCAGTTGGCGGGCGCGGGCGCCGCCGTCGAGCTGGGTCTCGCCGTCGAAACGGTGGCCCAAAGGGCGGAAGTACCAGCCATCGCGGTCGTTGGCCAGGTAGGCGCAGGGGTAGTCCCGGTCCACCGGCTCTTCGATGGCACGGAACGCGAAGCCGCTGGACAGGCGCTGGGACAGGCCGATCAGCGGCGCCAACTGGCGCTGCGGCGCGGCCGCATCGTGCAGCAGCACCCGCACCAGGCCGCCGGCGACGACGAAGCGGCGCAGCGCCGCGACCGCCTCGCTGCGGTCGAGCAGGCCCGGATCGAGTTCGCGGCAGTAGATCGCCAGGCCACGGCGGGCGCCGGCCACGACCCCGACCAGGGCGGCCAGGGCCGCCTCGCGCTCCTCCACCGGGGTGGCCGCCAGCAAGTGCCGGTGCATGGTCTGGTGTTCGATCCCGGCTTCCAGGAAGCGCCCGCCCTGGGGCAGGAAGCCCTGGCGGGCGTAGAACTCCACCGCGGCGGCCTGGCTGTGCAGCCAGACGCTGTGCAGGCCCTGGCGCCGGGCTTGTCCGACCAGGGCCGCGAGCAGGGCCTGGCCGACGCCGCGGCCGCGCCAGGCCGGCAGCACCGCCAGCCGGCCGATGCGGCCGTCGGCGGCCAGGCGGCCCGTGCCGACGACGGCGCCGGAAGGGTCCACGGCCAGGACATGGCGGCACAGCGGGTCGCCGGCCGGGTCGTGCTCCAGTTCGGCCGGCACGCCCTGTTCCTGCACGAACACCGCCTCGCGCACGGCGCGCAGGGCCGGGCGCGCGCCGGCGTAGTCCTCCACCACCGTCACGCCGAAGCCCTGGGGCGCCGCGCCGGCGCTCATTCTTCTTCCCCGTCCCAGGCCACGCCGCCGGCGGCGTGGCCGTGGTTCGATTCTTCGTCCAGTTCGTTGTCCGGCGCGTCTGCGCCCAGCCGGTAGTGGCCGGCGGCGATCAGCGCCTGTACGCAGTCGCGGCCGGCTTCGGACAGGGCGGCGTACTGGGCCTGGCCGATCTGCGCCGCCGCGGCCAGGGCCTGGGCGTCGCGCGCGGGCAGGGCGAATTCCAGGCCGCTGACGTACAGCCGGGCCGGCTGGCCGCGGCGGTGAGCGCGGCGCCAGGCCGGGCGCGACCAGGGGTGGCGCCACAGGCGCGCGCCGTGCGCCAGGTCCCATTCGATCTCGATCCGCGAACGCGCCGGCGCATCGCCCGGGCTGACCTCGCCGGCGGCGCGGTAGACGGTGATGAAGCGGCCGAACCAGTCGCCCAGGCGGTCGGGGTCGTTCATGCGCAGCGTGTTGAGGGCTTCGATCGCGCGCGCCATGGCGGCCGCATCGATCTCGTGGGGATCGCGCGGCGGGGCCAGGTCGGGGTCGCGGTAGCGCAGGCCTTCGTCGGCCTCGGCGGCGAGGGTGTCGATGTAGTCGCCCATCAGCTCGGCCGCCGAGGGCGCGCGCATGCCGATCGAGAAGGTCAGGCAGGCGTCCTCGGCCACGCCGTGGTGGGGCACGCCCGGCGGCAGGTAGAGCATGTCGCCGGGGCCCAGCACCCAGTCGTGGCTGGGGGCGAACTCGGCCAGCAATTTGAGTTCGGCGTCGGGCCGGAACGCCTGCGGCGGGTTCGGACCGGCGTCGATCTGCCAGCGCCGGTGGCCCTGGGCCTGCAGCAGGAACACGTCGTACTGATCGACATGCGCGCCGACCGAGCCGCCCGGCGCGGCGAAGGACACCATGATGTCGTCGATGCGCCAGCTCGGCAGGAAGGCGAAGGCCGGCAACAGCGCGGCCACGTCGGCATCCCACTTGTCCACGTCCTGCACCAGCAGGGTCCAGTCCTGCTGCGGCAGGCCAGGGAACTCGGATTCCTGGAACGGCCCGTGCCGCAGCCAATAGCGATCGCTGGCGCGGTCGTGCTGGATCAGCCGGGCCAACGCCGCGTCCTCGCAGGCCAGGCCGGCGAGGTCTTCGGGCTGGATCGGCGAGCGATAGTCGGGGAAGGCGTTGCGGATCAGCAGCGGCCGTTTCTGCCAATAGGTCGACAGGAACTGCTGCGGCGGCATGCCCAGCGGCGGGTGGGCGCGGGCGTCGACTTCGATGGCGGGTGC
>CBIFVU010000196.1:0-7728 GCA_966185905.1 uncultured Lysobacter sp.
ACCAGAGCGAGCTGCTGCGCGCCGGCGCCAACGACCTGGTGCTCAAGCCGATCGAGGAACGCCTGCTGGTGACCAAGACCTTGTTCCAGTTGCGCCTGTCGGGGCTGGGCGAGGCGGCGGTGGCGACGGCATGAGCGAGACCGACCGCGACATCAAGCTCGAACCCTCGTGGAAGGCGCGCGTCGGCGAGTGGTTCGCGCGCGAGGACATGCAGGCGCTGTCGCGCTTTCTGCGCGAGCGCAAGGCGGCCGGCGCGAGGATCTTCCCGCCGGGCGCGGACATTTTCTCCGCGTTCCAGGCCACGCCGTTCGACCGGACCAAGGTGGTGATCCTCGGCCAGGATCCGTACCACGGCTTCGGCCAGGCGCACGGGCTGTGCTTCTCGGTGCAGCCGGGGGTGGCGGTGCCGCCGTCGCTGGACAATATCTTCAAGGAGATCCAGCGCGATCTCGGCATCGGCCGGCCCGACCACGGCTGCCTGTTGCCGTGGGCGCGGCAGGGCGTGCTGCTGCTCAACGCGGTGCTGACGGTGGAAGAGGGCCGCGCCGGCGCGCACCAGGGCAAGGGCTGGGAAGGCTTCACCGACCATGTGGTCGATACGCTCAACCGCGAGCGCGAGGGCTTGGTGTTCCTGCTCTGGGGCAGCTATGCGCAGGCCAAGGGCAAGGTGATCGATCCGCGCCGGCACCGGGTGCTCAAGGCGCCGCATCCCTCGCCCTTGTCGGCCCACCGCGGCTTCATCGGTTGCGGGCATTTCTCCGCGGCCAACGAATATCTCGCGCGCCAAGGCCAGGCGCCGGTGGACTGGGCGCTGCCGCCGCGCAGCGCGCTGTAGGCGCTTGGCGCGCGCCCGGTCCGGGCGCGCCGCGCGCGGCGGCGGTCAGGGCGCTGGGCCGTTCAGGCGTGGGCGATCAGGCATGAGGCGGCCCGGTTCGGGATGGCCCCAGCCTCGCGGCCGATTGGGCGCGCCCGTGCCGGTCAAATCAGGACCGCTCCAGCCATACCGGTCCAGTCGGGACCGATGAGGTCGCGGCCGGCCCAGCCAGGACCGATCAAGCCATGACCGGATCAAGCCAGGGCCGATCGAGCCAGGGCCGATCGAGCCAGGGCCGATCGAGCCAGGGCCGATCGAGCCGAATCCGGCCCAACCGGATCCGACCCAGCCGGGTCGCGATCGCTGCCCGGCCGATCAAGCCGCGGCGCCGGCTTGCGCGCGCAGCCAGTCGCGCAATGCGCGCACCTCCTCGCGGGGCTCGCCTTCCGGGCGCAGCAGCCAATGCGGGTGTCCTTGCAAGTGCGGGCCGAAGGGCTGCACCAAGGTGCCGGCGGCGAGATCGTCGGCGACCAGGGTCAGGCTCAACAGGGCCACGCCATGGCCGGCGACCGCGGCCTGGATCGCGTGGCTCTCGTCGGTGAAGCGCAGGCCCGCCTCGAAGTCGATGCCGCCGGCACCGGCCAGGGCGGCCCAGCGGCGCCAGCTCGGCGAGTCCGGGCCAGGGTGGCGCCATTCCGAATGCAGCAAGGTGTGCGCGCCGAGCTCGTGGACGTCGCCCAGGCCCAGGCGCGGGCTGCATACCGGCGCGAAACGGTTTTCCACCAGGCGCTCGGCGACCAGCCCCGGGTAGGGGCCGCGGCCGTAGCGGATGGCGGCATCGGCCAGGCCCGCGTGCAGGTCCACCGGGTCGTCGGAGGCGTGCAGGCGCAGGTCCAGGCCAGGGTGGGCGGCATGGAAGGAGGCCACGCGCGGCACCAGCCACTTGGCGGTGAACGACAACGTGGCCGAGACCGTCAGCGCGCGCCGCTGCGGCGCCGCGGCGATCGCGGCCACGGCCTCGGCGAAGGCGTCGAAGCCGTCGCGCAGCACCGGGTACAGGCGCAGCGCCGCCTCGGTCGGCACGACTTTGCGGGTGCGGCGCTCGAACAGCGATTGGCCGAGGTGTTCCTCCAGGGCGCGGATCTGGTGGCTGATCGCGGTCGGGGTGACCGACAGCTCCTCGGCGGCGCGCTTGAAGCTCTGCCGGCGCGCGGCGGCCTCGAACGCGCGCAGGGCGCCGAGCGGGGGCAGCCTGCGTCCAGGCATGGATGATGTTTCCTCATGTATCGGTTGAGAAATCGCAGTTTGTCGGCGTTGCGGCGGGGTTTCAACATGGATCCAGCGCCAGGAGCGGCCTTTGTCCTGATCCTGGCTCATCCATCGCAGAGGACCCCGCCATGACCCGCTTGCTCCACATCGACTCCAGCGCCCGGCCGCACGGCTCCGACACCCAGGCCCACGGCTCCCACAGCCGCCGTCTCAGCGCCCGTTTCGTGCGCCGTTGGCGCGAGGCCGAACCCGGCGCCGAGGTGGTCGTGCGCGATGTGGGCCTGAATCCGCCGAGCCCGGTCAGCGCGGCCTGGATCCATGCGGCCTTCACCCCGCCGGCCCGGCGCGAAGCCTGGATGCAGCACGCCCTGGCCGAGAGCGATGCCCTGGTCGAGGAACTGCTGGCCGCCGATGTGATCGTGGCCGGGGTGCCGATGTACAACTTCGGCCCGCCGTCCACCTTCAAGGCCTGGATCGACAACATCGTGCGGGTCGGCCGCACCTTCGGCTTCGACCGCGGGCGCGAGGGCGAGCCCTATTGGCCGCTGTTGGCCGATGCCGGCAAGAGCGTGGTGGTGCTGGGCGCGCGCGGCGACCATGGCTACGGCCCGGGCGAGCGGCTGGCGCATCTGAATCATGTCGAATCCTCGGTGTTGACGCCGCTGCGCTACATCGGCATCGAGGATGCGCATGCGTTGGCGATCGAATACGACGAGTTCGGCGACGAGCGCTTGCGCGCCTCCATCGCCCGCGCCGAAGCGCAGGTGGACGCGCTGGCCGCGCAGTTGGCGCGCGAACGCGCGCTGCGCGCAGCGGCCTGAGGCGGCGCGAGGCGGCCCGGTGCGAGCTGGCGGGTGCCGGGAGCATCGGCCAGGCAGGCCATCGCGCCGGACGCATCCGCCCGCCTGCGACTGCTGGCCTGCGCCCGCTCGCCCCGCGCCTGCTCGCGATGCGGCGCAAGCGCCACCGCCTCGCCGGGGGCTTGGCCTTTGCCGCGCGCCCGCCTAAGGTGATCGGCCGGGACGCGGCCGAAGTCGGCCGCGCCGCCATGGACACCGCCGTGCTCAGGACCGTCGCCGCCACCCGCTATGTCACTCCGCTGCGCGAAGGCGGCTCGCTGCCGGCGGTAGTGGAGGCCGATGACGACGGCCTGTACGTGATGAAGTTCCGCGGCGCCGGCCAGGGCCGCAAGGCCTTGATCGCCGAGATCGTCGCCGGCGAACTGGCGCGCGCGCTGGGTCTGCCGGTGCCGGAAATCGTGCTGATCGAACTGGACGGCGACATGGCCCGGACCGAGCCGGACCCGGAGATCCAGCACCTGATCCGCGCAAGCGCCGGCCTGAACCTGGCCTTGGACTACCTGCCCGGCGCGGTCAACTACGACCCGCTGGTGGACCGGCCCGAGCCCGCCCTGGCCTCGCGCATCGTCTGGTTCGACGCGCTGACCACCAATGTCGACCGCACCGCCCGCAACACCAACATGCTGCTGTGGCATCGTCGCCTGACCCTGATCGACCACGGCGCCGCGCTGTACTTCCACCACGATTGGGCCAATGCCGCCGACGCCGCCGCCAGCCGCTTCGCCGCGGTCAAGGACCATGTGCTGCTGCCGCTGGCCTCGGAACTGGCCGAACTCGATGCCGGCCTGGCCGCGCAGGTCACGCCCGAACGCGTGCAGGCCGTCGTCGATCGGGTGCCGGAGGCGTGGCTGGCCGACGAGCCCGGCTTCGACAGCGTCGCCGCGCACCGCCAGGCCTATGCCGACTACCTCAACCGCCGCGTGCGCTCGCCGCGCGCTTTCGTCGAGGAGGCCCTGCGTGCCCGCGCACAGCTATGACTATGCGGTGATCCGCGTGGTGCCGCGGGTCGAGCGCGAAGAGTTCATCAACGCCGGCGTGCTGGTGTCCTGCCCGCAGGCGGGCTTGCTGGAAGCGGGCATCGAGCTGGACGCGGCGCGCCTGCTGGCGCTGGACCCGGCCTGCGATGTCGAGGCCGTGCGCCTGCACTTGCAGGCGATCGAGCGCATCTGCCGCGGCGGCCGCGAGGCCGGGCCGATCGGCGCGCTGCCGGCGCGCGCGCGCTTTCATTGGCTGACCGCCAAGCGCAGCTCGATCATCCAGATCTCGCCGGTGCACACCGGCCGCTGTCTGCAACCGCAGGCTATCGTCGAACACCTGCTGGCGCGGATGGTGCGCACGCCGCCGCCGCTGGACTGAACGCCGGGGCGCGGTCGCGCGCGGCGCCCTTGTCGCGCCGCGCCGCCGCCCCCATGACCGGCCCATGCGGCCGCCGGCCGCACCCGGGAGATGCGAACGCCATGGAGCTCCAGGTCCGATTGCTGGACGATCCCACCGACGCCGGCGACCTGCGCCGCGCGGTGGGCCTGCTGGAAACGCCGTCGATCACCGCGCGCATGGCCGCGCTGGCCGGCGCGCCTATCGAATTCGGCATGTCGCGCCTGCCCAAGTTCGCCCACGAGCGCATCCACAAGACGGTGCACGCGGCCTTGCACAAGGCCGCCGCGGCGGCGCTGTGGACGGTCAAGGAAGCGCCGAGCAAGCGCGCCTCGACCAAGACCCACAAGCTCGCCGCCGCCGTCTCCGGCGCCGCCGGCGGCTTGTTCGGCGTGGCCGGGCTGGCGGTCGAGCTGCCGGTGACCACGGTCATCATGATGCGCTCGGTGGCCGACATCGCCCGCAGCGAAGGCTTTTCGCTGTCCGAGCCCTGGGTGCAGGCGGCCTGCGTGGAAGTGTTCGCCTTCGGCGGCAGCAGCAAGAGCGACGATGCCGCCGAATCGGGCTACTACGCCTCACGCGGCGTGCTGACCGAGCTGACCCGCAACGCCACCCGCGAGCTGGTGCACCTGGCCGGCCATCGCGGCGCGCACGAGCTCACCCAGGCCTATGCCAAGAAGCAGGCGGCGGCGTGGATGGCCAAGCTGATCGATTCGGTGGCCACGCGCTTCGGCGTGGTGATCACCGAAAAGACCGCGGCGCAACTGGTGCCGGTGCTGGGCGCGGCGACCGCGGCGACGATGAACGTGCTGTTCACCAATCACTACCAGGACATGGCGCGCGGGCATTTCATCGTCAAGCGCTTGGAGCGCAAGTACGGCGCCGAAGCGGTGGAGCGCGCCTACCGCGAGGTGCACACCGGCCCGGCCGCGGTGCCGCCGGCGCGCGCGCGGGAGTGAGCGCGCAGGCGCTGGCGCTGCCGGTCAGGCGCGCGCGAGTGCGGACCGCTTCGCTCAGGAGCGCGCCGCGCGGTTGAGCGCCCAGCGTCGAGCCGGCGCGCGGACTCGGGCGGGCCGCCTGATCGCGATGCCGCCCCTCAGCCCACGCCGTGCAGTACCAGGGTGGTGCGAGTGCCGCGCTCGGCGGCCTGGAAGCTCAGGCGCCAGCCCAGGTGTTCGCACAGCCGCGAGATCAGGTCCAGGCCGATGCCGCCGCCCTCGCGGCCGCCGCGCGCGACCTGCGCATACAGCGCGCTGATCTCCTCCGGCGACATGCCGTGGCCGGGGTCTTCGATCACCACCGTGGCCGGCGCCAGCAGGCGCACCACGATCTGCCCGCGGTCGCTGTTCTCGATGGCGTTGCGCAGCAGGTTGCCGATGGCCGCCTGCACGATCGGCAGCGGCGCCGACACCGGGCAGGGCGGCATCGGCGCCAGCGCCAGGCGCAAGTCCTTGCCGCGGGTGAGGTGGCGATGGTCTTCGACGATCTCCGGCAGTAGCTGGTCCAGGGCGAAGCGGTCTGCGCTGGCGGCCAGGCGCTTGGGGTCCTTGGCCAGCACCAGCAGCAGGGAGATCAATTGTTCGACATCGCGCGCAGTGCGGTGGATGCGGTCGAGCTGCTGGCGCGCCGGCGGCGGCAGGCCGGGCTGGCCGCGCGCGATCTCGGTCGAGCCGGCGATCACCGCGATCGGCGTGCGCAACTCGTGGCTGGCGCTGTCGATGAAGGCGCGCTCGCGCTCGACGAAGCGGTCGTTGCGCTGCAGGTAATCGTTGACCGCATCGGCGATGACCACCAGCTCGGAGCTGGCCGCCTCGGGCACCTGGATGCGCTGGCCGGGCTGGTCGGGGCGCAGCGCGCCGATGCGCTCGGCCATCTGGCTCAGCGGCCGCACCAGCCGGCGCGCGCCCCAGAAGATCACCGCGCACAGCAGCAGCAAGGTCGTCACGGCCGAGCCGGCGATGGTCAGGGCGAGGTCGAACTCGCGGTGCTCCATGTCGTCGATGTCCAGCGCCAGGGTCAGGCGCCGGCCATCGACCTCGCGCACCACCACCACGTGCTCGACCCCGCCGTAGCGGACCTCGTCGTGCACCCCGGCGGCCAGTCCGCGCAGCTCGCGCGGTGGCGGGCGGGTGGCGCTGTCGTAGAGCGCCAGCGCCTGGGTGTCGATCCAGCGGTAATCCGGATCGGTGCGGCTGCGCTCGATGAAGTGGTCCAGCTCGGTGTCCATCAACGAGGTCCACACCAGGTGCTCGGCGTGCTCGTTGACGATGAAGCCTTGCACCACCACCGCGATCGACAGCAGCGCGCTGTAGCCGAACAGGCCCATCAGGATGCGCCGGCGCAGGCTGCTGCGCGGTGCGTGGGCCGCAGTGGTGCGGGCGCCGCCGGAGACCGCAGCGCCGGCGCCGCGGCCGTCCGCGGGCGCGGAAGCATCAGGCGGAGGCGCGGTCGCCATCGTCTTCTTCGCCTTGGCCCTGGGCCGCGGGCTCGGCCAGCCGATAGCCGACCCGCGGCAGGGTCTGGATCAGCTTGACCGGGAACGGCCCGTCCACCGCCCGACGCAGTTCGTAGACGTGCGAACGCAGCATGTCGCCGTCGGGCGGACTGTCGCCCCACAGCGCATGCTCCAGCCGTTCGCGAGTGACCGCGGCCGGGCTGGACTGCATCAGCACCTCCAACAGCTTGCGGCAGGCCGGGTACAGATGCAGCGGCCGGCCGCCGCGGCTGGCCTCCAGCGTGGTCAGGTCCAGGCGTAGGTCGGCCACCTGCAGGCGTTTGCTGCGGCCGCGGCCGGCCGCGCGCGCGGCCAGCGCTTCCAGTCGCACCTCCAGTTCGGGCAGGGCGAAGGGCTTGGTGAGGTAGTCGTCGGCGCCGGCGCGGAAGCCGGCGATCTTGTCGGGCAACTCGTCGCGCGCGGTCAGCATCAGCACCGGTACGTCCGAGCCGGCCTCCTCGCGCAGGCAGCGCAGCACCTCGCGCCCGTCCAGGCGCGGCAGGCCCCAGTCGAGCACGATCGCGTCGTAGCGCTGGGTCACGGCCAGGTGCAGGCCGGTGGGACCGTCGGGCGCGGCGTCCAGGGTATGGCCGCGGGCTTCGAAGTAATCGAAGAGGTTGGCGACCAGGTTGCGGTTGTCTTCAACGACCAGCAGGCGCATGCGCCGGACTCCTGCCGTGGGGACGGCTGTGGGGATAGTGCCGCAAGCCCGGGCGGCGCGGGCGTGACGGCGGCGCGCCAGTGTCGCCGGGGGATGTCGGAAAATCGTCGGAATGCGGCCGCTGCGCCCGCTCGGCGGAGCGCGCGGGCTGAACGCTGGCAGCGGCTTAACGCGCGGGCAACTTGGTTCCGACCGCTCTCCGACAGCCGCGCTCGGAAGATCGCTGCGACCTCCGATACGCCCGCCGCCGGCGGCG
>CBIFVU010000197.1:0-7686 GCA_966185905.1 uncultured Lysobacter sp.
GCCCACTGCGCCCCGCCCGGACTGCCCCTCCACGGCGATTTCGGGGGACAATGCGCGGTCCAGCCCTCCGGCCCGGAATCACCACCGCCTTCCCGGACTCGCCATGACCGACCTGCATCCCCTGCCCAGCCTGCCCGCCGCTCCCACCGCCAAGCCCGGCGCCAAGAAGCTGTTCATCGAAACCCACGGTTGCCAGATGAACGAGTACGACTCGGCCAAGATGGCCGACGTGCTGGCCGCCAGCGATGGCCTGGAACTGACCACCGACGCCGCCGAGGCCGACGTGATCCTGATCAACACCTGCTCGATCCGCGAGAAAGCGCAGGAAAAAGTGTTCAGCCAGCTCGGCCGCTGGAAGCAGCACAAGCAGGGCGAGCGCCAGGTGATCATCGGCGTGGGCGGCTGCGTGGCCTCCCAGGAGGGCGCCGCCATCGTCAAGCGCGCCCCGCACGTGGACCTGGTATTCGGCCCGCAGACCCTGCACCGCCTGCCCGAGCTGATCCGCGCCCAGCGCGAGACCGGCCTGCCGCAGGTGGACATCAGCTTCCCGGAGATCGAGAAGTTCGACCGCCTGCCCGAGCCCTCCGCCTCCGGCCCCAGCGCCTTCGTCTCGATCATGGAGGGCTGCTCGAAATACTGCTCGTTCTGCGTGGTGCCCTACACCCGCGGCGAGGAAGTCAGCCGCCCGTTCGAGGACGTGCTGGTGGAAGTCGCGCAACTGGCCGGCCAGGGCGTGCGCGAGATCAACCTGCTCGGCCAGAACGTCAACGCCTACCGCGGCCCGATGGCGGCCGAGGACGGCGCCGCCGGCGAGACCGCCGACCTGGGCCTGCTGATCCGCACCATCGCCCAGATCGACGGGATCGAGCGCATCCGCTTCACCACCTCGCACCCGCTGGAGTTCAGCGATTCGCTGGTGGAGGCCTACCGCGACGTGCCGCAACTGGCCGACTACCTGCACCTGCCGGTGCAGGCCGGCAGCGACCGCATCCTGGCGGCGATGAAGCGCGGCTACACCGCGCTGGAGTTCAAGCAGAAGATCCGCAAACTGCGCGCCGTCCGCCCGGGCATCTCGATCTCCTCGGACTTCATCGTCGGCTTCCCCGGCGAGACCGAAGCCGATTTCGAGAAGACCATGAAGCTGATCGAGGACGTGGGCTTCGACCAGTCCTTCTCCTTCATCTACTCGCGCCGTCCCGGCACGCCCGCCGCCGACCTGGAGGACAGCGTGAGCAGCGAGGAAAAGCACGCCCGGCTCTCGCGCCTGCAGGCGGCGATCAACGCCAACGCGGCGCGGATCTCCCAGGCCATGGTCGGCAGCGTGCAGCGGGTGCTGGTGGAAGGGCCTTCGCGCAAGAACCCCAACGAGCTCACCGGCAAGACCGAGAACATGCGCTCGGTGAACTTCCCCGCCCCGCCGCGGCTGATCGGCCAGTTCGTCGAGGTGGTGATCACCGAGGCGCTGTCCAACTCGCTGCGCGGCCGGGTCCGGCTGGACGGCGACCAGGCCGCGGCCTGAGCCCGGGACGCGCGGCATGAACCACGGTTTCCACATCCGCCCGCTGCCGGCCGGCGAATTCGAGCGAGTCTGGCCGATCTTCCGCGAAGTGCTCGCGCGCGGGGAGAGCTACAACTACCCCGCCGACCTGTCGATGCAGCGCGCCTGCCAGATGTGGACCCAGCCGCCGTACCGCAGCTTCCTCGCCGAAAGCGACGATGGCGAGGCGTTGGGTTGCTACAAGCTCGGCCCCAACCAGCCCGGGCGCGGCGATCATGTCGCCAACGCCAGTTACATGGTCGCCGAGCGCGCCTGGGGCCAGGGCGTGGGCGGGGCGATGTGCGAGCACTCGCTGGCGCAGGCGCGCCAGGCCGGGTTCGCGGCGATGCAGTTCAACTTCGTGGTCAGCAGCAACGAGGCGGCCGTGCACTTGTGGCGCAAGCACGGTTTCCAGATCGTCGGCCGGGTGCCCGAGGCCTTCCGCCATGCCCACTTGGGTCGGGTGGATGTGCTGGTGATGCACCGGATGCTCTGACCCGGGAGCGCAGCCGAGGCAGGACGCACTGCGTACCGGCGCGGGGCCTGGCGCTGCGGCCGGCCATCGCTGCGGCCCTGCCCGAGTCTGCTCGCACCATCGGCCGGAGAGGGGTCGCTCTGCCGGTTCCACAGAGGCAAGGCGCCTAAAGCCGCCAGCCGAGAGGCGACGCCGGCGCGACCGCCCCGACGGCGCCACGGCGCCAACGCGCCTGCGCCGATCGACACCGCGCAGCGGCGGCGTCGCCACCGACAGCGCGGCCGCGCGGCAGCGACGTCGGTCGGGCCGCGCAGGGCCGGGCCGCCTGGGTTCAGCGAGCCGGGGCTGGGGCCGGGGTCGCCCCCGATGCAGGCGCAGGTGTAGAGGCGGATGTCGGCGCCGGCGCAGTTACAGTCCCCGCCGGCGGCGCCGAGGCCTGCCACACCGCCCGCCCGTCCACATACGTCGCCAGCACCGGCAGCGTGCGCAGCCGCGCCGGTTCGACCGCCAGCGGATCGGCGCCGAGCAGGACGAAGTCGGCGCGCTTGCCCGGCGCCAGGCTGCCGACCTCGCCCTCGGCGAAACCGGCATAGGCCGCGTCCAGAGTGAAACCGCGCAAGGCCTCGTAGGCGGTGAGCTTTTCCTCCGGATGCCAGCCGCCCGCCGGCCGGCCCTGCACGTCGGCGCGCGCGACGGCGCTGTACAGGCCCAAGCGCGGATCCACCGATTCGACCGGGAAATCCGACCCCAGGGCCAGGCGCGCGCCGCTGTCGCGCAGCCGGCGCCAGGCGTAGGCGCCGTGGATGCGCTCCGGCCCCAGCCGCTGCTCGGCCCAGGGCATGTCGCTGGTGGCGTGGGTGGGCTGCATCGAGGCGATGGCGTGCAGCGCGGCCAACCGCGGCAAATCCTCCGGCGCGAGGATCTGGGCATGCTCGATGCGCCAGCGATGGTCCTGGCGCGCGGCGTCCTCGCCCAGCGCCTGCGCGTAGAGATCGAGCACCTCGCGATTGCCGCGGTCGCCGATGGCGTGGGTGGCGACCTGCACCCCGCAGCGCCGGGCCTTGGCCATGGCCGTCCGCATCGCCTCCGGCGACATCCTCATCAAGCCGCGGTTGCCGTGGTCGTCGCTGTAGTCCCGCAGCAGCGCCGCGCCGCGGCTGCCCAGGGCGCCGTCGGCGTAGAGCTTGACCGCGCGCATCTTCAGCCGGCCCGAGCCGTGCTGGTACAGGCCTTGCTCGCACAGCGCCCGCAACGCGTCGCCGTCGCCGCCGGCCAGGGCGGTGATGCGCAGCGGCAGCGCCTGGCGGTCGGCCAGGCGCTGGTAGGCGCGCAGGGTCGCCAGGTCGATGCCGGCGTCGTGCACGCCGGTCAGGCCGTGCTCGACCGCGGCCTGCATGCCCAGCGTCAGCGCGCGCTCGCGGGTCGCCTCGTCCAACGCCGGCCGGACCGCATCGACCAGGGCCATGGCATCGTCGATGAACACGCCGGTGGCGCGGCCCTGGCCGTCGCGCAGGATGCGGCCGCCGTCGGGCTGCCACTCGCCGGAGAGGTCGCGCTGGACCGCGCGCAGCGCCGCGCCGTTGGCCCAGCCGGCATGGCCGTCCACCCGTTGCAGCCAGACCGGGCGTTGCGGGAAAGCCGCGTCCAGGTCGGCGGCAGTGGGGAACTGCGCCTGCGGCCAGTCGTTCTGGTCCCAGCCGTGGCCGAGCAGCCACTGCCCCGGCGCGAGCGTGCGCTCGAATTCGCGCAAGCGCGCGATCACCTCGGCCTTGCTGCCCGCGCCGGCGAGGTCGGCCTGCAAGCGGCCCAGGCCCAGGTCGAACACATGCGCATGCGCGTCGATCAGGCCGGGCACCACGGTGGCGGCGCCGGCGTCGAGGCGGCGCGCGGCCGGATAGCGCCGCTGCAGTTGCTCGCGCTCGCCCACGGCCAGGATCTTGCCTTGCGCGTCGAAGGCCAGGGCCTGCGCTTGCGGGCGCGACGGCTCCAGGGTGTGGATGCGCGCGGCGGTGAGCAAGGTCACCTCGGTGGCGGCGGCGGGCGCGGCGCAAGCGCCGGCCAAGGCCAGGACGGGCCACAGGAATCGCAGCATGCGCATCGCCTCCTCGTCGGGTGCGGCCGATGCGCGGCCGCGGAACGGCGAATGTGCGAGAAGCGGCGCATCGGCGCAAGTGCGGCCGTCGCAGCGCCGCGC
The DNA here is from genome assembly GCA_966185905.1 of uncultured Lysobacter sp. Lineage (GTDB taxonomy): Bacteria > Pseudomonadota > Gammaproteobacteria > Xanthomonadales > Xanthomonadaceae > Lysobacter. The sequence goes on from CBIFVU010000197.1 coordinate 4,207, forward strand.
ATGGCCCTGCGCAGTGCGATGCAGTGAGGTGCGGTGCGGTCTGCGCGATGCGCCGGCGCGAAGCGGTTCGGGTACTGCGGCCCGCCCAGTGCGGCCGCCCGGGATGTTCCCGCGCCGCACTGGAAACGCGCGGCCGCACCATCGGAGATGCCGCGCTCGCCGCCCTGCTCCGCCGACCGCCCGCGGCGTTCAATCCAGGCGTTTGCGGAACCGCGCCACCGCCAGGCTCATCATCGCCGCGGTGAAGCCCAGCAGATAGGCCACGTCCGGCCACAATTCGCCCAGCCCCGCGCCGCGCAGCATGACCCCGCGGATCAAGCGCAGGAAGTGGGTCATCGGCAAGGCCTCGGCCAGCCACTGCGCCGGCGCGGGCATGCCGGCATAAGGGAACATGAAGCCCGACAGCAGGATCGAGGGCAGCAGGATGAACACCGTCATCTGCATCGCCTGGAACTGCGAGGCGGCCTTGGTCGAGATCAACAGGCCCAGCGAGAGATTGGCCAGGATCAACAGCACCGACGCCAGGTAGACATCGGCCACGCTGCCTTTGACCGGCACCTGGAACAACCACAGGCCCAGCAGCAACACGACCGTGGTCTGGAGCAGGCCGATCAGCGCATACGGCAGGACCTTGCCCACCATCAGCTCGGTGCGGCTGAGCGGCGTGGCGATCAGCAGTTCCATGTTGCCGCGCTCGCGTTCGCGCACGATCGCCACCGCGGTGAACATCACCATGGTCATGGTCAGGATCACGCCGATCAGGCCCGGCACGATGTTCAAGGGCGAGCGCCGCTGCGGGTTGTAGAAGGCGACCACCGCGATCGGCGCGCCCCCGGGAGCGACGCGCGACGCGCCGGGCGCGGCGCCGTCGATGGGCATCTGCGCCAGTTGCGCGGCCGCGCTCTGCACCACCGTGTCGCTGCCGTCGACCATCACCTGCACCGCCTCGCGGCCTTCGGCGCGGCGGCGCTCGAAGTCCGGCGGGATCGCCACGCCCACGCTGATGCGGCCGCGGCGCAGCAGTTCGACCAGTTCCTGCGGCGCGCGCGCCTGCGCTACCGGTTCGATCACGCCGGTGGCGACCATGTCCATGACCAACGCGCGCGAGGCGCTGGTGCCGGCCTGGTCGGCGATCGCCGCGTTGAGGCCGCGCGGATTGAGATTGATGGCATAGCCGAACAGCACCAACTGGCCGACCGGGATCATCACGATCATCGCCAGGGTGATGCGGTCGCGGCGCAGTTGCCGGACCTCCTTGAGCACGATGGCCCACAGCCGGCGCAGGTTCATGGCGCCGCCCCTGCCCCGGCCGCCCCTTTCTCGGCCGCCCCTGTCTCGGCCGGGGCCCGAGTGGAGGCGACGAACACGTCCTCCAGGCTGGGCCGCGCCTTGCTCACTCGCGCCTGCAGCCCGGCCTCGCCCAACGCCGCCTGCAAACCCTGCGCATCGGTGCCGGCATCGGCCAGCAGCACCCGCAACGCATTGCCGACCTGGGCCACGCTGAGCACCCCGTCCAGCCCGAGCAGCGCGCGCTGCGCGCGCCGCGGCTGCTGCGCCAAGACTTCCACGGTGCGCCCGGACAGCGCGCCGGTCAGCTGCCCCGGCGTGCCGTCGGCCACCAGCGCGCCGCGATCGAGGATGGCCAGGCGATGGCAGCGCTCGGCCTCGTCCATGTAGTGGGTGGAGACCAGCAAGGTCGTGCCGCCGTCGGCCAGCTCGAACAGTTTTTCCCAGAAATCGCGGCGCGATTCGGGGTCCACCGCGCTGGTGGGCTCGTCCAGGAACAACAGCTCGGGCTCGTGGACGACCGCACCGGCCAGGGCCAGGCGCTGCTTCTGCCCACCGCTCATGGTGCCGGCCAGTTGCGCCTGGCGGTCGCCGAAATGGTATTGCTCGATCAATTCGTCGATGCGCCGGCGCGCGGCGGCCTTGGGCACTTCCTGCACGGCGGCGAGGAACTCCAGGTTCTCGCGCACGCTCAGGTCCTCGAACAGCGAGAACTTCTGGGTCATGTAGCCGATGCGCCGGCGCAGCGCATCGGCCTGGCGCGGGATCTCCAGGCCCAGCACCTCGATCCGCCCGGCGCTGGGCGTGAGCAGGCCGCACAGCATGCGGATGGTGGTGGACTTGCCCGAGCCGTTGGGCCCGAGGAAGCCGTAGACGCAGGCGCGCGGCACGGTCAGGTCGACCTCGCGCACGGCCTGCAGTTCGCCGAAGCGCTTGCTCATGCCGCGGGCGAGGATGGCCGGCGCGGCCTCGCCCGCCGAAGCGCGGGCGCCGGAAGCGTCCAGCGCGGCCTCGCGCGCGGCCGGGGCGGTGCCCTCCGGTGCGGGCGCCGATGGCGCGGCCGGCGCGCCCGGGTCGCGGGAGCCGTTCATGGCCCGAACTCGACCCGCACCGGCAAGCCCGCGGGCAAGGCGGCCGCATCGGCCTGGGTCAGTTCGACCTCGGCCAGGTAACTCAGCCGCGCGGCGTCTTCGCCGGTCAGGGCGTAGTACGGGGTGAAACCGGGCTCGCTGCGGATCATGCGCACCCGCCCGGACCAGGCGCGTTCGCGGCCTTCGATGCGCACCCGCGCCGCGGTGCCCACGCGCACGTCCTGGCGGATCGGCTCGGGCACATACACGCGCGCATACGGCCGCGCACCGACCAGCATCACCGCCAACGGCGCGCCGACCGGCGCCTGGTCGCCGAGCTTGTACGGCAGGCTGTCGATCACGCCCTCGCGCGGTGCGACCAGATCGAGCCGGCCGAGGTTGGCCTGTTGCAGGGCGGCCTGGGCCTGGGCTGCGGCCAGGGCCGCACGGCCCTGGGCGATGGCTTCGCTGCGGTTGCCGCGTTCCAGTTCCAGCAGCGCCGCTTGCGCCGCGCGCACCTGGGCGCCGGCCTGGCCGGCGGCGGCGCGCGCGCGGTCCACCTCGGCCGCGGCCACCAGGCGGCGCCGGCCCAGCGGCTCCAGCCGCGCATAGTAGGCACCCGCATCGCGCTGCTGGGCCTGGGCGGCGGCGAGGTTGGCGCGGGCCTGGTCGATGGCTTCGCCGCGCGGGCCGGCCTGGAGTTCGGCCAGGGCCTCGGCCGATTGCCGGGCCTGGGCTTGCGCGGCCTGCCACTGCGCGCGGCCGCGGTCGGGCTCCAGTTGCAGCAGGCGCGCTCCGGCGCGCACCCGCTGGCCTTCGCGCACATCGATGCGGACGATCTTCTCCGCCGCCGGCGACGGCAGGCTGACCCGGTCCCATTCCAACGTTCCCAAGGCAGCCGGCGCCGGCTCGGCGCAGCCCGTGGCGAGCAGCGACAGGGCGACCGCCAAGCCGAGGATCGCACCGCGGGCCAGCGCGGGACCGGGAGCAGGTCGGGGCGCATGGCCGCGGCGGCATGAGCGCGGGAAGGACTGCACGGAAATACCCTGAGGCACCGAGCCGGAAGCTGCCGCTGCCGGGGCCGGGGCCGGCTGCCTTGGGAACGTTGGAATGGGACCGGGTC
>CBIFVU010000198.1:0-7660 GCA_966185905.1 uncultured Lysobacter sp.
GCGCCATGAGCACGCCCGAACCTCCGCCGACCGCCGTCGCCGCGCCGACTCCGTCGCCAGACGCGGCGCCCAGCCCCACCGCGGCCAGGATCAGCTCCGGCCTGCCCTTCGGCCACCATCGCGCTGGCGCTGGCGGCGTTGGCGGCATGGGGGTTCTGGTAGCGATCGACCGCGCCGGCAACCTCGGCCAGGCGTTCGTGTCCATCGTCGCCACACCGGTGCTGGTGTTGCGGGTGCTGATCGCCCGCCTGATCGCGGCATGGGCCTCGCGCACCCTGGCCCACAACCTGTTCGGCTGGGCGCTGGCCTTGTTCCTGGTGCTGCCGCTGGGCCTGGCCTTGCGGCTGTAGCGCCGCGCTCAGCGGCGCAGCGCCGAGGCCGCGAGCAGGGCGCCGAAGCCGATCATCAGGCCGCCGAACACGCGGTCGAGCGTGCGCCGGACCCGCAGCAAGCGCGTGCGCAGCGCCGGCCCGGAGAACAGCAGCGCCACCAGGGCGAACCAGAGCAGATGCGTGGCCGAAACGAAAGCGCCATAGCCCAGGCGCTGGGCCAAGGGCGTCTCCGGCCCGATCACCTGCAGGAACAGGCTGACCACGAACACCGTGCATTTGGGATTGAGCGCGTTGGTCAGGAAACCGGCCCGCAGCGCGGCCAGGTCGGAGGCCGCCGGGGCCTGGGCATCGGGACGGGCAGCGGCGTCGGCTGCGCCGGCTGTTTCTTGGCGCGAGCGCAACAGGCCCAGGCCGAGCCAGGCCAGGTACAGCGCGCCGGCGAGCTTGAGCGCGGTGTACAAGGCTAGCGATCGCTGGATCACCAGGCCTACGCCGAGCAAGGTATAGGCCACATGCACCCACACGCCCAGGGCGATGCCCACCGCGGTCAGCACCCCGGCGCGGCGCGAGAGCAGCAGGCTGTTGCGCGAGACCATGGCGAAGTCCGGCCCGGGGCTGATCACCGCGAGCAGGACGATGATGAGTACTGCTAGCGGTTCGGCGGTGGAGGCAGGCATGTCGGGTGAGGGCATCGGCGAGGATAGGCGCTAAATTAAGGGCCGGCCCTTGGTTGCTCAAACGATGATCGATCACGACGATGATGAGCCAGGCTCACCAAGGGGGCGGCGGGCGCTGCCGCCGCTGGGCGCCTTGCGCTGTTTCGAGGCGGCCGCGCGCCATGCCAGCTTCGCCCGCGCGGCGCAGGAACTGCACCTGACCCCGGGCGCGATCAGCCGTGCCGTGCGCTCGATCGAGCAGACGCTCGGGGTGGCCTTGTTCGAGCGCCGGCGCCAGCGCGTGCACCTCACTGCGGCCGGCGAGCGCCTGCGCGAAGCCGCCGGATCGGCCTTCGACGGTCTGGCCGCGGCGATGCGCGAGCTGCGCCGCGGCGCGCAGTCGCCGGCGCTGGTCGTGTCCTGCGAGCCGAGCCTGTTGATGCGCTGGTTGATCCCGCGCTTGCCCGCGTTCCAGGCCGCCCATCCGGACATCGAACTGCGCTGGGTCGCCGGCGGTGGGCCGGTCGCGTTCCAGGGCATCGACCTGGCGGTGCGCCGCGGCGATTTCGACCGCGGCCGCCTGCACGCTTATCGTTTGTTCGAGGAACGGATCGGCCCGGTCTGCAGCCCGCGCTGCCGCGAGCGCTGGCTCAGTGGCGAGGGCGCGCGGGTGAAACTGCGTGCGCGGGCGCGGCTGCTGCACAGCGCGACCCGCCCGGGCGCCTGGAACGATTGGATGCGCGCCAGCGGCCGGCGCGTTCCGGCATCGGCGCAGGCGCAGCGTTTCGAGCATTTCTATTTCAGCTTGCAGGCGGCCGCGGCCGGACTCGGGCTGGCGATCGGCCCGTGGGCGCTGGTGCGCGATGACTTGGAGGCCGGCTTGCTGGAGGCGCCGTTCGGTTTCCTCGCCGATGGCACGGTGTACGAGTTGCTGGCGCCGGCGCCGGTGGAGCCGGGCACGCCGGCGGCGGCGCTGCTGGAGTGGCTGCGCGCGCAGGCCTGAGCCTCGGCGGAGCGAGCGCCGCGCGAAGGCCCCGGACAGCAAACTTCAAGGGCGCGCGCGTCGGGGCGCGCTCCTCAGGGAGCACGCCCCGGTAAACAGGCGTCAAGGAGTACTGCTCAGGAAGCAGGCCTTAAGCGAACGCGCCTCAAGCGAACAGAGCGTTGATCGCGCCGTAGTCCAGGCTCTGCGCGGACAGCGGCGCGGACGCGCCGTCGCGCAGGAAGTCTGCGGTCAGGCCGGCCAGGCGCGCGTACGCCGACTGGGCCAGGGCCGAGCCGGCGCTGAGCCGGCGCACGCCCCAGTCCTGCAACACCGCCGCCGGCGGCAACGTCGGCCGCGCCAGCAGGTTCAGGGGCAGGCCGGCCGCGGCGGCGATGGCGCGGACTTCGGCTTGCTCGGCCAGGCCCGGCACGAACAGGCCGTCGGCGCCGGCCTGGCGGTACTGAGCCGCGCGCGCCAGGGTCTGTTCGACCCGCGCTTCCGGCGCCGCCAGGCCGCGCAGATACACATCGGTGCGCGCGTTGACGAACACCGCCACGCCCAGCCGCGCAGCGGCGCGCTTGACCTGTTCGATCTTGGCGCACAGCAGCGCCGGCTCGCCGGCGCCGTCCTCCAGGTTGATGCCGACCGCGCCGACATCGAGCAGCGCGGCCACGGTTTCGGCCACCGCCGCCGGATCGTCGGAATAGCCGCCTTCGGCATCCACGCTCAGCGGCACCGCGACCGCGCGCACGATATCGGCGACCGTGGCGAGCAGGCGCGGCACCGGCAGGCGGTCGCCGTCGGCGTAGCCGTGCGACCAGGCTACGCCAGCGCTGGTGGTGGCGACGGCGCGCGCGCCCAGGCTTTCGGCCAGGCGCGCACCGCCGGCGTCGGAGACGTTGGCCAACAGCAGCAGGCCGTCCTGGTGCAGGCGGTGGAAATCTTCGGCGTGTTCGCTGTGCGGGTTCTGGATGGGCATGGCGGAGTCCGGCGAGGTGAGGGGCAGGGCGCTCAGCATGACACCGCGGTGCGCGCGCGACTGGCCGCTTTCGGACAGGATCGCCCGGCGGCGCGCGCCGCGGCTGGATCGTCCGCAGGGACGATGCGGATCGGTATCCGGGCCCGGTCCTGCGGGATCGATCGCGACCTGCGCGGCCAATGCCCGCGCGGCGGGCGCGCGCTCCCATGAGGCAGGGCGCGGCCGATGCGGGGTGCGACCGATGCGGGGCCGTTTGGGTGCCGCCCTCCGGTGCGGGCCGACTCGATCCAGGCCGGCTCGACCCAGGCAGGTTCGATGCGGGCAGGTTCGATACGGGCAGGTTCGACCCAAGCAGGCTCGATCCAAGCAGGCTCGATCCAAGTCAGTTCGATGCAGGCGGGTTCGATGCAGGCCGACCGATGCGGTCTGGTCGGCATGGACGCATCAGCCCGTACCGTATTGCCGCAGACCGGCCAATCCCGGCACGATCCGCGCAGCCCATCCTCGCGCGCGATGGCGCATCCGCGCGCGCCGCGGTGCCACCCTTGCGCGCCTGCGCTAGCAATTTGCGCGGGCGATTGCCGAGTTGTGACGCAGTCCGTGCATTGGCGCGCCATTGCCGCGCTGCGCGACATCGGCATGGCGAAGACGTGACTTGCGCGAGGCACCCAACTGTGCGCTCGTGGCCGCAGCGGCGGCATTCGCCTTGCGCGGCGGCAGGGCGCCGCGTAGCCTCCGGTGAGGTAGCTGAATGTTGTTGTCGGGGACGGTATGACCATCCGTGTGTTCATCGTGGACGACCATGCGCTGGTCCGGGCCGGCATGCGCATGATCCTCTCGGCAGAGACGGATATCGAAGTCCTGGGCGACGTGGAGAGCGGCGAGGAAGCCTTGCCGCTGGTGCGCAAACTGCGGCCGGACGTGGTGCTGTGCGATCTGCACTTGCCCGGGGTCAGCGGCCTGGAAGTGACCGAGCGCATCGTCAAGGGCGACCAGGGCACGCGCGTGATCATCGTGTCGGTGCTGGAGGACGGGCCGATGCCCAAGCGCCTGCTCGAGGCCGGCGCGTCCGGTTATGTCGGCAAGGGCGGCGATGCCAGCGAGCTGCTGCGCGCGATCCGCGATGTCGCCCGCGGCAAGCGCTACCTGGCCAGCAACATCGCCCAGAACCTGGCCCTGTCCAATCTGGAAGGCGGCGCTTCGCCGTTCGACGAGCTGTCGCCGCGCGAGTTGGAGATCGCCTTGTTGCTGGTGCAGGGCTTCCGCCAGGAAGAGATCGCCAAACGCCTGAGCTTGAGCGCCAAGACGGTCAACACGCACAAGACGCGGTTGTTCGAGAAGCTGGCCATTACCGATTCCATCGCCCTGGCGCGACTGGCCGCGCAGTATGGGCTGGCCGACCCTGCGCATTCCCTTTGAGCCGCTGCCACTGAGCCGCTGAGTTCCGCGGCGGGCGCGCCGGGAGCGTGCGGTCGGCCGCTGGGCCTGGCTATGGTCCGGGCGATGAGCCCAGCGGCGGACGAGTACTTCTGTAGCGCAGCACCCTCGACCCCTTGGTGAGCGGACTCCGGGTCCGCAGGGGCCTGCCGCGCTCGGCGGCTCAGGTCTCCAGGCGCCGGAACAGCGACAGGGCCGGTGGAGGCCCGATGCCCGGTCACACGCTAACGTCGTTGCGCGACGCGCCTTGGAACAGGGGCGCGGGCCTGCTGTGCTCAGCGGCTCAGGCCCCCAGGCATCGAAACAGCGACAGGGCCGATGGAGGCCAGGTGCCGATGCGAAATGCCGTTGTGCAATGCGTCCCTGGAACGGGTGCACGGGCCGGCCGCGCTCGGCGGCTCAGGTCCCCACAGGCGCCGGAGCAGCGACAGGGCCGGTGGAGGCGCGGTGCCGATGCGTCAACGCCATTGCGCGACGCGTCCCAGGGACGCAGGGAAAGAGCGGCACCGTGCATTGTCTGCTGGCGAAAACAAACCGGCCGCTTGCGCGGCCGGTTTGCGGTGCTGCCTGGGATGGCTCGGCCAGGCTCAGGCGCGACGCTCGGAACCATCCTCGCGGTTGCCGGCGTCCTCGTCCGACCCCGCCTCGGCGGCGGCATCGGCCGGCGTCGCGGGCAGGGTGTCGAACAGACCGCCGGTGCGCGGCAGCAGCGGGGCGGCCGGGGCGGTTTCGCTGGCGTCGGCCGGGGCGGCCTCGACCGGCGCGGGTGCGGCTTCGGCCAGCGGCGCGACCACCGGTGCGGGCACGACCGAGGCGGGCTCGACCACGACGGGCTCGACCACGGCGGGCTCGACCGCCTGCGGCGTTGCGACCGCGGCCTGCACGGCCTGCGGTGCGGGCACCACCTCGACCTCGACCGGCGGGGCGTGCGCGGCCTCGGCTTCGGCCTGACCGGTCGGCTCGCGATCAGCGCGGGCCGGGGCGGGGGCCGCCGTCGCCGGCACGGTGTCGCTGGCCGGCGCGGATGCCGCGGCACGGACCGGGGCCGGGGTTGCGCCGCCGGCTACGGCCGGCTGGGCCTGTGCCGCGCTGGAGGCCGCGACCTGGGCCGGCGTGCCCGCGTCGGCCGAGCCGGGCTGGCTCGCGGCCGGCTCGACCGCCTGGACGGTGCCGGAGGCAGGCGGGGCCGGCGGCGCGTCGGCCTGGGCGGAGCGGACCTCGCTGCGGCCGGCTTCGCTGCGGCTTGCTTCAGCACGGCCAGCCTCGGTGCTGCCAGTCTCGGTGCGGCCGCCCTGGGCGGCGCGAGGTTCGGCCGGTTGGGAGACGGCCGCGCTCACCCGCGAGGCGGGCTCGGGGGCCGGCTTGGGTTCGGCTGCGGCCGGTTCCGGCGCCTTGCCGGCGGGAGCATCGCTGCTCCGGGCCGGCCGGCTTTCCGTCGCCACGGCCGGACGCTCGTCGCGGCGCGCCGGTTCGACCGAGCGCGCCACGGCCTCGGCCGGGTACACCCTGTCTTCGCCGGCGCGGTCGCCCGCTGCGGCCGGGCTGGCCACGACCGTCGCCGCGCCCGACGCGGCGACAGCGGTTGCCGCTGCGGCGCTCGCCGCCGCGGCGGCTGCGGCAGGCGCAGTCGCGGCGGGAGCGGCGTTCGCCGGCTTGGCGACGGGCTGCTCATCGTCGAAATCGAACTCCGGCTGCGAGCGATGGGCCGCGACCGGACCCTGGCCCGGCTCACCGCCGGCCTCGTCTTCATCGTCGAAACCGGCCTCGTCCAGCCCCTGGGCCTCGCCGGCGGCGCCGGCTTCGCCATTGCCGCGACGACGGCGACGACCGCCGCGGCGGCCGCGACGGCGGCGGCTGCCGCTTTCGCCGGCGTTCTCGCCGGCCTCGCCCTCGCGGGCTTCGGCGCCGGCGGCGACCTGGCCGGTCTCGGCGTCATCGGCCGGGGCGGCGGGCTGGACCGGCTTGGGCGCGGCCTCGGTGGCGGGCGCGGGCTGGCCGGCCGGCGCGGCGGCGCTGGACGGCGCGGCGACCGCAGCGGCGGTCACGGCCAAGGCGGCGGCGTCAGTGGCCGGCGCTTCGGCGCGCGGCGGCCTCGGCTCGCGCGGCGGCCGCGGCTGGGCGTTGCCGCCGGCCTGGGCGGCGGCGTTGCCGCGCTCTTCGCCGGGCTGGGCGTTGTTGGCCTGCGGCTTGGGCGGCTGCGGCTTCTGCCCGCCCGATGCCTGCGGCTGGCCCTGCTGCGGCTTGGCCTGGGCCTGCGGCTGCGCCTGGCCGGGCTTGTGTTTGCCGCCCTGCGCGCCCTGGCCGCCGTTCTGCGCCGGCTGGGCCTTGTCGCGGCGCGGCTCGTCGCGGCGCTGCTCCTGGCGGGGCTCGTCGCGGCGGCCGTTCTTGCCGTTCTGGTTGCGGTTGTCGCCGCGGCGCTGGCCGTTGCGATCGTTCTGGCCGCGCTCGTTGCGGCCGCCGCGGCCGTCCTGGGCGCGCGCGCTCGGCGCCGGCTCCGGCGCAGCCACAGCGGCCGGCTGCGGGGTGCCGCGGAAGATGCGCAGGATGCGCTCGACCAGGCCGACCGAATGGGTGGGCGCTGCCACCGGCGCGGGCGCCGGGACCGGGATCGGCGCCGGCGCGACCGGCGCCGGGGCCTCGCGCGGCTCGCGCAGCGGCGCCGGCTGGGCCGGCTTGACGTTGGTCACCGCCGGCGTGTCGGGGATGTTCAGGTGCGCCTTGGTCAGCGCGTGCAGCGGCAGCTTGCGTTGGGTGCCGCGCTGGTAGCTGGGCTTGTGGGACTCCTCGCCCAGCTCGTTCTCGCGCACGCGGGTGACTTCGTAGTGCGGCGTTTCCAACTGCTCGTCGGCGACGATGACGATGGGCGAGTCGTGGCGTGCCTCGATCTCCATCAGCGCGCGGCGCTTCTCGTTGAGCAGGAAGTTGGCGATCTCGGTCGGGGCCTGCACCAGCACCTGGCCGGTGTTCTCCTTCATCGCGTGCTCTTCGGCCACGCGCAGGATCGACAGCGACAGCGATTCCACGCTGCGCATGCGGCCGTGGCCGTCGCAGCGCGGGCACACCAGTTGGCTGGACTCGCCCAGCGAGGGGCGCAGGCGCTGGCGGCTGAGTTCGAGCAGGCCGAAGCGCGAGATGCGGCCGATCTGGACCCGCGCGCGGTCCTGCTTGAGCGCGTTGGCCAGGCGGTTCTCGACCTCGCGCTGGTGGCGGTTGGAGGACATGTCGATGAAGTCGATCACCACCAGGCCGCCGAGGTCGCGCAGGCGCATCT
>CBIFVU010000199.1:0-7530 GCA_966185905.1 uncultured Lysobacter sp.
GCGAGGAAGCCAGCTGCCCGAACATCCACGAGTGCTTCGGCCACGGCACCGCCACTTTCATGATCCTCGGCGAGGTCTGCACGCGCCGCTGCTCGTTCTGCGATGTCGCCCACGGCCGGCCCAAGCCGCCGGACCCGCAGGAGCCGCTCAACCTGGCCAATACCGTGGCCGACATGGGCCTGAAGTACGTGGTGGTCACCAGCGTCGACCGCGACGACCTGCGCGACGGCGGCGCCCAGCACTTCGTCGATTGCATCGCCGCCATCCGCGAGCGCAGCCCGCGCACCAAGATCGAAGTGCTGACCCCGGATTTCCGCGGCAAGGGCCGCATGGAGCGCGCGCTGGAGATCCTGGCCCACAATCCGCCGGACGTGTTCAACCACAACGTGGAGACCGTGTCGGACCTGTATGCCAACGTGCGTCCGGGCGCGGACTACCAGTGGTCGCTGACGTTGCTGAAGAAGTTCAAGGCCCAGCACCCGCAGGTGGCGACCAAGTCCGGGATCATGCTCGGCCTGGGCGAGACCATGGAGCAGGTGCAGGCGACCCTGCGCGACCTGCGCGCCCACGACGTGGACATGGTCACCATCGGCCAGTACTTGCAACCGACCCCGCACCACCATCCGGTGCTGCGTTACTGGACCCCGGACGAGTTCAAGGAACTGGAGGTCTACGGCCTGTCGCTGGGCTTCACCCATGTCGCGTCCGGCCCGCTGGTGCGCTCGTCCTACCACGCCGACCGCCAGGCCATCGAAGCCGGCTTCGCCGCGGCCTGAGCCGGGCGCCGGCCAGGTGCGCGCGGGCGCGCTTGCCGTGTGCCCCGGCGGGTGGCGGTCGCGCCTCCCACCGCTGCGCGTGCCGGCCTGGCCGATCGATCCGATGTCGGCTGCGCCGTCGCCGCCGCAACGCCGCTGCCGCGGCCAGCGGCGGCCCGTCGCGGGTCCATCGCCGCTGCGGGCCTGGGTGTAAAGTGGCCCCGGACCGGCCCGCGGGGAGGCGCAGGAAATGACAACCCAGTCCGCCACCGCAGCCCACGCCATGCCGCGCCGCGTCGCGCGCCGGCGCAGGCTGCTGGGCGCCGGCCTGCTGGCCGCGGGGCTGTTGCTGGCCCTGGCCAGCGCCGCGCCGGCGCGCGCACCGACCCGCGCCACGCCGGTGTATTCCTATCGCGTGCTCGCGACCCATCCGCACGACCCGCGCGCCTTCACCCAGGGCCTGCTTTATCGCGACGGCCACCTGTACGAGAGCACCGGCCTGTACGGCCGCTCCTCGGTGCGCAAGGTCGAGCTGGCCACCGGCGTGGTGGTGGCCAAGACCGACCTGCCGGCCACGGTGTTCGGCGAAGGCTTGACCGACCGCGGCAACCAGTTGCTGGTGCTGACCTGGACCTCGCAGACCGGCTATGTGCTGGACCTGCCGGGCCTGGCCGTCAGCGGCCGCTTCGCCTATCCGGGCGAAGGCTGGGGCCTGGCGCGTTCGGCCGACACGGTGTTCATGAGCGACGGCTCGGCGCAGATCCGCTTGCTCGACCCCAAGACCCTCAAGGAGCGCGGCCGCCTGGACGTGCGCGACGGCAACCGCGCCATCGACCAGCTCAACGAACTGGAATGGGTCAAGGGCGAGCTGTACGCCAATGTCTGGCAGACCGACCGCATCGCCCGCATCGATCCGCGCACCGGCCGGGTGCTGGGCTGGATCGACCTGACCGGCCTGCTGGCCCGGCATGGCAGCGCCGCCCCCGGTGCCGACGTGCTCAACGGCATCGCCTACGACGCCGCGCGCGACCGCTTGTTCGTGACCGGCAAGCTCTGGCCCAACGTCTTCCAGATCGAGCCGGTGGCGCCGGCCGCGCGCTGAGGCCGGGCGCGCGCTTCAGCCTGCCGGCGGCAGCGAAATCTCGATGGTTTCCCGGCCGGGGTACTTGCGCTTGAGCCGCAGGCGGTCGTTACGGCCGATGCAGCGGGTGTCGGGCGAGCCGGGCACATAGGCCTCGGCGATGTAGACCGAGCCCGGGTCCAGCCGCCAACGGCGCTCGGGCTCGGAGAAAGACAGCACGGTGTCGCCGTCTTCGCGCGCGAAGCACAACTGGGTCCAGGCGAAACCGGCCAGTTGCTGCGCCGGCACCTCGGCCGGCTCGCGCGCGGCCATCGCCACCAGCGCCTGGGCCAGGAAAGCCTGGCGCTCGGGCTCCGGCGCGGCCTGGCAGCCCGCCAGTCCGAGCAGCAGGACCAGGCCGGCGGGCCGGAGGCAACGGCGGAACGGATGCGGCCGTGCCGGAGAGGACAGGGAAGCGGTCATGGCGGTCGTCGGTCCTTGGACGAAGGAAGGCGCCGACCGGTAACGGTCATCAAGGCGCCTGGAGCGGCCAGATATACTCGACCCGGGCGCGGGCCGGAAGCATCGCGGCCCGGTCCCCATCGGGTCGGGCGCGGTTCGGGCCGGGCTCTGGTTTGCTCTTGGCCCGTGTCTGGCTGGTTTCCGATGGTTTCTGGCTGGCTTCTGGCTCGTTTCGGGCGGGGGCGGGCCGAGTGCGGGCAAGTCACCGGCCGGTTTCCGACTGCCTTGCGGCCTCCCGCGGGCGGCCTGGGGCCCGTCCGCCGCCAACCTGAACCGCATTCACGCGCGCAACGCGCATTCGTGCGGGCCGTGGGTGACAGGGCCGGCAACTTTCGGCACTGTGGGGTTGTCGAAAGGCGCTACATCCTCCCGTTGCACAGATGCCGGCGTTCCGCCGGGAAGAATCCGCGATGACCTCCAAGAACACGCGTGCCGCCACCCTGATCGCAGGCCTGCTGCTGGCCGTCCCGCTGGCGCTGGTCGCCCGGCCCGACGCCGCGCCGGCCGCGCCCGCCGCCGCCGATGCCCCCACCGTCGACCAGAACACCGCCGCCAAGCTGGTCTACGGCCTGCTCTCCGACAGCCGCTACGCCTACCGGCCGCGCGCGCTCGACGATGCGCTCTCGGCCGACATGTACAAGCGCTACCTGGAGACCCTGGACCCGGGCAAGCAGTTCTTCACCGCCGCCGACGTGGCCGGCTTCGATGTCTACAAGCTCAAGCTCGACGATGCCATCAAGGGCGGCGACCTCAGCCCGGCCTATACCATCTTCGACACCTACAAAAAGCGCGTGGACGAGCGCGTGGCCTATGCCCGCGGCCTGCTCAAGCAGCCGGCCAACTTCGTCTTCGACGGCCAGGACCGCTACGACTACGACCGCAAGGACGCGCCCTGGCCCGCCGATGCGGCCGCGGTGGACGCGCTGTGGAAGCAGTCGGTGCGCAACGACTGGCTGCGCCTGAAGCTGGCCGGCAAGAAGCCGGAGGAAATCGGCAAGACCCTGGACAAGCGCTACGCCAACCTGGCCAAGAGCGTGCTCGACTTCAAGGGCGAGGACGTGTTCCAGGCTTTCGTCAACAGCTACGCCAACGCCATCGATCCGCACACCGACTACCTCACCCCGAAGTCGGCCGACAACTTCAACATGACCATGTCGCTGTCGCTGGACGGCATCGGCGCGCAGTTGCAGAAGCAGGACGACGTGGTCGCCATCCGCGAAGTCATCCCCGGCGGCCCGGCCGCGCGCAGCAACCTGGTCAAGCCCGGCGACCGCATCGTCGGCGTCGGCCAGGGCGACAACGGGGCAGTCGAGGACGTGATCGGCTGGCGCATCGACGATGTGGTCGCCAAGATCCGCGGCAAGAAGGGCACCAAGGTGCGCCTGGACGTGATCCCGGCCGAGGCCGGCCTGGACAGCAAGCCCAACCGCATCGTGCTGGTGCGCGACAAGGTGCGTCTAGAAGAACAGGCGGCCAAGTCGGAGATCATCGACATCCCCGCCGCCCAGGACGCACCGGCCAAACGCATCGGCGTGATCAAGCTGCCCGGCTTCTACCAGGACTTCGAGGGCCGCCGCAAGAACGCCAACGACTATGCTTCGGCCACCCGCGACGTGGGCAAGCTGCTGACCAAGCTGCGTGCCGACAAGGTCGACGGCGTGGTGCTGGACCTGCGCAACAACGGCGGCGGTTCGCTCAACGAAGCCATCGAACTGACCGGCCTGTTCATCGACCGCGGCCCGGTGGTGCAGGTGCGCGAATCCGGCGGTCGGGTCAGCGTGGAAGGCGACAGCGACACCGGCATCGCCTGGGAAGGCCCGCTGGCGGTGCTGATCAACCGCGGCTCGGCCTCGGCCTCGGAGATCTTCGCCGGCGCCATCCAGGACTACGGCCGCGGCCTGGTGATCGGCGAGACCACCTTCGGCAAGGGCACCGTGCAGAATCTGGTCGACCTGGACCGCTGGCCGGCCAACGAGGGCGCGCGCTTCGGCCAGGTCAAGCTGACCATCGCCCAGTTCTTCCGCGTCAGCGGCGGCTCGACCCAGAACAAGGGCGTGGTGCCCGACCTGGCCTTCCCGGTCTCGGTGGACGCCACCGAGTTCGGCGAAAGCACCTACGACAACGCCCTGCCGTGGACCAAGATCGCCGCGGTGCCGCACACCAGCTACGGCAACTTCTCGCCGCTGCTGCCCAAGCTGGAGCAGTTGCACAGCGCGCGCATCGGCGAGGACAAGGAGTTCCAGTGGTGGTCGCAGGACGTGGCCCAGTTCCGCGAGGAGCGCGCCAAGAAGTCGCTCTCGCTGAACGAGGCCGAGCGCCGCGCCGAGCGCGACCGCGACGACGCCAAGCGCAAGCAGCGCCAGGCCGAACGCAAGGAACTGGGCCTGGCCCTGGACCCGCTGGGCGACGACAACGACGACGGCCTGGTCGGCAACGAGCGCGACATCGTCAAGGACGCCCAGCGCGAGAAGCTGGCCGAGAAGCGCCCCGACCCGCTGTTGCGCGAGTCGGCGGCGATCCTGGCCGACGCGGTGCGCCTGCTCAACAACGACCGCCAGCTTTCGGCGCAGGTGCTGCCCACCGCGACCGCGCCGGGGCACTGGGCCGACTGACCGGCCGCAGCCTGCGGTGAACGAAACGCGCGCCTTCGGGCGCGCTTTTCGTTGCCGCGCCGACGAGCGCGGGCGCGGCGTCGCCGGCGCGGATCGGCCGTACGGGTTTCCTTAGCCTTCGCTGCGGCCTGGGCCGCGCCTGGGCCGCGCAAGATGCGGATAGCGGCTGCGCCGCGCGCGGCCTAGTCTTGAGGCATGAACGCTCACTCCTCCCCGCGCAAGACCGGTGCCGGCCGTGCCGCCGACCAAGCGGCCGCCGGCGTGTCCCCGCCCTACAAGCTCGAGCGCGCCCGCGCCCTGCTCGAAGCCGGCGAGCCTTCGCTGGCCGAACTGGCTGCCGCGGTCGGCCTGAGCCCCTCGCATTTGCAGCGCCGCTTCAGCGCGCGCTACGGCCTGAGCCCGGCCGAGTACCTGGCCCAGCGCAAGCTCGGCAGCTTGCGCACCGCGCTGCGCGAAGGCAACGACGTCAGCGCCGCGCTGTACGACGCCGGCTACGGTTCGCCCTCGCGCGTGTACGAGGCCGGCGCCGCGCGCCTGGGCATGACCCCGGCCCGCTACCGCGCCGGCGGCGCCGGCGAGCAGATCCGCTGGAGCCTGGCCCGCACCGCGCTCGGCCTGGCGCTGGTGGCGACCACCGCGCGCGGCATCTGCATGGTCGAACTGGGCGAGGACGCCGGCGCACTGGAGACGCGGCTGCGTTCCGAATTCCCGCGCGCGGCGCTGGAGCGCGTGGATGCCGGCCGCGATGAGTTCCTGGCCCCGCGGGTGCAGGCGGTGGCGCAGGCCCTGGGCGGGGCCGGCGCCGGCGAGGTGCCGGTGGACCTGATCGGCACGGCGTTCCAGAAGAAGGTCTGGGATGCGCTGATGAAGATCCCGCCGGGGCAGACCCGCAGCTACGCCGAACTGGCCGGGCAACTGGGCAGCCCGCGCGGTGCCCGCGCCGTGGCCCAGGCCTGTGCGCACAACCGCATCGCCGTGGTGGTGCCCTGCCACCGAGTGGTGCGCGGCGATGGCTCCCTGGGCGGCTATCGCTGGGGCTTGCCGTTGAAGGAAAGCCTGCTGCAGCGCGAGCGCGCTGCCTGAGCGGGCGCGGGTGCGGTCGCCTCCCTGCGGCCTGCCGCGGCCGTGGCGAGGCGTGGCCCTGGCCCTGGCGGTTCGACGCGGCAACCGCCGGGGCGAGGCCGCGCCGCGGGTCGCCCGGGCTCGCGGGCGCTGGAGCGCGCGTGCGGGCTCGCGGACCGGCTCAGCCGCCCCGCCGCTTGCGCGCGGCGCGGGGTGCGTCGCGGGTCGGCAGTTCCAGCCCGTGCTTGACCACGTCGAACACCAAGTGGGTGTCGTAGCGCTTGATGTTGCCTTCTTCCAGGAACAGCCGGTCCACCACCTGCCGGCAATGGGCCACGCCGGTGGTGGCCAGGATCACCAGGTAATCCCACTCCCCGGCCAGGGTGTAGCACTGCTGCACTTCGGGCGCGGCGCGCACCCGGGCGTGGAAGGCGGCGTGGCGCTCGGCCGATTCGCGCTCCATCGTCACCCAGACCGCGGCCAGGGTGCTGCCCAGCGCGTTGGGGTCGAGCACGGCGACCTGGCGCATCAGGCCTTCCTGGCGGTAGCGGGTCATCCGCCGCTGCACGGCGCTGGGCGACAGGCCCACTGCCTCGCCGAGCGCGCTCAGGGTCGCCGAAGCATCGCGCTGGAGCAGTTCCAGCAGTTTGTGGTCGAACTCATCCAGGACCAGGGGCGCGCTGTTCATGCAAGATTTTTGCGTGCATACGGGCAAATATTCAACCGCTATTTGACTGACATCGATACGCTATTCCCCGTGTCCTCGCACGGAGAATTTTGTGTGACGGCGCGCTCCCCCCGACCCCAACCACGGACGCCCCCGGGATGTCCCGGTATGTGATGCAAGCGGCCGTGCCCGATCAGATCGGCGAGATCCTGACGCTGATCCGCGAGCACGGGCCCAACCCCTGGAATCATCTGCCCGAGGACGGGCTGGACGCGCACCTGGCGGCGATGCGGCGTGGCCGCACCCAGGCGGTGCTGGCGCTGGACGGCGGCCGCATCGTGGCGGTGGCCACCTTCGAGCCCAGCGACGCCTTCCATCGCTATCAGCCGCCGGGCCGCGAGATCGCCTGGCAGGGCCACATCGGCGAGGTCGTGGTGCACCGCGACCATCGCGCCCAGGGCCTGGGCAGCCGCCTGCTGGAAGCGGCGGTGGCGCGGCTCCAGGCGATGGGGCTGTGCGAGATCTATGTCGAGCGGCATGAGCAGAACCAGGGCTCGGCGGGGATGATGCGCAAGGCCGGTTTCGTCGTGGTCGATGTCTATCCAGACCCGCAACGCCGCCAGACCGGCAGCGGCCGCACTGCGGTATCGCGTTACCAGGCGGGCGCCTGAGCCGGCTGTTCGCCGGTCTGGCCCACACCGGCGCTCGCGTCCGCCCGCCACCCGCTCCATCCGCAGCACGCACCCCCTGTTCCATCGCCACGACCCTCGCAGCCTCCCCCATCGCCAACGCTTCGCCCCGACCGGCCCGGTCGGCGGCAAGTTCCTGGTCTGCGAAAATCCGGAGGTGGTG
>CBIFVU010000200.1:0-7504 GCA_966185905.1 uncultured Lysobacter sp.
CGTGCGGCTTGACGTCGCACAGCTCGCTGACCTCGCCGATGGTGAAGTAGCGCTTGGCCGGGATCGGCGGTAGTTCGCGGTTACTGCCCGGATCCAGCATGCTCGCCTCCGCTGTAGGCCTCGACGCGTTCCTTCAGCTTCTGGCCCGGACGGAAGGTGACCACCGTCCGCGCCGAGATCGGAATCTCTTCGCCGGTCTTGGGATTGCGCCCGGGCCGCTGGTTCTTGCGGCGCAGGTCGAAGTTGCCGAAGCCGGAGAGCTTGACCTGCCGGCCCTGCTCCAGCGCTTCGCGCAACGCATCGAAGAACGCGTCGACGAATTCCTTGGCTTCGCGCTTGTTCAGTCCGACTTCGTCGAACAACCGCTCGGCCATTTCCGCTTTGGTAAGTGCCATTGTGTCCTCTGCGCTGCGTCCGGAACAGGGGCCGGCCGGCGCCTCAGGCGCGCAGCTTGCCCCCGTGTTCGCGCTCTACCGCGGCCGTTACTTCGGCCATGATCGCATCGACTTCCCGGTCGGTCAGCGTGCGCGATTCATCCTGGAGAATCAAGCCCATAGCGAGACTCTTGAATCCGGTTTCCACACCCTTGCCCTGGTAGCGGTCGAACAGCACCAGCTCGCGCAGGTTAGGGCCGGCGGCCGCCTGGACAGTGGCCTGAATGGCCGCCCACGGCACCGTATCGGCGACGATGAACGCCCGATCGCGGCGCACGGAGGGGTACTTGGACAGCCCTGCGGCGCGCGGGATGGCGCGCTCGCTCAAGGGCAGCAGGTCCAGCTCGAAGGCGGTCACGTCCTGGTCCAGGTCCAGGGCGCGCTGCAGGCGCGGGTGCAACTGGCCGATCCAGCCCAGCCGGAGCTCGCGCTGACCATCGACCCGATACACATCGGCCGAGCGGCCCGGATGGGCCCAGGCCGGCTGCGAGGGCCGGTATTCCAGGCGCGCCCCGGCGCTGGCGGCCAGGCTGTCCAGGTCGCCACGCAGGTCGTGGAAGCCGACCGCGCGCTCGGCCGCGCCCCATTGCTCGCTCCGGGCCGGGCCGCAGACCGCCGCGGCAATGCGTGGAGTCTCCAGCGGGGCCTCGCCGGTACGGGCGCGGAACACATTGCCCAGCTCGAACAGGCGCACTCGCGGCTGTTGGCGCGCGGCGTTGCGGCCCAGGGCCGCGACCAGGCCGGGCAGCAGTGAGGTCCGCATCACCCCCAGCTCGGCGCTGAGCGGGTTGGCCAGCGCGACCGCGCCCTCCTCCGCATCCCATTGCGCCAACCAGGCGGCATCGACGAAGGCGTAGTTGACCGCCTCCAGGTAATCGCGCGCGGCCATCTGCCGACGCACGGTAGGCGCATCGACGCGGGTCTCGGTCGGCGCGATCAGGCGCGAGGCGCCGCCCGGCAAGGTGGTCGGGATGCGGTCGTAGCCGTGGATGCGGGCGACCTCTTCGATCAGGTCCTCTTCGATGGCGATGTCGAAGCGGCGGCTCGGCGGGGTCACGCTCCAGCCGTCGTCGCTGCGCTCCACTGCCAGACCCAGGGCCTGCAGGATGCGCTCGACCTCGGCGTCGGCCACGTCCAGGCCCAGCACCCGCGCCAGGCGGGCGCGGCGCAGCGCGACCGGCGCCGGCTGCGGCAGGTGTTCAGGCAGCGCAGCCTCCACCACCGGGCCCGGGGTGCCGCCGGCGATGTCCAGGATCAGCCGGGTGGCGTACTCGATCGCAGTGCGCGGCAGCTCCGGGTCCACGCCGCGTTCGAAGCGGTGGCCGGCATCGGTGTGCAGGCCCAGCCGGCGACCGCGGCCGATGATCGCCGAGGGGGCGAAATGCGCCGCCTCCAGGAAGACATTGGCGGTGGCCTCGGTCACGCGGCTGTCCAGCCCGCCCATCACCCCGCCCAGGGCGACCACGCGCTGGGCCGCGCCGCTGCCGTCGGTGATGACGATGAACTGCTCGTCCAGGCTGACGTGCTGGCCGTTGAGCAACTGCGTGGCCTCGCCCGCGCGCGCGCGCCGCGCGCCGACCGGGCCGGCCAGCGTGTCGCGGTCGAAGGCATGCATCGGCTGGCCGATTTCCAGCATCACATACTGGGTGACGTCGACCAGCAACGAGACCGGACGCACGCCGCTGCGGCGCAGGCGCTCGGCCATCCACAGCGGCGTCGGCGCGGCGGCGTCCACGCCTTCGATCACCCGGCCGCAGTAGCGCGGCACATCGGCGCCGGCGTCCAGCTCGACCGCCAGGGTCGCCTGGCTGGCCGCCGGCACCGGCTCGATCGCCAAGGGCGCGACCGCGCTGCCGGTGGCCGCGGCCACGTCGTAGGCGATGCCGCGCACGCTGAAGCAATCGGCGCGGTTGGGGGTCAGTTTGATCTCGATGCTGGCATCCGGCAGGCCCAGGTACTGCGCCAGCGGCTGGCCGACCGGCGCATCGGCCGGCAGTTCCAGCAGGCCGGACGCATCGGCGTCCACGCCCAGCTCCTTGGCCGAGCACAGCATGCCGAACGACTCCACCCCGCGCAGCTTGGCGGCCTTGATCGCGATCCCGCCGGGCAACTGCGCCCCGACCGTCGCCAACGGCGCGACCAGGCCGGCGCGCGCGTTCGGCGCGCCGCACACGATCTGCACCGTGCCCGCGCCGGCATCGACCTGGCAGACCTGCAGGCGATCGGCCTCGGGATGCTTCTCGGCGCTGAGGATGCGCGCGACCACCACGCCCCCGAGCCCATCGCCCAGGGCGGTCACCTCTTCCACTTCCAGCCCGATCGCGGTCAGGGTCGCGGCGAGCTCATCGCGCGTCGCGGCGGTCGGGACATGCTGGCGGAGCCAGTTTTCGCTGAATTTCATAGGGGCCGGGATTTGGGATTCGGGAGTGGGGATTGGCAAGGCGGGATTCGCGGACGCAGGACGGATTCGCTCTGCGAATCCCGGATCCCGAATCCCGAATCCCGGCTTTCAGGCGAACTGCCTGAGGAACCGCGCATCGTTCTCGAAGAAACTGCGCAGGTCGTCCACGCCGTAGCGCAGCATGGTCAGGCGCTCCACGCCCATGCCGAAGGCGTAGCCGGTGTAGCGCTCCGGGTCGATGCCGACGTTGCGCAGCACGTTGGGGTGGACCATGCCGCAGCCGAGCACTTCCAGCCAGCGGGTGCTGCCGTCGGCCTGCTGCCAGGCGATGTCCACTTCGGCCGAGGGCTCGGTGAAGGGGAAGTAGCTGGGGCGGAAGCGCATCTGGAAGTCGCGCTCGAAGAAGGCGCGCACGAACTCGGCCAGGGTGCCCTTGAGGTCGGCGAAGCTGGAATGCTCGTCGATCAACAGGCCCTCGCACTGGTGGAACATCGGCGTGTGGGTCTGGTCGCTGTCGCTGCGGTAGACCTTGCCCAGCGCGATCATGCGCAGCGGCGGCTGGTGCTGCAGCATGTAGCGCACCTGCATGCCCGAAGTGTGGGTGCGCAGCAGGCGGGCGACGCCGGCGCTGTCGGCCGGGAAATAGAAGGTGTCGTGCATGGCGCGCGCCGGATGGTGCGGCGGGAAGTTCAGCGCCTCGAAGTTGTGCCAGTCGTCCTCGATCTCCGGGCCGTCGGCCAGCTCGAAGCCGAGCCGGCCGAAGATGTCGGCCATGCGTTCCATGGTGCGGCTGACCGGATGCAGGCCGCCGCGCGCGGCGTCGATGCCCGGCAGGGTCACGTCCAGGGTCTCGGCGGCCAGGCGCGCGTCCAGGGCGGCTTCGTCGAGCGCGCTCTTGCGCTGGTTGAGCGCGGCGGTCAGGGCGTCGCGGGCGCTGTTGATCGCCTCGCCGGCGGCCTTGCGCTGCTCCGGCGGCAGGCCGCCGAGCTGCTTGAGCTGGGCGGTGACGCTGCCGGACTTGCCCAGCAGCGCGATGCGCAGGGCCTCGACCGCGTCCGGCGTGTCCGCCGCGGCGATCTGCTCCAGCGCCTGCTGGGTCAGTGCTTGAATTCCACTCATCGCCTGTCCAACCTCGTTGCGTCCGGCTCGGGCCGCCGGCATGGCCTTGCTTGCAATGTGGGCGGGCCGCGGCGGGCGCGGGCCCAGAAACGACAATGGGGAAGGACTTGCGCCCTTCCCCATGCCTTCACCTCGTGCCCCGGGCCGGAGCCTCGTGCGGGGCACGGGCTCGGACGGGGAATGAACCAGGTTACGCCGCGAGCGCGCTCTTCGCCTTTTCAGCCAGCGCCGCAAAACCCTTCGCGTCGTGCACGGCGATGTCCGCCAGCACCTTGCGGTCCAGGGTGATGCCGGCCTTCATCAGGCCGTTGATGAAGCGGCTGTAGCTCATGCCGTTGATGCGGGCCGCCGCGTTGATGCGGGTGATCCACAGCGAACGGAAGTTGCGCTTCTTCTGCTTGCGACCGATGTAGGCGTACTGCAGGGCCTTGGTCACCGCCTGCTTGGCGACGCGGAAGACCTTGCGGCGGGCGTTGTAGTAGCCCTTGGCCTGCTTCAGGATTTTCTTGTGACGGCGACGCGCCGTAACACCACGCTTAACTCGTGCCATTGTTCAGTCTCCTCACAAATACGGAAGCATGCGGTCCAGACGGCCAGCGTCCTCGGCACGAACGTGGTTCGTCTGCCGCAGGTTGCGCTTCCGCTTGGTCGCCTTCTTGGTGAGGATGTGGCTCTTGTTGGCGTGGCCGCACTTGTACTTGCCGGAAGCGGTCTTCCGGAAGCGCTTGGCCGCCGCCCGATTGGTCTTGATCTTGGGCATTGCGATGTCCTTTCGGAGGTTTATGTCACTGGCCTGGGCGGTGGCCGCGCGACGCTTGCGCGCCGGGCCACTCTTTCCGTCCTGCCCTTGCCGGCTTGTAAGTCGTTGATCTGGAACGAATAAACGACAGGTCCGTGATACAGCCTTGGAGCAAACCCGGCGAACCGGGCCGCCTAGTATGCCGTCTGCGGGAACCTCATGCAATTCAGGGTGTTACCCGGAACCGGGCGATGCCGGCCAGGCGCCCCGGGCGGGGCGGCGACCCGGGCAGAACGGGACGCGGGAGGCCCGCGCAACGGCGGAGGCATCGCCAAAGGCAGCCGCATGGGCCGCCGGTTGGCTGCTGGCTGGGCGCCGCCCCCGCGCCCGGACGCCGGCGGGGCGCCCTGCCCGGGCACGGCCGAGGAAGGCGGGCTTGCCCGGGGCCGGAATGCCCGGCGCCCGAGGGGAGCCCGGCAAGCACATTGCACGTGCGCGGCCAAGCCTCCGCAACGGCGGAGGGCCGGGGGCTCGGGGGCATCCTGGAAGGACGAAGGGCCGCTTGCGCGGTCTCACCCTGGAAAGGCGCAGGGCCGCGTCCGCGGCCTCATTCCTGGAAAGGCGAAGGGCCGCTTGCGCGGCCTCATTCCTGGAAAGGCAAAGGGCCGCCTGCGCGGCCTCATTCCTGGAAAGGCAAAGGGCCGCTCGCGCGGCCCTGCCCGCCCCCACGCCCGGGCCGCACGCGGCCCGAGGGGCTCAGCTCTTCTTCTTCGGCGCGATCATCATGACCATCTGCCGCCCTTCCAGGCGCGGGCGCGACTCGATCACGATGTCCTCGCCCAGATCGGCCTCGATGCGCTCGGCCATGGCCCGGCCCAGCTCCTGGTGGCTCATTTCGCGGCCACGGAAGCGGATGTTGACCTTGACCTTGTCGCCCTCCTCCAGGAAGCGGCGCATGTTGCGCAGCTTGATCTGGTAGTCGCCCTCGTCGGTGACCGGGCGGAACTTGAGCTCCTTGATCTCGACCTGCTTCTGCTTCTTCTTGGCCTCGTTGGCCTTTTTCTGCTGCTCGAAGCGGAACTTGCCGAAATCCATGATCTTGCAGACCGGCGGATCGGCGTTGGGCTGGATTTCGACCAGATCCAGGCCTTCCTCTTCGGCCATGCGCAGCGCTTCGTCGCGCGAAAGCACGCCGATCATCTCGCCATCGCTGCCGATCACGCGCACGCGCGGGACGCGGATTTCCTGGTTCTTTCGATTCGGCTTCTCGGGGGTACTGATTGTTGCAATCTCCAAAGGGGTTCAGGCCGTCCCGGCGGGTCCGGGACGGGGTCTGTGCAGCTGCAAGCGGTCAGCCGTGGTCCTGGCCGTTCAAACGCGAGGCGAACTCGGCGACGGTCATCGTCCCCAGGTCCTCCCCACCCCGCGTGCGCACCGCAATCATGCCATTTTCCTTCTCGCGGTCTCCGGCCACGAGCAGGTACGGCACGCGCTGCAGCGTGTGCTCGCGAATCTTATAGCCGATTTTTTCGTTCCGCAAATCGGCCTCGACCCGGAACCCTTGATTTGCAAGGAGTTTCCTGACATCGGCCACATAATCGGCCTGGGCGTCGGTGATGTTCAGGACCACGGCCTGGACCGGGGCCAGCCAGGCCGGGAACTGGCCGGCATGGTGCTCGATCAGGATGCCGATGAACCGCTCCATCGAGCCGACGATGGCCCGGTGCAGCATGACCGGGGTCCGGCGCTGGCTGTGCTCATCCACATACTCCGCGCCCAGGCGGCCGGGCATCATGAAATCCACCTGCATGGTGCCCAGCTGCCAGGTCCGGCCGATGGCGTCCTTGAGGTGGTACTCGATCTTGGGCCCGTAGAAGGCGCCCTCGCCCGGCAGCTCCTGCCACTGGACCCCGCAAGCGCCCAGGGCGCTGCGCAGGGCCGACTCGGCCTTGTCCCAGGTGGCGTCGTCGCCCAGGCGCGAGTCCGGGCGCAGGGCGATCTTGATCTGGATGTCCTCGAAACCGAAGTCCTTGTAGACCGCCAGGGCCTGCTGGTGGAAGGCGGTGACCTCCGCCTCGATCTGGTCCTCCAGGCAGAACACGTGGCCGTCGTCCTGGGTGAAGCCGCGCACGCGCAGGATGCCGTGCAGCGCGCCGGAAGGCTCGTTGCGATGGCAGGAGCCGAACTCGCCGTAGCGGATCGGCAGGTCGCGATAGCTGTGCAGGCCCTGGTTGAACACCTGGACATGGCCCGGGCAGTTCATCGGCTTGACCGCGTAGGTGCGCTTCTCAGACTCGGTGAAGAACATGTTCTCCTTGTAGTTGTCCCAGTGGCCGGACTTCTGCCACAGGGTCACGTCCAGGATCTGCGGGCAACGCACCTCGCCGTAGCCGCTGTCGCGATAGACCTTGCGCATGTACTGCTCGACCACCTGCCACAGCGACCAACCCTTGGGATGCCAGAACACCAGGCCCGGCGCTTCTTCCTGCAGGTGGAACAGGTCCTGCTGCTTGCCGATCTTGCGGTGGTCGCGCTTCTCGGCCTCCTCGATGCGCTGGATATAGGCCGCCAACTGCTTCTTGTCGGCCCAGGCGGTGCCGTAGACGCGCTGCAATTGCTCGTTCTTGGAATCGCCGCGCCAGTAGGCGCCGGAGATGCGGGTCAGCTTGAAGGCCTTGAGGAAACGCGTGTTGGGCACGTGCGGGCCGCGGCACATGTCCACGTATTCCTCGTGGTAGTACAGGCCCATCGCCTTCTCGTCGGGCATGTCCTCGACCAGGCGCAGCTTGTAGTCCTCGCCGCGCGACTGGA
>CBIFVU010000201.1:0-7454 GCA_966185905.1 uncultured Lysobacter sp.
ATCCGTGGCCGCACGAGCACGGATCGGCTGCCCTCGGGCGTGATGGGCCGCCGCATATTCGGGGGCCGGATCGCGGCTTACGCCGCTCCTACGGGGGGACGGCAGCCGCGAGGGCGCGAACGCCGCTCCAGCAGGCGCGGCGCCAGCCCCGCCCCCTACTCGCCCCGCCGTTCAGCGCTGCGCGCTCCAGGCCGCCAGCAACACGGCGGTGGCGGCGGCCACGTTGAGGCTCTCGACCCGGCCGGTGCCGGGAATGGACAGGCGCAGGTCGCAGGCGGCCGCCAGTTCGCGGTCCATGCCTGGGCCTTCGGCGCCCAGCACATAGACCAGGCGCGGCGGCAGCTCAGCGGCGAACAGGTTCGAGCCGCCCTCCACCACGGTCGCCGCCAGCGCGAAGCCGGCGCTGCGCAGCTGGGCGATGGCGTTGTCGCCGCGGCCCAGGCGCACCATCGGCACCGCTTCGGCGCCGCCTTCGGCCACGCGCGCGGCGGCGCCGGACAGGGCCAGGCCAGCGTCCTTCGGCAGCAACACCGCGCCCACGCCGAAGTGCGCGGCCGAGCGCAGGATCGCGCCGAAATTGTGCGGATTGCCGACCCCGTCCAGCCATAGCGCCAACTGCGGCCCTGCGGCCAGATCGCGCAGCCAGTGCGACAGCGGCGCGGGTTCCTCGCGCAGCACATCGGCCACCACGCCTTCGTGGTGATTGCTGGCGGCCAGCCGGTCCAGGTCGGCCGATTCGACCACCCGATAACCCACCCGGTTGGCCACGCACCAGGCCAGCACGGGCTGCAGTTGCGGAATGCGCGGGCCGTCCAGGTACAGCTTGCGGATCGCCTCGGGCCGGCGCGCGAACACCGCGCGCACGGCATTCAGACCGTACAGGCGCAGCTCGGCATCGCGGCGCGGGCGCGGCGCGGCGGTGGGGTCGGCCCCGGCAATGTCCTCGCCGAAGGCCAGTTCGTCGCGGTCGCGCAGGGCGTGTTCGCGCCCATGACGTTCGCGCAGATCGCGCCCGCCGCGAGGCCGCTCGCGCGGTTCGCGTTCGTCCTCGCCGTGGCGATGACGTTGCTCTCGCCGTTCCGAGCGCGAATGCGGATGAGCGTGGCTGCCGCGGTGCGCAGGCCGTTCGCCTTCGCCCAGACCCTCGCGCGAACCTTCACGCGAACCTTCACCGAAGCCGCCGCGTTGCGCGCCGCGCGATGCCGGCGCACCGGCGTCGCGTTGGAACGGGCGCTGGCCGGTGCCGCTGCGGCGCTCGTCCTCGCGGCCGAAGCCTCGCTCCGCAGCGCCGCCGGCGCCGCGCTGCGCATCGCGTTCGCGACCGTGCTCGCGCCCCGTCCCCGGGCCAGCGCCGCGGCCGTCGTCGCGGCGCGGCCCGCTGCTGCGCCAGGGGCCCGGACCCGGCACACCGGGCGGCCGGCCGGGACCGCGCGGCGGATCGTCAGAACGCATCGTCCAGACTCCTGCGAACCTTGGCGAACACACGCAGGTCGTGGACCTGCCCGTGCTTGAACACCGCGCAGCGTTGCGCGCCCTCTTCCTCGAACCCGTTCTTGAGCAGCACCCGCGCCGAGGCCGGGTTCTGCGCCAGCACCATCGCTGCCAGCCGATGCAGCGCCAGCTCGCGCATCGCCCACGGCGCCACGGTGGCGACGATCCGGGTCATCCAGCCCTGGCCCCAATGGCGGCGGCCCAGCCAGTAACCCAGTTCGGCCGAATGCGCGCGCTCGCCCTGGCCCGGCCGCACGCCGATGCCGCCGCAGGCCTCGCCGTCGATCTCGATGGCGAACACCGGCTGGCTCAGGTCGATGACACGGCCAGCGAGGAAGCGCTCGCCGTCCTCGCGGGTGTAGGGGTAGGGAAAGCGGTCGCTGGTCGAGCGCGAGACCAGCGCGTCGTCGGCGTGCGCGACCAGGCTGTCCAGGTCGTCCGCGCGCCAGGGGCGCAACACGAAGCCCTCGCCTTGCAGCGGGGGACGGGATACGGGGGGCGGAAGCGTCATGGCGCAAAGCCTACTAGGCCGCCGCGGCGCTGCAAACCGCGGCGCACCGGGGCGCACCGGGGCGGTCCCGGCATCCCCAGGATCGCAGATCCGCCCCGCGCTGCCCCGCCCCGCCTCATCCCGCTGCGCCGGGCGCGGCCTGACCGGCGCCGGCCGGGCCCGCGACGCGGGCTCAGGCATGGCCGCCGGCCTGCGGGGTTTCCCGCTCCAGCCGGTCCAGCTCGTGGCCGACCGCTTCGGGCGAGTGGGTGAAACGCGCCAGCAGCACATAGAACGCCGGCACGATGAACAGCGACAGCAGGGTCGAGAACGACACGCCGAAGATCACCACCACGCCGATGGTCGCGCGGCTGGCCGAACCCGGGCCGCCGGCCACCACCAGCGGCACCGCGCCGACCACGGTGGCGATGGAGGTCATCAGGATCGGCCGCAGGCGTACCGCCGAGGCCTCGACGATGGCTTGGTGGATGCTGCGGCCTTCGTCGCGCAGCTGATTGGCGAACTCGACGATCAAGATGCCGTTCTTCGCCGCCAGGCCGACCAGCATGACGATGCCGATCTGGCTGAACAGATTGAGCGTGCCGCCGGTCATCCACAGGCCGAGCAAGGCGCCGAGCACGCCCAGCGGCACGGTCAGCATGATCACGAAGGGATGGATGAAGCTCTCGAACTGCGCGGCCAACACCAGGTACACCACCAGCAGCGCCAGGGTGAAGGTGATCAGCACCGCGCCGCCGGCTTTCTGGTACTCGCGCGATTCGCCCTTCCAGTCGATCTGCGCTTGCTCGGGCAGTTCCTCGGCCACGACCTGGTTGAGCCAGCCGATCGCCTCGCCCATGGTGTAGCCCGGCGCCAGGCCGGCGCTGATGGTGATCGAGCGCAGGCGGTTGAAGCGGTTGAGGCTGCCGGCCTCGGCCAGTTCCTTGAGCTCGACCAGGTTGGACAGCGGCACCATGCCGCCGTCGCGCGCGCGCACCTGGATCGCGGCCAGGTCGGCCGGCGAGGCGCGCAGGGCGCGGTCGGCCTGCAGCATCACATCGTATTCCTCGCCGTTCTGGACGAAGGTGGTGACCCGGCGCGAGCCCATCAGGGTCTCCAGCGCGCGGCCGATGTCGGTCACGCTCACGCCCAGGTCGGCGGCGCGCTGGCGGTCGATCTCCACCCGCATCTGCGGCCGGGTTTCCTTGTAGTCCGAGTCGGCCGAGAACAGGCCCTTGTTCTGCTCGATGCGGGCCAACAGGCGGTCGCGCCACTTGGCCAGTTCGGCGTACTCCGGCCCGCCCAGCACGATCTGGATCGGCTGGCCGCGGGTGCGCACCAGGCCGCCGCCGACCTGCGGCAGCGCGCGCACGCCGGTCAGCCCGCCCAGTTCGGCGCGCAGGCTGTCGGCGACCGCGGCGGTGCTCTGCTCGCGCTTGTCCCAGTCCTGCAGGAACACCGCGATGCGGCCGGTGTGCATTTCCTCGCTGGCGCCGAAGCCGCCGGGCACGCGCGGGTTGTAGCGCTGGATGGTCTGGTCCGGGCCGGTATGGGCGGCGACGATCTTCTCGACCTGCTGCACCTGCTTGACCGTGTAGTCGTAGCCGGCGCCTTCCGGGCCGAGGATCGAGATCTGGAACGAGCCGCGGTCTTCCTGCGGCGCCAGTTCGGAAGGCACGAACTTGAACAGCACCAGGCTCATCGCCAGCGCCAGCAGCAACAGCGCGCCGAACAGCCAGGGGCGCTCGACGCTGTGATCGAGCAGGCGCTTGTAGCGCAGGCTCACGCCGTCCAGGCGCGCGTTGATCCAGCGGTTGACCCGGGTGGAGGTCTCCTGGCTGTGCGGACGCACGAACTTGGAGGACATCATCGGGGTCAGGGTCAGGGCGACGAAGGCCGACAGCGCGACCGCGCCGGCCAGGGCCACCGACAATTCGCGGAACAAGCGCCCGGTATTGCCCTCCATGAAGCCCACCGGCAGGAACACCGCCACCAGCACCGCGGTGGTGGCGATGACCGCGAAGGCGACCTGCTTGGTGCCGCGCGCGGCCGCCACCAGGGCCGGCTCGCCCAGGTCGGCGCGGCGCTGGATGTTCTCCATGACCACGATCGCGTCGTCCACCACCAGGCCGATGCACAGCACCAGCGCCAGCAGGGTCAGCAGGTTGATCGAGAAGTCGAAGGCGTACAGCGGGATGAAGGCGGCGATCAGGCACACCGGCACCGTCACCGCCGGGATCAGCGCGGCGCGGAAGCTGCCCAGGAACAGCCAGATCACGATCAGCACCAGCACGATCGCCTCGACCAGGGTGTGGTACACCCGCTCCACCGCCGATTCGATGAAGATGGTGGTGTCGAAGGCGACGAAGATGTTGGTGCTTTCCGGCAAGGTCGGGCGGATCCGGTCGGCTTCCTCGCGCACCGCGCGGGCCACGTCCAGGCTGTTGGCGGTGGAGGTCTTGACGATGCCCAGGCCGATGTTGGGCTCACCGTTGCTGCGGTAGTAGGCGCGGCGCTCGGCCGAGTCAAGCTGGATCCGGGCGACATCGCCCAGCCGCACCACATAGCCGTCGGCGCCTTTCTTCAGCGGGATCTGGGCGAAGTCCTCGGGCTTCTGGTAGCTGCGCGCCACGCGCAGGGTGAAGTCGCGCGCCTCCGATTCGATCCGGCCGGCCGGCAACTCCACGTTCTCGTTGCGCAGCGCGGTCTCCACCTCGTTGACGGTGATCGCGCGCGCGGCCAGCGCATCCTGGTCCAGCCAGATGCGCATGGCATAGCGCTGCTGGCCGCCGATGCGCACCTGGGCCACGCCGTCCACCGAGGACAGGCGGTCGACCACGTAGCGCTCGGCGTAGTCGGACAGCTGCAGCGTGTCCATCTGCCGCGAGCTCATGTTCAGCCACAGGATCGGGTCGGCGTCGCTCTCGACCTTCTCGATCTCCGGCGGATCGGCCTCGTCGGGCATGCGGTCCACCACCCGGCTGACCGCGTCGCGCACGTCGTTGGCGGCCGCTTCGATCTCGCGCGCCAGGGTGAACTCGATGCTGATCGAGGCGCGGCCGTTGACGCTGCGCGACTCGATGCTCTCGATGCCCTCGATGCCGGCCAGCGCGTCTTCCAGCACCTGGGTGATGCGGGTCTCCACCACCGCCGCCGAGGCGCCGGGATAGGTCACATCGACCGAGACCACCGGCGGGTCGATCGCCGGCAGTTCGCGCAGGGTCAGGCGCGAGAAGGCCATCACGCCCAGGGTGATCAGCAGCAGGCTCATCACCGTGGCGAACACCGGCCTGCGGATGGAAACGTCGGAGAGCATCATCGGCGCTCGCTCCGGCCGTCGCGGCGCTTGGGCGCGATGTAGACCGGCGCGCTGGCCGGCTTGTCCGCCGCGCCGGCGTCATCGCCTCGCGCGGGCGCGGCGGCGGGGCGCGGACGCACCGGGACCAGGGCGCGCAACCACTTCAGCATGCGCAGCGACTCAGCCATGGGCCGTGCCCTGGCCGGCGGGGGCGCCCTGCGCGCCCTGGGCCGCGGGCGCGCTCGGCTTCGGCGCCGCTTCAGCGGGGGCGCTGCCTTGCGGGGCGCTGCCTTGCGAGGCCGGCTGCTGCGGGGCCGGCTGCTGCGGGGCGGACTGTTCTGGAGCCGCCTGCCCGGGCGCAGTCTGTTGCGGCGCCGCCGTCGGGGCCGCGGCTTCGCGGGCCGCGACCTTCGCGCCCGAACGCAGCTTGCCGGTGCCGTCCACCACCACGCGCTCGCCCGGCGCCAGCCCCTCCACGATCTCGGCCACGCCTTCGCGGCGCGCGCCCACCCGCACATCGGCGCGCTCGACCGTCGCGTCGGCCTTGATCCGGAACACATACGAATCGCTGCCCACCTGCACCACCGCGATCTCCGGCACCAGCAGCGCCTGCCGCTCGGGCTGCAGCATGGTCACTTGCACCAGCATGCCGGGGCGCAACAAATGGCCGGGGTTGGGGAAGTCCGCGCGCACGGTGATCGCGCGCGTGGCCGGATCGACCCGCGCGTCGATGGTGCTGACCTGGCCGACGAATTCCTTGCCGGCATAGGCCGCGCTGGTGCCGGTCACGCGCTGGCCGACGCCGAGCGCGGCCAGTTGCGTCTCCGGCACCGGGAAGTCGATGTAGACCCGCTCGGTGTCGTCGAGCGTGGCGATGGCCGTGCCCGGGGTGACCAACGAACCGGGGCTGACCTGGCGGATGCCGAGCACGCCGGCGAACGGCGCGCGCACTTCGCGGTCGCCGATGTCGGCCTTCATCTGCGCCACCCGGGCGCGGGTGGCGTCGCGGGTGGCGCGCTGGGTGTCCAGCGCCGAGCGCGCGATCAACTGCTGCGAAGCCAGTTCGAGTTGACGCTGGTAGAGCTGCTCGGCTTCCTTGGCGGTGGCCTCGGCCTGGGCCAGCGCGGCCTGCTGGGCCTTGCCGCTGAGCGTGATCAGCGACTGGCCGCGGGCGACGTGATCGCCGCTGTCGAAATGCACCGCCTGCACGATCTCGCTGACCTTGGCGGTGACGGTGATCGACTCGCGCGCCTTCACATTGCCCAGCGCGCGCACGCTGTCGTTCCACGGCCGCAGTTGCACTCGCTCGGCGGTGACCGGGATCGGCCGGTCGCCCTGGCCGCCCGCGCCACCGCCGGGGCCCGCCTGGCCCGGGCCGCCCTTGCCGCCGCAGGCGGCCAGGACCAGGACGAGGGCGGTGATGCAGCAGGAGCGGAATCCGGAACGTGGTCGCATGCGGTTCTCTGAACAGGGACCCGTAAGGGCTGGAGCGCGGGTCCGGCGGGCGTGAAGGCGGGCCGGAATGCCGGTCCGCGCGGAGGTGGCCGACCGCGCGACGGCAAAGCGGCGCGATTCTAGCGGTCGGCCATGAACGCACGCGTGGGCCATTGGTTGACCACCGTATACGCAAAGTCGTGCCGGCCGCGTGTCCGCGCCGGCGCAGCGCCGCACGGCCGCCGCTCGCGCCTCCGGTCGCCCGCTCCGAGCCGCCCGACCAGCCCTGCCGCCCCGCCCGACAGACGCGCAGCGCCTGCCACGATGCGGACCGGCAGCGGGTCCATACTGGCCCGGTCCCCGCCTGGAGCCCCGCCATGATCTACGAGAGCATCCTCGACACCATCGGCCGCACCCCGGTGGTGCGCCTGCACCGCATCGCGCCGGCGCACGTCAGCCTCTACGCCAAGGTCGAAGCCTTCAATCCCGGCGGCTCGGTCAAGGACCGCCTGGCCTTGGCGATCGTGCTCGACGCCGAACAACGCGGGCTGCTCAAGCCCGGCCAGACCATCGTCGAGGCGACCTCGGGCAACACCGGCATCGCCCTGGCGATGGTCGCCGCCGCGCGCGGCTATCCGTTCGTTGCGGTGATGACCGAGACGTTCTCCATCGAAAGACGGAAGCTCATGCGCGCCTACGGCGCCAAGGTGATCCTGACCCCGGCCGCCGAGCGCGGCAGCG
>CBIFVU010000202.1:0-7387 GCA_966185905.1 uncultured Lysobacter sp.
ACCCAGGCAGCCGGCGCAACCTGCTGGGCAATACGCTGGTGCTGGTCGCGCCGGCCGGCTCGCAGGCGCGGCCGTTGGCGCTGCGCCGCGGCGCCGACCTGCGCCCGTTGCTGGGCCAACGCGGCCGCCTGGCCCTGGCCCTGACCGCCAGCGTCCCGGCCGGCAAGTACGCGCGCGCCGCCCTGGGCTCGCTGGGCATGTGGGAAGCGCTGCAACCGCGGGTGGCCGAGGCTGAGAACGTGCGCGCCGCGCTGATGCTGGTGGCGCG
Source organism: uncultured Lysobacter sp. (assembly GCA_966185905.1). Lineage (GTDB taxonomy): Bacteria > Pseudomonadota > Gammaproteobacteria > Xanthomonadales > Xanthomonadaceae > Lysobacter. The sequence continues at coordinate 269 of CBIFVU010000202.1, forward strand.
CGGCGAGGCGCCGCTGGGCGTGGTCTACGCCAGCGACGCCCGAGCCGAGCCCAAGGTGCGGGTGCTGGCCGCCTTCCCGGCCGACAGCCACCCGCCCATCGTCTACCCGGTGGCGCGCACGCGCCGCGGCGGGCCGCAAACGGCCGCGTTCGTGCGCTGGCTGGGCAGCTCGCCCGCGCAGGCGATCTTCCGCCGCCACGGCTTCGCGCCGCTGGACTGAGCGCGCGCCGTGCCGCAATTCACCCCGGCCGAACTGACCGCGATCGCGCTCAGCCTGCGGGTCGCGCTGGCCGCGACCCTGTGCAGCCTGCCCTTCGGCGTGGCCCTGGGTTGGCTGCTGGCGCGCCGGCGCTTCCCCGGCAAGCTGCTGCTGGACACCGTGCTGTACCTGCCGCTGGTGCTGCCGCCGGTGGTCACTGGCTACGTGCTGCTGCTGGCCTTCGGCCAACAGGGCGCGATCGGGCGTTGGCTGCAGGCGGCCACCGGCTTGAGCTTCGCCTTCCAGTGGACCGGCGCGGCGCTGGCCAGCGCGATCATGGGCTTCCCGCTGATGGTGCGGGCGATCCGGTTGTCGATCGAATCGGTGGATCCGCGCCTGGAGCAGGCCGCCGCCACCCTCGGCGCCAACCGCTGGCGGGTGTTCTTCGGCGTGACCCTGCCGCTGGCCTGGCCGGGGCTGGCCGCCGGCGCGGTGCTGTGCTTCGCCAAGGCGCTGGGCGAGTTCGGCGCCACCATCACCTTCGTCTCCAATATTCCCGGCCAGACCCAGACCCTGTCGGCGGCGATCTGGGGGCTGATGCAGTCGCCCGGCGGCGAGGCCGGGGTGTTGCGCCTGGCGTTGGTCGCGGCGGCACTGTCGTTCGCGGCGCTGTTGGTGTCGGAATGGCTGGTCCAGCGCCAGCGCGACGGAGCGCGGCGATGAGCGCGGTCCTGCCGCCGGGACCTGCCGGCATCGCGGACGGCGCTGCCGACGGCGCTGACGGCGCCAGCGGCTTCCGCATCGACATTGCGGTGCGCCGAGGCGGCTTCCAGCGCCGCTTCGCCATCGCCAGCCAACGCCGGGTGGTAGCCGTGGTCGGCCCCTCCGGCGCGGGCAAGACCACCTTGCTGCACGCCATCGCCGGCCTGCTGCGGCCCAGCGAGGGACGCATCGAGATCGGCGGGCACTGCCTGTTCGATCGCGCCGCCGGCATCGACCTGCCGCCGCACCGCCGCCGCATCGGCTATGTGTTCCAGGACGGCCGCCTGTTCCCGCACCTGGACGTGCGCGCCAACCTGCTCTATGGCCTGCGCGGCGCGGCCCGGCGCGAGCCGCGCTTCGAGCCGGCGGCGATCGTCGAGCTGCTCGGCATCGGTCATTTGCTCGCCCGCGGCACCGCCGGCCTGTCCGGCGGCGAGACCCAGCGCATCGCCCTGGGCCGCGCGCTGCTGTCGCAGCCGCGCATCCTGCTGCTGGACGAGCCGCTGTCGATGCTCGACATGGACCGCCGCGACGAGCTGCTGCCCTATCTGCAGCGGGTGCGCGAGGAGACTGCGCTGCCGATGGTCTATGTCAGCCACTACCCGGAGGAAGTGCGCCGGATCGCCGAGGAAGTCCATCGGCTGGACTGAGCCCCGACCGCCGGCGGCGGCGCGCGCCCGGCCTTGACCGGGCCGGTGCCATACTCGCGCCATGAGCCAGCCGCACCGTTTCCACGCCCTCGACGAGGCCGTCGATTTCCTTTACGACCGCATCCGCGGCCCCTTGCGCCTGGGCGCCCCGCTGGGCCTGGGCAAGCCGCATCGCCTGCTCAACGCCCTCTATGAGCGGGCCGAGCGCGAGCCCGGGCGTGCACTGCATCTGTATACCGCGCTGTCGCTGGACCCGCCCAGCGCCGGCAAGGGCCTCCAGGCGCGCTTCCTCGGGCCGTTCCTGCAGCGCCACTTCGGCGCGGACTATCCGCGCCTGCGCTATGTGCAGGCGCTCAAGCGCAATGCGCTGCCGGCGCACATCGAGGTGGAGGAGTTCTACCTGCAGTCCGGGGCCCTGCTCAACGCCCCGGCCACGCAGCGGCGCTACGCCAGCCTCAACTACACCCATGTCGCACGCGCGCTGGCCGACCGCGGGGTCAACGCCGTGGTGCAGAAAGTCGCGCCGGACCCGTCCGGCGGCGGCCGGCTGTCGCTGTCGTGCAACACCGACCTGACCTTCGACGCCATCGACGCGATCCAGGCGCGCGGCCTGCCGCGGCCGCTGCTGATCGCCGAAGTGGACCCGGAGCTGCCCTGGCTGGACGGCAGCGCGGCGGTGGACGCGGGGTTCTTCGATGCGGTGGTGACGCCGCCGGGGCCGTATCCCAAGCTGTTCGGGCTGCCGCGGCAACCGGTCAGCGACGCCGACTACGCCATCGGCTTCCACGCCAGCACGCTGGTGCGCGACGGCGGCACCCTGCAGATCGGCATCGGCACGCTGGCCGACGCGCTGTGCCATGCCCTGGCCCTGCGGCATACCGACAACGCGGCGTATCTGCGGGTATTGGAGGCGCTGGGGCACCGGCGTGCGGACGCAGACACGCTCGGCGGGTCCGGCGGAGGCCGTAACGCGGGGGATGAGGATGCGCGGGCTGGAAGCGGGGCTTCTTTGCAGGGTGACCTCGGTGGAGGCCGTAGCGCGGGGGGTGAGGATGCGCGGGCTGGGAGCGGGGCTTCTTTGCGGGGTGACCTCAACGGAAACCGTAACGCGATGGCGCCGGTTGCGCCGCTTGGGTCATTTCAGGTTGGGCTTTTTGGCTGCAGCGAGATGATCAACGAGGGCTTCCGCCGCCTGGTCGAAGTCGGGGTGATCAAGCGCAAGGTGCTCGACGACGAGCCGCTGATGCGGCGCCTGCACGAACGCCGCGCCAGCGCCGAGGACTTGGCCCGCCTGGAGCGCGAAGGCGAATATCTGCAAGGCGGCTTCTACCTGGGCTCGGAGGATTTCTACGCCTGGCTGCGCGGATTGACCGATGCCCAACGCCGCGGCATTGGCATGCGCCGGATCAGCGAGGTCAACGAGCTCTACGGCGGCAACGAGACCCTCGAACGCCTGCAACGTCGCGACGCGCGCTTCTTCAACAGCTGCATGATGGCCACCGCGCTCGGCGCGGCGGTCTCCGACACGCTCGACGACGGGCGCGTGGTTTCCGGGGTCGGCGGCCAATACAACTTCGTCGCCATGGCCCACGCCCTGCCCGACGCGCGCTCGGTGTTGATGTTCCGCGCCACCCGCGAGCGCGCCGGGCGCGCCGGCTCCAACGTGGTCTGGAACTACGCCCAGGCCACCATTCCGCGCCATCTGCGCGATGTCTACGTGACCGAGTACGGCATCGCCGATCTGCGCGGCAAGGCCGACGAGGACTGCATCCAGGCCATGTGCGCGATCGCCGATGCGCGCTTCGCGCCCGGCCTGCGCGAAACCGCGCGGCGCGCCGGCAAGCTCGGCCCGCCGCCTCCGGCAACGCAGGCGCCCGACCGCGCCGGGCCGCGCAACACCCCGGAAGACCTGCGCGAGCGACTGGCGCCGCTGCGCCGCGACGGCCTGCTGCCGGACTATCCGCTGGGCAGCGACTTCACCGACGTCGAGCAGCGACTGGTCAAGGCCCTGGCCTGGCTCCAGGCCGCCACCGCCACCCGCGCCGGTACGCTGGCCACGGTGCTGCGCGCCGTGGCCGGCGGACGCAGCGGCGACCAGCAAGCGTTGCAGCGCATGCAACTCGACCGCGCCGCGGGCGCGGGCGCCTGGCTGCAATCGCGATTGCTGGCGCTGGCGTTGCGCCGCACCGCGGGCTGAGGCCGCCGCCGGGCCGCCGGCGGCCGCTCAGGACGAAGCCTGCGCCTGCGCGTCGGCCGGCCCGGCCCGGCGCGCGCGCAGGCGCGCGAACAGCCGATGCCCGAGGCGGATGCCGGGCTTTTCGATGCAGCGATACGTCAGCCACGCCGCCGGCACCGCCAGCGCCAGCGACAGCGCCGCGCAGGCCAGGTAGGCCAGCGCCTCGGGCAAGTGCGCGTAGCAGCGGGCGAACGCGCCGTACAACCGCGACACCACGAAGGGGTGCACCAGGTACAGCGAGTAGCTGATCGTGCCCAGGAAACAAGTGGCGCGGTTGACCAACGCCGGATGGGTCGCCAGCAACAGCCCCATCAGCATCGAGCCGTAGCCGAGGCCGGACAGGTACCAGGCATTGGGCAAGCCCGGCCATGCCGGCAGCGCCCGGTAGAACGTCGCCCACAGCAGCGCCAGGCCCAGCCCGGTCAGGCCGTGGCCCAGCGCGCGCCGCCAACGCAGCGCGCGCAGGCGCGGCCACGCCTGGAACAACACGCAGCCCAGCACGAACAGCGGCAAGTGGGTCAGCAAGCCCATCGGCCCGGCGAAATGGCGCCAGTCCTCGGGCAGGGCCGCGCTCGCCCACAACCACAGCAGATAGCTCCCGGCCAACAGCGCCAGTTGCGCGCCGAGATGGCGCAGGTACAGGGCGATCAGCGGGAAGAAGGCGTAGAACAGCATTTCCACGCCGATCGTCCAACTGCCCATGACGATGCCGGCCTGCCAGTGCCGCGACAGGCCGAACAGCATCGAGAGGTTCCAGGCGATTTCCTCGCCGCCGTAGCGCGGCTGCGCGCGCGGCAGGTCGCGCGCCAGCATCAGCGCCAGCAGGGCCAGCAGCAGCGGCGCGATCCGGAACAGGCGGCTGAGGTAGAAGCTGCGCAAGCCCAGCCCGGTGGCGGCGTGGCGCGGCCAGGTCAGGCACAACGAGAACGCGCTCATCACGAAGAACAAGACCACGCCGGTGCCGCCCATGCCCACCAGCGGCGCGATCGCCTCGGGCACGGCCAAGGTCGGTTGCGGCATGGCCATGACGTGGTACAGCACCACGTACAGCGCGGCCAGCCCGCGCAACGCGTCCAGTTGCGGCAGGCGATGCGGGTCGGCGGCAGCGGCGGCGGAAACCTGGGGAGTCATCGAACGCAGGGCCTGGGAGAGGGAGACATCATGCCTTGGCGCCGACACGGGAGCGGCCCCGGCGCTGGCGCGACGGAGCCCGGACCCTGGCCGATGCCCGGCGGACCAAGCACGGGCCACCGCGCCAGGGCAAAGCCGCCGGGCCCACGCCGGCGGGCGCTCCATCCCAGGACTGCCAGCGCCGGATCGCAGCGAACCCCGCCGGTCGGGCGGGGCGCGCTCGGCGACAGTGGGCCGCGCCGCAGCGGGCGGCCCACACGGCCGGCGGACGCGGCTTGCGCCGCGCCTGCGAGGGCCGGAGAGAGGGGCTAGCGAGGGGCTCAGGCCAGGCGCTTGACCGCAGCCACCACCCGCTCGACGGTGAAGCCGAAGTACGGGAACAGCGCCTCCGCCGGCGCCGACGCGCCGAAGCTGTCGATGCCGATCACCGCGCCGTCCAGGCCCACGTACTGGCCCCAGAAGCCGGTCACGCCGGCCTCGATGGCCACCCGCTTGCGCACCGCCTTGGGCAGCACCGAGTCGCGATAGTCCTGCGGCTGGCGGTCGAACACATCGGTGCAGGGCATCGACACCACCCGCACCTTGACGCCGTCGGCGGCCAGCGCGTCGGCGGCCTGCACGGCCAGGCCGACTTCCGAACCGGTGGCGATCAGGATCGCGTCCGGGGCGCCCTCGCTGTCGCGCAGCACGTAGCCGCCGCGCGCGATCTGCGCCACTTGTTCGGCGCTGCGCGGCTGATGGGCCAGGTTCTGGCGCGAGAACACCAGGCAGCTCGGGCCGTCCAGGCGCTCGATCGCCGCCTTCCAGGCCGCGGCCGACTCGACCGCGTCGCAGGGGCGCCAGACATCGTTGCCCGGGATGTAGCGCAGGCTGGCCAGGTGTTCGATCGGCTGGTGGGTCGGGCCGTCCTCGCCCAGGCCGATGGAGTCGTGGGTGTAGACGTGGATCGCATGCGCGCCCATCAGCGCGCTCATGCGCACCGCGTTGCGGGCGTAGTCGCTGAACACCAGGAATGTGGCGTCGAAAGGAATGAAGCCACCGTGCAATTGCAGGCCGTTGCTGATCGCGGTCATCGCGAACTCGCGCACGCCGTAGTACACGTAGTTGGCGTTGGGATCGCTGCTGGCCACCGACTTGCTGGCCTTCCACAGGGTCAGGTTGGAATGGGCCAGGTCGGCCGAGCCGCCGATCAGCTCCGGCAGCAGCGGCGCGAAGGTCTCGATCGCCATCTGCGAAGCCTTGCGCGAGGCGATGGTCGGGCCTTCGGCCTGGAGCTTGGCGAGGTAGGCGTCGGCCTGGGCGGAGAAGCCCTGCGGCAATTCGCCACGGACGCGGCGCTGCAGCTCGGCGGCTTCGGCCGGGAACTGCGCGGCGTAGGCGTCCATCGCCTGCTGCCATTGCGCCTGCGCGCCGGCCAGATCGCGCGCGCGCCAGCCGTCGTAGATCGCCTGCGGGATCTCGAACTCGGCGTGCGGCCATTCCAGCGCAGCGCGGGTGGCGGCGATCTCGTCCTTGCCCAGCGGCGCGCCGTGCGAGGACTCCTTGCCGGCCTTGCCCGGCGAACCGAAGCCGATGGTGGTGCGGCAGCAGATCAGGGTCGGCTTGTCGCCGTGCTTGAGCGCGGTGTCGATCGCGGTCTTGATCTCGACCGCGTCGTGGCCGTTGACGTTGCGGATCACGCGCCAGCCGTAAGCCTCGAAGCGCTTGGGCGTATCGTCGGTGAACCAGCCGTCGGTGTTGCCGTCGATGGAGATCTTGTTGTCGTCCCAGAACGCGACCAGCTTGCCCAGGCCCCAGGTGCCGGCCAGCGAGGCGGCCTCGTGCGAGATGCCTTCCATCAGGCAGCCATCGCCCATGAACACCCAGGTGCGGTGATCGACGATGGCGTGGCCTTCGCGGTTGTAGCGCTGGGCCAGCAGCTTCTCCGCCAGGGCCATGCCCACGGCGTTGGCGAACCCCTGGCCGAGCGGCCCGGTGGTGGTCTCCACGCCGGGAGTCTCGAAGTTCTCCGGATGGCCCGGGGTCTTGGAGTGCAGCTGGCGGAAGCGCTTGAGCTCGTCCAGCGACAGGTCGTAGCCGGCCAGGTGCAGCAGGGCGTACTGCAGCATCGAGCCGTGGCCGTTGGACAGCACGAAGCGGTC
>CBIFVU010000203.1:0-7379 GCA_966185905.1 uncultured Lysobacter sp.
CGAACAGGACGAGGCGGCGCTCCTGCGCGGGCAGCACGTCCCATTCCGACACCGGCGTCTGCGGCGCCTGTTCCAGGGCATCGGCCAGCCCTTGCAGTGCCTGCTGCATGAAGCCGGCGATGCGCTCGGCCTGGATCGCGCCGTCGATTTCCGCGGTGAGGACGAAATCGCCGCCCAGGTCATCCACGTACAGCGCGAAGGGATAATTGGTCAGGTCGCGTCCACCGAGATAGTGGATGCCTTCGGCCAATTGCAGTTCGCCCAGTGCGTCCGGACGGCTGTGGCGGTAATTGAGCAGGGCCGAGAACACCGGTGCGCCAGCGGGCAGGCCGCTGCAGCGCTGGGCCAGGGTCAGCGGCGCCTGTTCGTGGCGCAGCAGTTCGCTGAGTGCGGCGTGGGTCTCGCGCAAGGCCTGGGCGATGTCGCGGCCGGCCAAGTCCAGGCGCAGCGGCAAGGTGTTGATGAACATGCCCATGGCCCGGCCCACGCCGGCTCCGCCCTGCATGCGCCCGAGCAGGACGGTGCCGAACACCACGTCCTCGCGGCCGCTGCACTGGGCCAGCAGCCGCGCCCAGGCCAAGTGGAACAGGCTGGCCGGCCCGACGCCGTGCGCGCGCGCCTGGGCGCGCAGACGCGCGGCCAGCGCCGCGGGCAGACTGCGCCGCGCCTGCCTGACCTGCGAACCGTCGCCCTGCACATCGAGCAGGCCGAACGGCGCGGTCGGCGCCTCCATGCCGCCCAACTGTTCGCGGAAATACGCCTCGTGGCCGCCTTGCTCGGCTTCGATGCGGGCGCGGGCGACGAACTCGCGAAACGGCACTGGCGGCGCCAGTTCGCGATCGCGCCCTTCCAGCAAGCAGCGCACTTCTTCCAGCACCTGCTCGGTGGTGGCATGGTCCAGAGTCAAGTGGTGATGCAGCAGTTGCAGCCACCAATGGCCGCTGTCGGGATCGAAGGCGGCATGGGCTTGCAGCATCGGCGCGCGGCGCAGGTCCAGGCGGACGCGGCGCGGATCGGCCAGGGCCGACAGCTGCGCCTGCACCGGCCCCTGCGCAGGGTCGAAGCGGTGCTCCTGCAACTGCGGCTCGGCGTGCCGCCACACCACTTGCACCGGCTCGTCCAGCCCTTCCCACTGCACCGCGGTGCGCAGCACATCGTGCCGCGCCACCACCTGGCCCAGCGCCGCCAGGAAGCGGTCGAGCCGGTTGCGGTCGTCGAAACGCAGCAGCGCCGGCAGCACATAGGCATCGCCGCGATCGGGCAGCAGGTGATGGAACAAGATGCCTTCCTGCAACGGCGCCAGCGGGTAGATGTCCTGGATATTGGCCATGCCGCCGGGGACCTGCGCAGCGATGGCGTCGATCTGCGCTTGGTCCAGCCGCAGCAGCGGCAACATCTGCGGCGTGATCGCCTGGCAGCCGGGCACAATGGCATTGGCCGGCACGACGCTGCCGCCCTGCCCGGCTGCGTGCGTCCGGGCCGGGCCGTGGTCCGGAGCGATGCGTTCGGCCAGCGCGGCCAGGCTCGGCGCGGCAAACAGATCGCGGATTTGCAGCGCCAGACCGTCGCGCTGCAGGCGCTCGACCAACTGCACGGCCAGGAGCGAATGCCCGCCCAACTCGAAGAAATGATCGTGCCGGCCCACGCGGTCGACGCCGAGCAGCGCCGACCAGGCCTGCGCCAGGGCCAGCTCGACCGGCCCCTGGGGCGGCGCATAGTCGCGCCGGCGATACGCCGCTTCGTCCGGCGCCGGCAAGGCGCGGCGGTCGAGCTTGCCGTTGGCGGTCAGCGGCAAGGCCGGCAGGCGCACGTAGGCAGCCGGCACCATGTGTTCGGGCAGGCAAGCCTCCAGGTGCGCGCGCAGCGCCGCCGGATCCAGCGCGGCCTCGCTTTGATCGCCTGCAGCGACCAGATAGGCCACCAGCCGCCGGTCGCCCGGAGCGTCCTCGCGCGCGACCACCGCCGCCTCGCGCACGCCTTCGATGCGCTGCAACTGCGCCTGGATCTCGCCCAGTTCGATGCGGAAGCCGCGGATCTTGACCTGCTGGTCGTTGCGCCCGAGGTATTCCAAGGTGCCATCGGCGCGCCAACGGCCGAGGTCGCCGGTGCGGTACATGCGCGCGCCCGGCGCGGCATCGAAGGGGTCGGCCAGGAACCGCTGCGCATCCAGTTCCGGCCGGCGCAGATAGCCGCGCGCCACGCCAGCGCCGCCGACGTACAGTTCGCCGACCATGCCCACCGGCACCGGTTGCCGGCGCGCGTCCAGCACGTACAGGCTCAAATCGCCGATGCGCTCGCCGATGGGGCTGGCGCCGCTGCGCTCGGCGTCCTCCGGCCGCAGCGGGCAATAGGTGACATGCACCGTGGTTTCGGTGATGCCGTACATATTGACCAGGCGCGCAGCGCGATTGCCCGCCTGCGCATACCACGGGCGCAGCGACGCCAGTTCCAGCGCCTCGCCGCCGAAGATCACCCAGCGCAGGGCATGCGCCTGCGCGCTGGCCTGGGCGGCGGCGATGAACTGGCCGAAGGCGCTGGGCGTCTGGTTGAGCACGGTCACGCCCTGCTCGCAGACCAGACGGTGGAACTCGGCCGGAGCGCGGCTGACCGCCTGCGGCACCAGCACCAGGCGGCCGCCGTGCGCCAGCGCGCCCCACAGTTCCCACACCGAGAAATCGAAGGCAAAGGAGTGGAACAGCGTCCACACGTCGTCGGCGCCGAACTCGAACCAGTGCGCGGTGGCGGCGAACAGGCGACCGAGGTTGCCGTGCTCGACCATCACGCCCTTGGGCGCGCCGGTGGAGCCGGAGGTATAGATCACATAGGCCAGGGTGTGCGGATCCAGGCCCGGCACGACGGGATCGTCCGCGCCGCCTTGGGCCCAGGGTTGCGTGGCCTCGGGCAGGTCCAGGCGCAGGCAGTGGCACTGCGGCGGTACGCTCAGGCGATCCAGCAGCGCGCGGTCGGCCAGCAGCGCCATCGGCTCGCTGTCGGCCAGCATGTAGGCCAGGCGTTCGTCCGGATAGACCGGGTCCAGCGGCACGTAGGCGCCGCCGGCCTTGAGCGTGGCCAGGATCGCCACCACCCACTGGGGGCCCCGCTCCAGGCCGATGGCGACCCGCGCTTCCGGGCCGACCCCCAGGCTGCGCAGATGGTGGGCCAGACGGTTGGCGCGGCGGTTGAGCTCGCCGTAGGACAGGCTTTCGTGCTCGAACACCAGCGCCACCGCATCCGGATCGCGCGCAACCTGGCGCTCGAACCAACGATGGATCGGCGGCGGCTCGCCGGTGTCCAGGCGCGGCCGGTTGAAGCCTTCCAGGATGCGCTCGCGCTCGGCCGGATCGAGCAGCGGCAGCTCTTCCACCGGTGTGTCCGGCGCGGCGATCGCGGCCAGGGTCATGCGCTCGATCCGGCGCAGGTGCGCCTGCATCTGCTCGGCATCGAACACATCGGGATCGTAGTTGAACTCGATGTGCAGCGGTTGCTCGCGCTCGTAGTCGCGCACATACACTGCCAGCGGCTGGCGCTCGAAGCCGTTGTGCAGCGGGAACACCGAGGTGCGCACACCGGGCTCGAAATCCAGGTCGCCGGGGAAGCCTTCCATCGACAGCGACAGCTCGAACAGGCCGCGCCGGTCGCCCGCGCCGCGCAGCAGTTCGCGGTGCAGGTCGGCCAGCGGATAGCGCTGGTGGCGATAGCCGCGCTTGAGCTCGGCGGCCAGCTCCTGCACCACCTCGGCAAAGCGCGCCCCTTCCCGGACCGCCACCCCCGCCGGGATCGCCGAGGAGAACATGCCCACGGTGCGGCGCTGCTGGGCGCCGGTGCGGTTGTGCACCGGCATGCCGATCACGACCTCGTCCTCGCGCCCCGACAGGCGAGCGAAATGGATCGCCAGCACCGCCGCCAGGACATGCGCCGGCGAACCGCCCAGCTTGGCCGCGACCTCTGCCAGGCGCGCGTAATCGGCCCGCGGCAGGCGCCAAACGCACTGCCCGAAGGCGCGGTCGGCGCGGCCGCGGAGGCCGCCGCGCTGCTCGAACAAGGGCTCGGGCAAGCGCGCGTGGCGCTGCAGCCAGTAATCGCGGTCCTTGGCGTAGCGCGGAGAAGCCAGGTAGTCCGCGTCGCGGGCCAGGAAGTCGCGATAGCCCGCGCCAGCGTCGCTGTCCGAGCTCGCTTCGCCTGCCTCGCCGGCACCGGCGCCGCCGAGCCGCCGGTAAGCTTGCGCCAAGGCTTGGCCCACCAACGACACCGACAGGCCATCGGCGACCAGGTGATGGAAACTCAGCAGCCAATAGGCGCGCTCGGGCCCCGACTGGACCCAGTGCATGCGCCACAGCGGCTGGCCATGCAAGGCGAAGGGTTGCAGGAACGCTTGGCGCAAGTAACGCCAGGCGTCTTCATCGCCTTGCCCGGCGTCGCCGAGATCGAGTTCGTGCCAGGGCAACTCGATGCGATCGGCGAAGCGCTGCATCGCCTGGCCCTGGTGCCGCTCCAGCACGATCCGCAGCGATTCGTGCGTGGCCACCACCTCCTCCAGCGCAGCGCGCAAGCGCGTGCGGTCCAGGCATCCGTCCACGCGCACCACGGTGCCGATGTTGTAGCAAGGCAGGTCCGGCGCGAGCGCTTGGTCCAACCAGACAGCCTGTTGCGGGGAGCTCAAGGGGTGAAGGTCGTGGAGGCTCATGGGGCGGACAGGGCCAGGAAGGAAGGAAAGGGATTCAGGCGGACGCGGGCGCGGCGCGCATCGCAGGAGGGCCTGGCGCGGCCTGGCGAAGTGCTGCCATCCGGGGCGCCCGGGGCCGGGGCGACGCTGCGCAGAACGGCGCGGCGCAGGAACAGACGCGCGGTGCGGCGGCTCACGGATCGACCCCGTCGGGCACCAGCGTTTCGAGCCGGCGCAGTCGCGGCCACGCCAGGGCGAAGCCGGTCAACACCAGGCCGATCGCGCCGCTGAGGAAGAACAGCAGGCCGATGCCGCGCCCTGGGCCGACGCCGAACCACGCACCGATCGAAGCGCTGAGCGCCCCGCCCTCGCGCAGCGCCGGCTCCAGCACCGCATCGGCCAGGGCACTGCCGGCCAACAGCACCACGCACATCGCCAGGGTGTTGCAGGCGGCGATCAAGGCGAACACGCTGCCCTGCCGCTCGCGCGGCGCCTTGCGCATCCACAGCGCATGCGAACAGGCCACCGAGGTGCTGCCGCAGAACAGGCAGACGAAGGCCGCGGCGCACCAGCCCAGCGGCGAGGTGACCACGCCGGCGGCCAGCACCGCCGCGCATTGCAACAGGTCGCAGGCCAACACCCAGGCCATCAGGCCACGACGGATCCAGGCAGTGGCGACCAGGATCGATCCCAGCAAGCCGCCGACGATGCCGACCGACATCACCAGCCCGAGCGTGCCGCTGTCGTGGGTGGACAGCACCATCGGCGTCAACAAGGCCGTGGCCAGCACCAACAAGCATTGCACCAGCGCGCCGTAGAGCAACAAGGCGCGCATCAAGGGTTGTTCGCGCAGATAAGCCCAGGCGCCGGACAAGCGCCCGCCGCCTGCGGACCCGGAAAGGGCGCCCGGAGCGGCCGGAGACGCTGCCGCAGCCCCGACGCGCACCGGCGCCTCGACCCGTCCCAGCGCCGCGAACACCAGGCAAGCACCGGCCAGCAGCAGGCACAACTGCAGCGCCATCACGCCCTGCAACCCGAGCCGTGCCATCAACGCACCGGCCATCGCCGGCGCGCCGACCTGCACCAAAGCGCGCGAGATGCCGGTCAATCCGCCGGCCTGGGCGAAACGGTCCTTGGGCACGAACCGGCTCACCGCCACCCGGATCGCGGGCCTGCGCAGCGCGCCGGCGGCCGAGGCCAAGGCGGCGTAGAGATAAAGCGCGAGCACGCCCAGTCCGCCCGCGGCCAAGGCCAGCACGATCGTCAAGGTGCCGGCGATGGCGGTCAGGTCGCAGGCCAGCACGCGCCAGCGCCGGTCGCGGCGGTCGGCGATGGCGCCGGCGAAGGGCGTGGCGGCCATCGTCGCCAAGGCTGCGGCCAGCACCGACCACGCGTAGTCCTGGGCCGATCCGGTCTGGGAAAAGATCCACACCCCGACCGCGAAGCTGACCAAGGTCGTGCCCAGGTCGAACGCGGTTTCGCTCAGCCACAACAGCGCGAAGCTCGACCGAGCACGCAGCGGCACGGAAGCGGATGCGAGCGCCGTCGCATCGGCCGCGAGCGCCGCGGGTGCGGCGCTCGCGATGGATGCAGCGGACGGATCGGTCGCCTTGCGCATGCGGGCATCCTCGGTCGTCCCCGCGGCGCCAGCGCCGCGAGTCGGTGCGAAGTACGAACGCGCTTGTTCGCTATGCCGCGGGCAATGCGACGCCCTGCGGCGACGTTGAAGCGCAACAAAGTCTGGAGTCGGTCCAGGCCGCCACCATATAGCGCGATGTTGAGAATTGTTTACGCAGCGACGACGCAAGTTGCCGAACAGAGGCATCGATCAACTAATATCGGCATCGTCATGTGCGGTTCATGCGCCAGGCGCAGCGCGATCACATCGCGGATCGGACTGTTTCGCATCGCAACAGCGAAGATCGCCACGCCTGCATCGGCGCTGCGCGAAACCGGCGTTTTGCCCGGGGATTGGAGTGATTTCCAATCGACTGACGAAACGCCAGCGTATGCAGAACGAGCGTTGCGCATTCATTCGCGCCCGTGCGCAATCCATTCAGGCGATGAATGCGGGATCGCGCGGCACCGCGTGTGCAGGCGATGGTGCGCTGAACCCATGCGCTGCGCTATCGGCTCGTCACGGCAAACCATTGGCTACGAGCGCTCGATATTTTCCGATCGCGACAGCAATTGCAGCGGCCGAAACAACGCAAGACATCGCCAGGCGCGGCCAGGCATCGCTACCGACACAGGTGTGAGCGTTCGTCATCGCACGGCGATCGTGGCGATACATGGAACGGGTGCGATGGTCAGTGGGGGGGGGGCGACAGACGGCCGCCCCGAGGCTGCGGCCCCGGCCGCTGCGATGAATGAATGGGCCGGCCGCCGCTGCGCATGCCGGCCCGCCCGGCCCAGCTCCCACGCACGAGCCCCGGCCTTGCGCCAGGGTACGGCCGCGCCGCGCTTACTCGAACGCGCCGGTCACGTCGTAGCTGAGGTTGTCGAAGCGAGTGTACTCGCCGAAGAACTTGAGCTTGAGCGAGCCGGTCGGGCCGGAACGCTGCTTGCCGATGATGACCTCGGCCAGGCCTTTGTCCGGCGAGGTCTCTTTGTTGTAGTAGTCGTCGCGGTAGATGAACACGATCACGTCGGCGTCCTGCTCGATGGCGCCGGATTCGCGCAGGTCGGCCATCACCGGGCGCTTGTCGGCGCGCTG
>CBIFVU010000204.1:0-7379 GCA_966185905.1 uncultured Lysobacter sp.
GAAGATGGGCAGCGCGTCTAGCGGCGGGCGCCGGCGGCCCCACCGCGCGCGCCCTCATCCGCCCCTGCGGGGCACCTCCTCCCGCCCTGCGGGAGAAGAAACGGCGAGGGCTTGCTCTCGGCCCCCTCTCCCGCTGGCGGGAGAGGCTTGGGGTGAGGGGCGCCCCCGTCCAGTCGTCGGCCAGCCAGACAAGAAAAAAGCCGCGCAAAGCGCGGCTCTTTCCCTCGCAGGCGGCTGGGCCGCTGCCCAGCCTCAGCGGCCGCCGACCGGCGTCGCCACCGCCGCGGCCGGCTTGGCCGCTGCGCCCTTGGCCTCGGCCGCGATCTTGTCCAGCGCCTGGCGCAGCTGCGCCGGCGGCACATAACCGCCGATCTGCACGCCATGGTCGGTCAGGATCATCGGCGTGCCGGTCAGCCCGGCGCGCTGGCCCACGTCGTACTGCTGCTGCACGGTGTTCTTGCACTCCTTGTTCGGCACCTGGGCGTGATCGCTCTTGGCGTCGGTCAAGGCCTTGCGGCGGTCGGTGGCGCACCAGACCGAGACCATCTTCTTGTAGTCCTCGCTGCCGATGCCCATGCGCGGGAAGGCCAGGTACTCGATGGCGATGCCCTGGCGGTTGTATTCGGCGATCTCGCTGTGGAGCTTGCGGCAGTAGCCGCATTCCACGTCGGTGAACACCGTGACCGTGTGCTTGGGATTGGCCGGGGCGAACACGATGCGTTCGCTGGCGGGAATGGTCTTGAGCAGGTCCACGCGCATCGCCGCCAGGGTGTCCTCGCTCAGGTTCTTCTTGGAGTTCATGTCGAACAGGGCGCCGCCGGAACCGGGCAGGAACAGATAGCGGCCGTCGTCGCTGACGTAGACCACCTGGCCGCCGGCCAGGGCTTCGCGGAAGCCCGGCAGCGGCGCTGCGGCGACCTTGTCGATCGGCACATTCGGGCTGAGCTTGCGGATCGCGGCCACCGCCCGCTCGTCGGCGCTGCCGGCCTGGACCGCCGGCGCGGGCCCCTGGGCGGCAGACGGCGCCGGCGCCTGGGCCGGATCGGCCTTGGCGGCGTCCTGCGGCGCCTGGGCACAGGCGGACAGGCTGATGGCGCCGAGCACGGCGAACAAGATGCGCTTCATGAATCGGATCCTTGCTGTTCTGGTCGGGCTTGGACCGCCCGACGGGGGAGTGGTTCGCCCCGATTGTGGCATGGAGGCCGAAAGATGGCGTTTGTGCGATGACCCTCACGGCGGGCGGCGGGCGGCATTCCGCGGCGCAGTTGGCGTTTTTGGCGCGGGCGATGATGAAGGGCAGGCACGGGCCGGGAGGGAGTTGACCTGAGGCTTTGCTGGATTGGATGCGAGGGCTAGCTTGGTCGGCGAGCCGCCCAACCCCGGGGGGCTGGGGCGGGAAGTGGCCCCCGGCCTGGCGCAGCGCGCCAGGCGTTCGGACGAGCCACGCGGCGGTGCCGCGTAAGCGGCTCGTCCTCACCCCCTCGGGTGGTGACTGGCGTGCAGGCGCTTGAGTTGTTCGCGCGCGACCAGGGTGTAGATCTGGGTGGTCGAGAGCGAGCTGTGGCCCAGCAGCAGTTGCAGGGCGCGCAGGTCGGCGCCGCGGTTGAGCAGGTGGGTGGCGAAGCTGTGGCGCAGGCCGTGCGGGCTGATCTTGGCCGGGTCGATGCCGGCTGCGGCGGCGTAGCGTTTGACCAGATGCCAGAACGCTTGGCGGCTGGGCGCCCCGCCGCTGCTCTCCAGGAACAGCGGCGCCAGTGCGCGTTTGCCGGCCAGTTGCGGGCGCGAATGCGCGAGGTAACGTTCCAGCCAATGCTGGGCTTCCTCGCCCAACGGCACCAGGCGCTCCTTGCTGCCCTTGCCCATGACCCGCAGCACGCCCTGGCGCAGGTTGACCGCGGTCGCCGGCAGATGCACCAGCTCGCTCACGCGCAGGCCGCAGGCGTACATCAGTTCGAGCATGGCGCGGTCGCGCAGGCCCAGCGGCGTGTCGGCATCGGGCGCGGCCAGCAACGCGTCGATCTGGCTTTCGGCCAGGGCCTTGGGCAGTGCGCGCGGCAATTTGGGCGGGGCGAGCAAGGCGGTCGGATCGTCTCGGCGCAGGCCGCGGCGCAGGCAGTGGCTGTAGAAGGCGCGCAAGGCCGAGAGCAGGCGCGCGTTGCTGCGCGGCGAGTAGCCCTCGCGCGTGCGCCAGGCCAGGTAGTCGTGCAGGACGGCGCGATCGGCATCGGCCAGGCCGCGGCCGTCGCGCCAGCGCGCCAGGCCTTCCAGGTCGCGGCGATAGCTGTCCAGGGTCTGCCGGGCCAGGCCATTCTCGGCCCAGGCAGTGTCGAGGAAGGCGGCGATGGCGTCGGCATCGTCCTGACCCAGCGGCGGCAAGGCCATGGCCTGAGTGCGGCGGGCGGCGGGGGTGTCGCTCATGGCGCTAGCTTAGTCGGTTGCACGGTGCGCGGCCCTCACCCCAGCCCTCTCCCGCACGCGGGAGAGGGAGAGGGAGAGGGAAGCGCGGCGACCGGAAACGGCCACGGCAGATGCACCGCCGCACTGCTCCCTCTCCCACTTGCGGAGAGGGCCGGACATACCGCTTGCGGGAGATGACTGCGGGCATCCCGCTTGCGGGAGGAGGCCGGGGCGCTCCGATGGCGGGACAGGGCCGGGACATCCCGCTTGCGGGAATGGCCTGGAGCGTGTCCCGCTTGCGGGAAGGGGCCAGGCGTGCGCCCTTGCGAACCGGCTCGAAGCGAAACCCGGTCGCGGCACTGCTCTGGGCAAAAGCCGCTTGCGCGAGCCCCCCTGGAATCCAACGACGCCCCGCATACTCCTCCACCGCCCCGCCCTTTATCCTTCCGGCATGACCGAAGCCACCTCGCCCTCCCCGCCCGAGCGTCCCAGCGCCCTGCTGCACTGGCGCCTGTTCTCGCTGTTCTACGACTTCTGGCCGGTGCTGGCGGTGTGGATGCTGATCGGCGCGGTGATGGTGGTCGCCTTCACCGTCGCCGGCCACGACACTCACGAGAACATCCGCCCGCTGACTGCGTGGTGGTGGCTGGAATGGACGTTGTGCTGGCTGGCGGCCGGTGCCTACGCGACCCTGAGCTGGCGCCGCGGCGGCCAGACCCTGGGCATGCGCCCCTGGCGTCTGCAAGTGATCGGCGCCCACGGCCATACGGCCAGTTGGAAGGCGCTGTGGCTGCGTTATGCGGTCGGCACGCTGTCGCTGGCCGCCGGCGGGCTGGGCTTCTGGTGGGCCTGGTTCGACCGCGACCGCCTGACTTGGCACGACCGCGCCAGCGGCACCCGCACCCGGCGCCTGCCCAAGCGCCACGGCCGCGGCACGCCGGGCTGACGCCCTGCCCCGCGCGCCGGCGAACACGCCCGGCTAGCCCGAGCGCCGCTTGAACAGATACGCCGACACGCCCAGCATCACCACCGTGGGCATGGCATAGGCTAGGCGGAAGTCGAAGCGGAACACCTTGGCCAGTTCGACGAACTGGGTCTGCAGCAGCCAGAACACCAGCGCGAACACGATGCCGATGAACAAGCGCCGGCCCATGCCGCCGCTGCGCAGGCTGCCGAAGGCGAACGGCACCGCCGCCAGGCACAGCGCCAGCACGTTGAGCGGGTAGAACCAGCGGCCCCAGTAGTGCGCCTCGAATTCGCCGGCGTCGAGCTCGTTGCGCTCGCGGTCCTCGATGGCCTTGTGCAGCGCCTTGGCGGTCAGATAGCGCGGGCGGTTGGTGCCGCTCATCAGCGCCGAACTGTCCAGCTTGGACTCCCAGCGCTCCTCGGCGATCTTGGCCTGGGTGGCGGATTTGTCCTGGAAGGTGGTGCGGGTGACGTCGCGCAGCAGCCAGCCGCCGGGCCGGTGCTCGGCCACGCGCGCCAGCGCCAGCGAGGCCAGCCGCCCGTCGGCGCCGAACTGGTACAGGCTGACGTTGCGCAGCTCCAGCCAGCGGTCGCCGTCGCGGCTCATTTCCTGGCCCTGGGCGGCGCTGAGGATCACGTCGCCCTCGCGCGCCCACAGTCCGGAGTATTCGGCCACCACTTGGTTGTTGGACTTGGCCGCGGCCTTGAGCGCCTCGGCGCGGCGCTGGGCCTCCGGCGCCAGGGTCTCGCCGTTGAGCACCATCAACCCGGTCAGCAGCGCGAGCGAGCCGGCCACGGCCAGGCTGATCCGCCGCCGCGACAGGCCGACCGCGCGCAACACGGTCAGCTCCGAAGTCGCCGCCAACTGGCCCAGCGCCATCAGCGAGCCGATCACCGCGGCATACGGGAACAGGCCGTAGGCGCGGCGCGGCACGGTCAGGGCCATGTAGGCCAGGGCCTGGGCGAAGCCGTAGCGGCCCTTGCCGATGTCGCCGAACTCGCCGACCAGGCTGAGCATGAAGTCCAGGCCCAGCAGCACCGACCAGGTCAGCGCCACCGTGCCCAGCACGACCTTGCCGATGTAGGTGTCGTGGATCTTCGGGAACGGCTTCATGCAGCCTGCCTCCGGCGGCGGGCGACGCGGCCGTCGCGGAAGTACAGCCAGGCCGAGACCGCCAGCAGCGGCAGGGTCAGCCACCACAGGCCGAGCGCGGCCGGGATCTTGCCGTCCTCGATCCAGCCGGTGCCCATCATCATGAAGTTGTTGCCGATCAGATAGGCCAGAAAGCCGATGGCCATGCTGCCGTAGCGGGCTTGGCGCGGGCTGCTGCGCGCCAGCGGCACCGCCAGCAGGGCGAAGGCCAGGGCCAGCAGCGGCGGGGCGATGCGATAGTGCAGTTGCGCGGCCGCCTCCGGCCGCGGGTCGCCCAGCAACTGCGGCGTCGGCAGCATCTGCGGCGACTTGGGATCGTAGCGGTCCTCGCTGGCCGGCAGCAGCACGTCGTTGCTCTGGTAGCGCATCAGCCGGTAGTTCAGGCCGCCGTCCTTGGGGCCTTCGACCTCGAAACCGTCGTCCAGGGTCAAGTAGCGGTCGCCGTTGGCGGCCACGGTCAGGCGGCCGCTGCGCGAGGTGGTCACGTTCTGGCGGTCGGGCTTGTCGCGGTAGATGAAGATGCGCTCGAAGCGGCTGCCGTCGCCGGACATGGCGCCGACGTAGATCACCCCGTTGCCGTTGGGCAGGCCGGTGAAGGCGCCCGGCTCCAGCCCGGCCACCACCAGGCTGCGGCTGGCCTCGTTGATCATCTGCCGGGAAACGCGGTCGGCCCAGGGGCCCAGCCACAGCGAGCAGGCGCCGACCACCGCCACGATCGGGCCGGCCACCAGCAGCAGCGGCTTGAGCAGCCGGCGCGGGCCGACGCCGACGGAGGCGATGACCGGCATCTCCGAGTCCCGGTACAGGCGGCCCAGGCCCATCATCAGGCCCAGCATCAACGCCAGCGGCAGCATCAGCGGCAGCCACTTGATCACCACCAGGCCCAATTGCACCGCCATCATGCCGGCCGGCACCTTGCCCTTGGCGATGTCCTCCAACACGTCGGTGAAGGCGCCGCCGACGCTCACGATCAGCAGCACCACCAGGGTGGCGAAGATCGCCTGGGCGAATTCGCCGGTCAGGTATCGGTCAAGCTTGAGCATCGGGCGTCGGGGCCTGGGGCAAGGCGATCGGGGCGTTGGGCTTCGGCATCGGGCGGGCTTGCTTTAAACTCGGGGGTTCGTTCGTCGGCCGGCCGGGCCGCGCCCGGTCCGGGGCGGTCCTGGCCTGCAGCGGCGCTGGCCCGCCCGGCGCCTGGCTGCAGCGCCGGCTTGCAGCGGCGGGGGCCCGGCCCCAGATCGGGGGTTCGCTCGTGCGATCGCCCCGTGCCGCGCCTGCCGGCGCTCCGGCAAAGCCGGCCGATTGTACGTACACAACCTCTTATCTGCTCGGGAATCTGTTGGATGGCCCTCGAATTCGACCTGAACCGCGACGCGCCCGCCGCCGCCCAAACCGATTGCGTCGTGGTAGGCGCCTTCAACGACAAGACCCTGACCGCAGCGGCGCGAACGCTGGATGAAGCCAGCGGCGGCCGCCTGACCGTGCTGCTGGAGCGCGGCGACATCAGCGGCAAGACCGGCAAGACCTCGCTGCTGCACGACGTGCCCGGCGTGGCCTCGCCGCGCGTGCTGGTGGTGGGCCTGGGCGATCCGGGCAAGTTCGGCGTGGCCCAGTACCTCAAGGCGGTGGGCGACGCGGCCCGCGCGCTCAAGGCCGGCCCGGTCGCGCACGCGCTGTTCACCCTCAGCGAGGAGCCGGTCGCCGGCCGCGACGCCGCCTGGGCGATCCGCCAGGCCGCCATCGCCGCCGACCACGCCTGCTACCGCTATACCGCCACCCTGGGCAAGAAGAAGGACGAGCCCGGCCTGCGCCGGCTGTCCATCGCCGGCGCCGACGCGGCCGCCCTGGCCCAGGGCCAGGCCATCGCTGCCGGCGTCCAGTTCGCGCGCGAACTGGGCAACCTGCCGCCCAACATCTGCAACCCGGCCTACCTGGCCCAGCAGGCCACCGAGTTCGCCAGCCGCTTCGCCAACACCGAGTGCGAAGTGCTCGACCGCGCGCAGATGCAGGAGTTGGGCATGGGCTCGCTGCTCGCGGTCGCGCGCGGCTCGGCCAACCCGCCCAAGCTGATCGTGCTCAAGTACAGCAACGGCGGCGACGCCAAGCCCTATGTGCTGGTCGGCAAGGGCATCACCTTCGATACCGGCGGCATCAACCTCAAGGTGCAGGGCGGCATCGAGGAAATGAAGTTCGACATGTGCGGCGCGGCCTCGGTGCTGGGCGCGTTCGTCTCGGCCGTGGGCATGCAGCTGCCGATCAACCTGGTGGTGATCGTGCCGGCGGTGGAGAACATGCCCGACGCCGACGCCTACCGTCCCTCCGACGTGCTCACCAGCATGTCCGGCAAGACCATCGAGGTGGGCAACACCGACGCCGAGGGCCGCCTGATCCTGTGCGATGCGCTGACCTACGCCCAGCGCTTCGAGCCGCAGGCCCTGCTCGACGTGGCCACCCTGACCGGCGCCTGCGTGGTCGCCCTGGGCCGCTTCGCCACCGGCCTGATGAGCAAGCACGACGACCTGGCCGCCGAGCTGACCGCCGCCGGCGAGGAGGTCTTCGACCGCGCCTGGCGCCTGCCGCTGTGGGACGAGTACCAGACCCAGTTGGAATCGGCCTTCGCCGACGTCTACAACATCGGCGGCCGCTGGGCTGGCGCGATCACCGCCGGCTGCTTCCTGGCCCGCTTCGCCGAAGGCCAGCGCTGGGCCCACCTGGACATCGCCGGCGTCGCCAACGACGAAGGCAAGCGCGGCCTGTCCACCGGCCGGCCGGTGGGGTTGCTGTCGCAGTGGCTGTTGCAGCAGGCCGGGAATTGAGATTCGGGATTGGGGATTGGCTGAAAGCAAGAGCGCCAGTCCCCGCC
>CBIFVU010000205.1:0-7342 GCA_966185905.1 uncultured Lysobacter sp.
ATCTCGGTGGCCGATCCGAAGCTGCCGAACCTGTCGTGCACCATCGCCACGCTGGAGCCGGGCCAGACCCAGGCCTGCACCGCCAGCAACAATGTCTATCTGGTGACCCAACAGGAAGTCGATGCCGGCAAGGTCGACAACACCGCCACGGCCACCGGCCGGGTGCAAACCGGCAACCTGCCCGACGCCAGCGGCAGCAAGAGCGTGACCATCGTCGGCCAGCCCGCCATGGACCTGGTCAAGACCCAGCCCGGCTACGACGACCGCGACGGCAGCGGCACGATCACCATCGGCGACGTGCTGACCTATGAGGTCACCGCCACCAACACCGGCAACGTGACCCTCAACGCCGTGGTCATCCGCGACGACAAGATCACTCCGTCCAGCATCAACTGCCCGGCGATGGTGCCGGGCGAGGCCAGCGCCGTGTGCAAGCTCAGCGGCACCTACGTGGTCACGGTGGCCGACGCCTCCGCCCGCCAGGTGGTCAACAACGCTAGCGCCACTGCCACCGAGCTGCCTTCAGGCAAGCAAACCCAGTTGATCACCCCGGTCGAACGCCGGCCGATCGCGGCCGAGAACGATGCCGGCACCGTCGCCAATGGTGCGGTCGGCGGCCAGGCGGTGGCCAATGTGCTGGTCAACGACAACCTCAACGGCCAGGCGCCGACCACCTCGACGGTGACCATCGCCCAGCTCTCCACCAGTCACCCGAACGTGACCCTGGACCCGGCCACCGGCGCGGTCAGCGTGGCTCCCGGCACCCCGGCGGGCAGCTACACCCTGCGCTATCGGATCTGCGAGCAGGCCGACCCGACCAACTGCGCTGAGGCCGATGTGGTGGTCACGGTCGAGGCGGCCCCGATCGATGCGGTCGACGATGTCGTCCTCACCCCGGTCAACGGCGGCACCGGCGGCACCAATGTGATCAACGTGCTCGGCAACGACACCCTGGGCGGCGATCCGCTGAACCCGGCCGACGTCACCGTGACCCCGACCAGCAACGGTCCGCTGACGGTCAAGGCCGACGGCTCGGTCGATGTCGCGCCGAACACCCCGGCCGGCACTTACACGGTCCAGTACCAGATCTGCGAGGTGCTCAACCCGGCCAACTGCGACACCGCCACCGTGACCGTGACCGTGACCGCCCCGGCGATCACCGCCACCGACGACGCCGCCGGCGGCACCGGCACCACGCCGCAGAACACGCCGGTGTCCACCGACGTGATCGCCAACGACACCCTCAACGGCGCGCCGATCGACCCGGCCTTGATCACCATCGCCATCGCCACCGATCCGGCCAACGGCACCGTCACGGTGAACGAGGACGGCACCATCGTGTACACGCCGCGCGAGAACTACAGCGGTCCGGACTCGTTCGTCTATACGATCTGCGAGAAGCTCAACCCGACCAACTGCGCCACCGCCACGGTCACCGTGACGGTCCAGCCGAACACGGTCGTGGCCAACCCCGACAGTGCCCAGACCGACCAGCAGGTACCGGTGACCATCCCGGTGATCGGCAACGACACCGTGACCGGCGCGCCGCTGGACCCGAACTCGGTCACCGTGACCGTGCCTCCGGCCAATGGCACCGTGACCTGCTCGGCCGGCGCCTGCACCTACACGCCGAACCCGTTCTTCTCCGGCACCGACACCTTCACCTACCAGGTCTGCGACCGCTCCTCGCCGACCCCGGTGTGCGCGACGGCGACCGTCACCGTGACGGTGGTGGCCAATGCGCCGGTGCTGCGCCTGGTCAAGACCTCGGCCACCCGTGAGGTCAAGATCGGCGACCTGGTGCGCTACACCGTGCAGATCGAGAACGTGGGCGACTCGGCCGCGGTCGATGCGACCCTGGTCGACATCCCGCCGGCCGGCTTCACCTACGTCGACGGCTCGCTGACCGTGGACGACGACAACGACAGTGGCGTGGTCGCCGGGGTCAACCCGCTGCGCATCGCCGGCATCGACGTGGGCATCGGCGGCAAGGCCAGCGTGACCTACTTCCTGCGCGTGGGCGCCGGCGTCGGCAAGGGTTCGCACAAGAACCAGGTCGCCGGCTACGACAACAGCGGCAAGAAGATCAGCAACGACGCCACCGCCGAAGTGATCATGGCCGGCGATCCGCTGCTGGAAGACAGCCTGATCGTGGGCAGCGTGTTCGACGACCGCGACGGCGACGGCTGGCAGGATCCGGCCCGCGCCACCGGCGTGCGCGTGCAGGGCGGCTTCGCCCCGGGCGCCTACGTCGCCGGTTCGACCACGGTCGACCGCGGCGAAGGCCCCGTGGCCGAGCCCGACGCCAGCGCACCGCTGCTGCACGGCATCGCGTTGGGCCGCATCGACGGCCGCAGCTCGCAGGCCGATCCGGCCGAGCGCCGCCAGATCGTGGTGAGCCAGACCCTGCGCGAGCTGTCGTTCACCGACGACTTCGTGCTGACCACCGACGAGGGCACCGCCGTGCGCATGGACGCCAGCGGCCGGACCACGGTCGAGCGCAGCCGCGGCGACGCCGCCAAGGGCCTGACCGCGCAGGACCTGCAGGTCAGCCGCACGGTCGGCCAGACCGAGGCCGGCTATGTGGTGGCCTACACCATCCGCAATCTCGGCATCGAGGAACGCGGCATCCCGGGCGTGCGCATCGCCTCGGTCGAAGGCCTGGTCATGGAGACCGACGCCTACGGCCGCTACCACCTGGAGGGTGTGCACGGGGGCGATTCGGCCCGCGGCCGCAACTTCATCCTCAAGGTGGACCGGGCGACCCTGCCGCCGGGTTCGGTGTTCACCACCGAGAACCCGCGTGTGCGCCGCGTCACCCAGGGCGTGCCGACCCGCTTCGACTTCGGCGTCAAGCTGCCGCCGGGCGAGATCGCCGGCGGCCAGAGCCAGACCGATGTCGAGCTGGGCGAGGTGTTCTTCGAGGCCGGCAGCGCCCAGGTCAAGCCCGATTACGCGCCGATGTTCCAGGAGATCGCCGGGCGCTTGCGCGCCGCCGACGGCGGCAGCGTGACCGTCACCGCCCAGGCCGAGGAGGAGGCGCTGGCCTTCGCCCGCGCCCGCGCGGTGCAGGCCGAGCTGCTCAAGCAACTGGAGGCCGAGCCGGCGCTGGCGCAGAAGGTGCAGGTGGACGTGGTCGCCGGGGTCGATGCCAGCCAGGCGCTGGTCAGCCTCGACCCGGCGATCCGCCTGGGCGAGGTCCTGTTCGATACCGACCAGGCCACGATCAAGCCGCAGTACCGCGCCCTGATCTCCGAGATCGCCAAGGCGCTCAACCAGCAGGGCAGCGGTGCGGTAGGCATCGTCGGCCGCGCCGACTCGCGCGGCAAGGCGGCCTACAACGCCCAGCTCGGCCTGCGCCGCGCCAAGGCCGTGTACGAGGCGATCGCGGCCGAACTCAAGCCCGAGGTGAGGCAGAAAGTGCGAGTGGACATAACCGACGACACCCAGGCGCCGGTCGGCGTGGGCAACCGCTGAGGACATGACCATGAAGATCAAGATGAAGCTTCTGGACATGACCCTGATCGGCCTGCTGTCCGCCGGAGCGATGCTGCCGGCTGCGGCCCAGGACAAGGCTGCCGCGCGCCCGCAGGACCTCGGCCGGCGCAGTGCGCCGGTGCCGGTGGACCTGCGGTCGCTGGACCGGCCGCAGGCGGCCGCGGAGGCCGAAGCGGCCTCGCGCGCGCAGTGCGAAGGCAACGAGTGCCGCAGCGACGAGGGCCTGCTGTTCCGGGTCCGCACCCGCGGCGAGGACAAGCCCGTGGTGCTGGGCGAGGACCCGGCCGCGCTGCAGCAGAACCGCCGCGTGGACGTAGTGCGCGAGAACCTGGCCCCGGGGGCGGCCAAGATCGCCGGCAAGTTCCAGATCGACCTGCCCAACGGCGGCGTGGTCTGGGCCACCGAAGATCCGACCCTGGGCCCGCCGGTGCTCAACGTGCAGGTCGGCTCGACCGCGCCGTTCGAGAACGGCCGCATCACCAAGCCGCTGCGCTTCCACGGCTATACCAACTACGCCTCCTTCATCGAAAAGCTGCAGGTCACCGTCTACCGCGGCAGCGACACCGACTTGGTGACGCCGCTGGCGACCATCGACCTGCCGGTGGCCAACGTCTCCGAACAGGAATGGGACGGAGCGCTGCCGGACCACCTCAACCTGCTGGCCGGCGACGAGCTGATCTACATCGCTCGCGCCTACGGCAAGGACGGCGCGTTCGACGAGATCAACCCGCAGCGCATCCAACTGGTCAAGCCGGAGGAATACGAGCGCGGCGTGCAGATCCAGCGCGAGCAGGTCGAGCGCGCGCTCGGCCAGAGCGTGGACGGACGCAACGCCCAGGATGTCGCGATCACCAGCGCGATCTACGGCAGCAATGCCATCCGCCTGCAGAACATCCCGATCTACGGCTCGCGGGTGCGCATCTACGGCCGCGACATCCCGCGCGACGCCCAGCTGACCGTCAACGGCCAGACCTTCCCGATCGACCTGGAGCGCAAGTTCGCCGCCGAATTCCTCGAACCGGTGGGCCTGCACAGCTACGCGGTGCAGCTCAAGACCCAGGGCGGGGCGGAGATCGAGAAGAACCTGGACGTCAATGTCACCGGCAAGTACAGCTTCCTGGTGGCGCTGGCCGACGTGACCCTGTCGGAGAACAACGTCAGCGGCAACATCGAACCGCTGGCCGCCGGCGACAGCGAGCGCTACGACGACAGCTTCATCAGCGAGGGCCGCCTGGCCTTCTACCTGAAGGGCAAGGTGCAGGGCAAATACCTGATCACCGCCCAGGCCGACACCCGCGAGAACGAGATCAAGCGCCTGTTCAACGGCTTCTTCGATGCCGACGCGCAGGACATCTTCCGCCGCCTGGACCCCAACCTGTACTACCCGATCTACGGCGACGATTCCAACACCTATCGCGACGTGGACACCCAGGGCAAGCTGTACGTGCGCGTGGACTGGGACCAGAACCAGGCCATCTGGGGCAACTTCCCGACCGGCTTCACCGGCACCGAGTACGGCCAGTACAACCGCTCGCTGTACGGCGCGGCGCTGAACTGGCGCAGCCGCGGCACCACCGCCCTGGGCGATCCGCGCAGCGAACTCAAGCTGTTCGGCTCGGAGGCGCAGACTGCGCTCGGCCATACCGAGTTCCTCGGCACCGGCGGCAGCGAGTATCGCCTGCGCCACACCGACATCCTGCCGGGTTCGGAAAAGGTCGTGGTCGAGATCCGCGATGCAACCACCGGGCGGGTCGAGTCGCGGG
Organism: uncultured Lysobacter sp.; assembly: GCA_966185905.1. Lineage (GTDB taxonomy): Bacteria > Pseudomonadota > Gammaproteobacteria > Xanthomonadales > Xanthomonadaceae > Lysobacter. Next base: position 5,262 of record CBIFVU010000205.1, read on the forward strand.
TCGAGCTCAAGCGCGGCGCCGACTACGAGATCAACGACATGCAGGGCCGCATCATGCTGACCCGTTGGCTGTCGCAGATCACTCGCGAGAACGTGCGCACCCTGACCCGCGACCAGCCCCTGGACGGCTACAGCCAGCGCCTGCTGGTGGACTACGAATACGTCCCCGCCGGCTTCCAGACCGACGATGTCAGCGCCGGCTTCCGCGGCAAGCAGTGGTTCGGCGACCATTTCGCGGTCGGCGGCACCTACGTGGACGAGAACCGCAGCGGCGACGACTACACCCTCAAGGGCGTGGACCTGACCCTGCAGGCCGGCCGCGGCACCTACCTGAAGCTGGAGAAGACCCGCACCGAGTCCACTGCGGCGCCGGTGTGGTATTCGACCAACGGCGGCATCGACTTCGTCCGCCTCAATCCGCCCACCACCGCGCGCAGCGGCGACGCGGACAAGATCGAAGCGCGCGCCAACTTCAAGGAACTCGGCTGGACCCGCCTGGACTGGTCCGCCGGCGCCTGGTGGCGCGATATCGACGAAGGCTTCTCGGTCTCGCGCTTCGACCAGGGCGAGGCGGTGCAGGAGTACGGCGCGGAGTTCCTGGGCTATTTCACCGAGAACTTCAGCCTGTTCGGCCGCCACACCCGGCGCGAGCGCGGCGAGGAGGCCTTCGAGCAGAGCCAACTGACCGCCGACTGGCGCATCACCAACGACGACCAGCTCGGCGCCGAACTGCGCCGGGTGCGCGAGGAGCGCGGCGCGATCGGCAACGACCCCGCTTTCGATGTGGACGCGATGCTGTTCGCGATGAAGTACACCCATCGCATCGGCTCGACCCTGGAACTGTCGATCGGCGGCCAGTACACGGTGGACGACGACGACGGCAAGTACGACCGCAACGACCTGGTCACCCTCGGCGCGCGTTACCTGTTCGGCGACCGCTCCAGCTTCGGCGCCGAGTACAGCAACGGCAGCCGCGGCGACGCGACCAAGCTCGACGCCGAATACCGCCTGAGCCCCGACCACACCCTGTACGGCGCCTACACCTACAGCACCGACAGCACCGAGCGCGACCCGTTGTTCGACAACACCCGCCAGACCGGCTGGACCCTGGGCCAGCGCTGGCGCCTGAACAACCAGACCAACCTGTACAACGAAAGCCAGTTCCTCAAGGACCCGCGCGATTCCAGCGAGGGCCTCTCGCACACCTTCGGCATGGACTTCTATCCCGCCGAAGGCTGGAACCTGGGCTTCGCCATCATCGACGGCGACCTGGACGCGCCCAGCGGCCATGTCGACCGCCGCGGCTACAGCCTCAGCGGCGGCCGGGTCGATCCGCGCACCGACTGGTCGAGCAAGATCGAGTACCGCAAGGACAGCGGCGCGGAGCGGCGCGAAGTATGGGTGACCAGCAACCGCCTGTTCTACAAGATCAACGAGGACTGGCGGATCGCCGCGCGCCTGGTCTACTCCGACATCAAGGACGAGATCGACGCCACCCGCGGCGCCAAGACCGTGGAGGGCAACCTCGGCTTCGCCTACCGCCCGCACGACAACTCGCGCTGGGCCGCGTTCGGCAAGTACGTCTACCTGTACGACCTGGCCACCATCGGCCAGGAGGGCGGCGCCCAGTACGACCAGCGCTCGCAGGTGCTGTCCTTTGAAGGCATCTACCGCCTGGACGACAAGTGGGAGTTCGGCGGCAAGGCCGCCAGCCGCTGGGGCGACTACCGCATGGGCCGCGGCAGCGGCCTGTGGCTGGACAGCCGCGCCGATCTGCTGGCCGGCCAGGTGCGCTACCACTTGATCGCCAAATGGGACGCCATGGCCGAGTACCGCTGGCTGGCGGTCAAGGACGGCGGCGACCGCCGCGGCTGGCTGGTCGGCGTTGACCGGCAGTTGGGAGAGAACTTCAAGGTCGGCATCGGCTACAACTTCACCGACTTCAGCGACGATCTGACCGACCTGGAATACGACAACAAGGGTTGGTTCCTGAACCTGGCCGGCTATTACTGAGCCGGCAGGACGATACGGAACGAACAGGGCGCCCCAGGGCGCCCTTTTCGTTGGCGGGCGGGGCCGAGG
>CBIFVU010000206.1:0-7314 GCA_966185905.1 uncultured Lysobacter sp.
CGCTCGGCTTCGGCTCGCTCGGCGGCGAGGCGTTCGGCTTCCAGGCGTTCGGCTTCGGCCTGCTCGGCGGCGAGGCGTTCGGCTTCCACGCGCTCGGCTTCGGCTTGCTCGGCAGCGAGGCGCTCGGCTGCCAGGCGCTCGGCCTGTCCGCGCGCGGCATCGGCTGCGGCGGCCGTGGCGGCGCCCAGGCCCAGTGCGGCCAGGGTGTCGCGGTCCAGGCCGCCAGGCACCCGGTCCAGCGACAAGCCCGACCCGGACGGATCGGCTTGCGGCGCTTCGGGCGAGACCGGCGCCAGGCCGGACAGGTCCAGCCCCTCGTCCAGTTCCGCGGTCGCGTCGAAATCGTCCACCGGCATCGGACTGCGCGCGTCGGGCAGGCTGTCGCGCAGCGCAGCGATGCGCTCGGGCAGGCCGAGGAACATCGGCACGTGCGGCATCGGCGACTTGAGCGCCTGCACGGTGGTGCGGATGGCCTCGGCCACCGCCGCCATCGCCGCCACGCCTTCGGCGCTGGCCGGGACGCCGCTGGCGAGCAGGCGCCGGACATAGGCCTCGGTCGGCGCGGTGACATCGGTGATGACCGGCACTTCGGTCATCGCGAAGGCGCCGTTCAAGGTATGGATCGAACGCTGCAGGGCATCGCTGGCCTTCTGCGGCGACTGCTGCGACGCGGCCAGCCAGGCTTCGATGGTGACCAGGTGGCCGGCGACTTCGCCGTCCAGGATTTCCAGCAGCACCGGATCGACAGAGGCCGGCACATAGGGGCCGTCGACCACCGGCGCCGGCGCAGCGGCCTGCTCGGTTGCGGCCGCAGCCAGCGGGGCCTGGTAGAAGGCTTCTTCGCCGCCGGCGAGCCGGTCGGCATGGGCTTCGATGCCGGCCACGTCCACGCTCAGCGGCGCCTCGTTGCGCAGCGCGGCGTAGAAGCCCGGCAGGGCGCGGTGGGCGTGCTCGACCAGGTCCAGCACTTCCGGGCTGGCCGGGCGGCCGTGCTCGCGCACGCGGTTGAGCAGGTTCTCGATCTTCCAGCTGAACTCGCCCAAGGTGCGCGCGCCGACTAGGCGGCCGCTGCCCTTGAGGGTATGGAACACGCGCCGCACCGGCTGCACCCGCGCCAGGTCGTCCGGCGCTTCGCGCCATTGCGGCAGCAACTGGTCGAGGTTGCCGATCTCTTCCTCGAACTCTTCCAGGAAGATCTCGCGGACCTCGTCGTCGATGTCGTCGACCTGCTCGAAACCGCCGTTGAGGCCGCCGGAAGGGGTCAGGAACGACGGCGGCGCCGACGGCACGGCCTCGACCAGGGCGGTGTTGACCAGGCCGCCGGAGACGCGTTCGGTCAGGTCGGCCGGCTCGGCCGGAGCGGCCTGTGCCGGCTCCTCGAAGGCCGAGGCGTATTGGGCGGCGCCGTGTTCGGTCGCCAGGCTGTCCAGCGGCTCGACCGGCGCACGCGCCTGGATCTCGGCCAGGTCCCAGTCCGGGGCGGTGGGCACGCGCGGTTCCGCCGACGGGGCCGGCGCGGCGGCCGCGGCCGCTGCGCCTGCATCGTGGGACGGGGCGGCAGCGGCGGCCGGAGCGGCCGCGATCGGAGCGGCCGGCACCGCGGCGGCCTGCTCGATCCGCACCACGTCCGGCAGCGGCCAGTAACGCAGCGCCTCCAGGCTCTGGCGGGCGATGTCGAGGATGTCGTCGCGGTTGGGACGCTGCTCGCGCAGCGCCTCCAGGTAGTACTCCAGGCTGGCCAGGGCATCGGCCAGGGTGTCGAGCTGCTGGCCGCTGGGCACGCGGCGGCGGCCGATCAGCTCGACCTCGGTGTAGCGCTTGACCCCGGTCAGGTAATCGGCGGCCAGCGGCAGCTCGATCATGCGCAGGGCGCCGGCGACCTCGTCGAGCACGCGCGGCACTTCGCTGAGTTCCTCGTGGTCCCACTTGGTTTCCACGAAGGCGACGAAGGACTGGCGGGCGTCGCCGAAGTTGGCGATGGCCTCGCGCGCGACCACGTCGAGCACCTTGCGCGCCTCGCCGGCGAGCAGGTCCTCCTCGCCCCGGTCCTCGGGCAGGCCCAGGCGCGAGACTTGGTCGTCGAGCGAGGCGTCCACGTACAACAGGGCGCCGGCGACATCGAGCAGGGTGCCCTCGTCGGCGGCGCGGCGGCCTTCGACGATCTCGCTCATGGCATCGCGCTGCTGCAGCACGACGGTGCGGGCCATGCCCAGCCCCATCATGCCGAGGGTGTCGCTGACCCGGGCCAGCGCCTCGACCTGCGGGCGCAGTTCGCCGGGGTCGGTCTGGCGGGTGCGCAGGTGCAGGTCGAGCGCGTCCTTGACCCGCAGCAGGTCTTCCTTGATCGCCGCGGCCACGGTGTCGAGCAGGGCGCGGTTGCGGCCGCTGAGGCTGCCGCGGGCGTGTTCGAGTTCGGATTCGCTGGGCAGGTGCGCGGCCAGGTCGAAGGTCTGGCGCAGGTCGTCCAGGGCCGGGTGGCGGCCGTCGCTGTGGGCGACGTGGTAGAGCAGTTGCCGGGTCGGCTCGGCCGCGGGCTCGCCGCGCGGCGCACTGAAGCTGTCGTCGGACAGCATCTGCCGCGCCTCGCGCTCGACCCCGCCGAAGGCCTGGCGCAGCGGCCGGGTCGGCGGCAGGGCGCCGTCGCGCAGGGCATGGGCCACCGCCGAGGCGACCCAGAGCATGCGCCGCACCGGTTCGAGCACGGCATCGCCGAGCAGGCCGTCGATGGCATTGGCCAGTTGCGACGGGTTGCCGGGCGCGCCCTCTTCCGGCCAGGCGGCCAGGGCATCGCGCAGCGCAGCCAGGTGCGGCGCGCTGGGGTTGCGGCCGCCGGCGGCGGCCACCGGCAACGGCGGCGGCAGGTGCGCCGGCAGCGGACGGTCCAGGTTGGGGGCGAACAGCACGCTCTCGTTGAGGCCGGCTTCGCCGCGGGTGGCGCGCAGCTCGTTGAGCAGCGGCAGCAGCACGATCGGGATGTCGCGATGGCCGCCCTGCAGGCGTTCGAGGTAGTCCGGCAGCAGCACCACGCCGCGCATCAGCGCCGCACAGGCTTCGTCGCGGTCGGCCACCGCGCCCTGTTGCAGGGCCAGGGCCAGGCGCTCCATTTCCTCGGCGACCATCGCCGGGGCGTACAGCTCGACCATGCGCAAGGTGCCATGCACCTGGTGCAGGTGATTGGCGCACACGCGCATGCGCGAGGCGTCGCCGGGGTTTTCGGCAAAGGCTTCGATTTCCTGGCGCGCCTGGCGCAGGGTCTCGTCCAGCTCGGGCTTGATCCAGCCCAGCGTGGTGGTGTCGATGGCTTCGCGCAGCGCGGTCATGGCGCGCACCGCCCGTCGACGCGGCCTGCTCGCCCTTGCGACCGGTGGGCCTGCCAGCGATGTGTCGGAAGCTTCATCCTCGGTACAACCCTTCTTTGATCCTGTCTCGAAGCCCGGCACCGGAACGGCGCGGGCCCTGGCCCGCGCCGCGACCGGCCCGCCGGGCCGCGCACCGCACCGCCGGTCAGGCCGGCAGCTTGAAGTCGGCCACCGAACGGCGCAGGTCGGCCGCCAGTTGGGCGAGGTTTCCGATCGACGCGGCGGTCTGGTTGGCGCCCTGCGAGGTCTGCGAGGTGATCTGCTGAATCGTGTTCATCGTCTGGGTGATGTTCGAGGCCGCGCTGGACTGCTGCTGCGCGGCGCTGGAAATGCCCTGAATCAGGTTCGACAGGTCCGAGGACACCTTTTCGATCTCGCCCAGCGCGGTACCGGCGTCTTCGGCCAGTCGCGCACCGGCGACCACTTCGGAGGTGGTCTGTTCCATCGAGCTCACAGCTTCGTTGGTGTCGGACTGAATTGTCTGGACCAGCGTCTCGATTCGCTTGGTTGCGTTGGACGCGCGTTCGGCCAGTCGCTGCACTTCGTCGGCCACCACCGCGAAGCCGCGGCCCGCCTCGCCGGCCGAGGCCGCCTGGATGGCCGCGTTGAGCGCCAGGATGTTGGTCTGTTCGGAGATGTCGTTGATCAGTTCCACGATCGAGCCGATTTCCTGGGAGCTTTCGCCCAGGCGCTTGATTCGCTTGGAGGTTTCCTGGATCTGGTCGCGGATGGAGTCCATGCCGGCGATGGTCTGGCGGACCACGCCCGCGCCCTTGGTCGCGATCTGCACCGAGCGCTGCGCCACGTCCGCCGATTCGGCCGAGTTGCGCGAGACCTGGTCGATGGAGGCGGCGATTTCGCTGATGCGGTCGGAGGCGGAGTTGATCTCCTGGGCCTGGTGCTCGGCGGCCTCGGCCAGGTGCATGGCGGTGGCCTGGGTCTCCTGGGCGCTGGAGGCGACCTGCACCGAGGTGTCGGTGATGGTCTGCACCAGGCTGCGCAGCTGCTCGACGGCGAAGTTGATCGAGTCGGCGATCGCGCCGGTCATGTCCTCGGTGACGGTGGCCTTCACCGTCAGGTCGCCTTCTGCGAGCGAACCCATTTCGTCCAGCAGGCGCATGATCGCCTCCTGGTTGCGGTCGTTGAGTTCCTTGGTGGTCTGGTAGCGGCGCTGCTGGGCGTAGTTCAGCGAGAACAGCAAGCCGGCGATGGCCACCAGGGCGCCCAGGCCGGAGATGATCGAGACCCAGATGTTGCCGAAGAAGCTGGTGTCGCGGGCCGAGCCGAAGGAGGTCAGCGCGGTGAACAGCGACTGGCTGTCGGCCAGCATCTTGTCCGAGCCGCCGGTGATCGATTCGGCCGCGGCCTGGGCCTGGAACAGCTCCTTGGAGCTGGCCGAGATCGCGTCCAGGTCCTTCTTCATCTCCAGCCACAGCGCTTCGGCCTGGCCCAGCGCGGCCAGCGCGCCGCCGTTGGACAGTGCGTTCACGCCGAAGGAGGCATCGCCCTTGCGCAGGCCGGTGAGGATGTTGCCGAACACGATCGCGTCGCGGCCCAGCGCCTCGCCGGCCATGCCGGCGCCGCTGCCGCCGGCGCGGATCTCGGTGATGCGGCGTGCCATGGTCGAGGACAGCACGACCTGGCGCAGGGCGATGTAGACCTGCGAGGACGGCGAGCCGGAGGCCGACATCGCGCGCACCAGTTCGTCCAGGCGCGCCTGCAACTGCGGCACCCGGCCGGAGAAGCTGTCGGCGTTGCCGGCCAGGGCCAGCACCGCCTTCTCCGAGGCGATCACCTGGTCGGCGTTCTTGCCCATCGGCGCCCAGGTCTTGGTCGCCGTCTCGATCGGCGAGGACACTCCGGCGGTGCCGCCGTAGTTGTCGTTGAGCGACTGGATGTCCTCGTCCACCGCGGTCTTGGTCGACTTGAACGCGGCGAAGGCGTCCTTGTTGCCGGCCACCGCTTCGCGCGCCTGCACCGCCAGCTTCTGCGAATTCACCTGCAAGCGCGAGGCCGCCGAGCTGGCGCCGCCCAGCCGCGCCGCCTTCCAGGTCGCATAGCCTGTGTTGAGGCCGAACACCAAGACCGATACGGCCAGCACGATCAGCCAGGTATTGGCGCCCAGCAAGCGGCTCTTGCCGGCGTTGTCCATCACAGTGCTCATGGTTCGGGAACCTCGGTGTACGTGCGTAGCGAGCGGATTGAAGGGGGCGTGCGGCTCAGGCCGCTGCTTGTCGGAATTCGGGCGTGCGGGCCAGCCGGTCGAGGCTGAAGATGCCCCAGGGCTGTTCGTCCAGCCGGTAGGCGCGGTCGATGAAGTGGGCGTAGCGGCCTTCGGCCAGGCCCTCGACTTCGTGCGGGGCGACCTGGTGCTGCTCGTGGAAGGAGCGCTGGCCGTAGAGCTCGTCGATCAGCACCGCCACGTCGCCGCCGGGCTGGCGCACCAGCAGGATGCGGTGGCCTTCGTGCATGACCGTGCGCTCGCCCTCCAGGAACTGCTTGAGGTCCACGATCGGCAGCAGGTTGCCGCGCACGTTGGCCAGGCCCAGCATCCACGGCTGCGCGCCGGGCACCTGGGTCAGCTGCGGCAGGGACAGGATTTCCACCACCTCGGCGAAGGTCGAGGCCAGCCGGCGCGCGCCGATGCGGTAGCCGACGCCGCGCCACAGGCCGGGCGCGTCGAGCTGTTCGGGCAGGCCGGCCACGTGCGCCAGGGAGCGGCGCTCGTAATCGGCCAGCACTTCGAACGGCGACTTCTGCGTCATACGTTTGCGTTATCCGGCAACAATGCGTTGATGCGCGCGATCAGTTCGTCCTCGCGCGGCGGTTTGACGATGTAGTCGCGCGCGCCCTGGCGCATGCCCCAGGCGCGGTCGGTGTCCATGCCCTTGGTGCTGACGATCAGCACCGGGATCTGCCGGGTCAGGTCGTCGCGGCCGAGCGCGCGGGTGGCCTGGAAGCCGTTCATCCCGGGCAGCACCACGTCCATCATCACCAGGTCCGGCCGTTCGCGCCTGCACGCTTCGATCCCGTCCTCGGCGCTGCCCGCGGCCGTCACCTGGTGACCGTTGCGCTGGAGCAACTGGGTCAGGACCGCGGTGTCGGTCGGAGAGTCCTCGATAAGCAGGATGCGTGCCATGGTGCCCTACCCCCCGGTCAGGCGTGAACGTGCTTGCGGATCGCGTCGAGGAGCTCCTCGCGCGTGAACGGCTTGGTCAGGTACTGCTCGGAACCGACGATGCGGCCGCGCGCCTTGTCGAACAGGCCGTCCTTGGACGACAGCATGATCACCGGCGTGCCCTTGAACAACTGGTTGTTCTTGATGAGCGCGCAGGTCTGATAGCCGTCCAGGCGCGGCATCATGATATCCACGAAGATGATCTGCGGCTGTTGGTCGGCGATCTTGGCCAGCGCTTCGAATCCGTCGATGGCCGTGACCACCTCGCATCCTTCGCGCTTCAACAGCGTCTCGGCGGTTCGACGGATGGTCTTGGAATCGTCGATCACCATGACCCTGAGACCATCGAGGCTGCCGCTACGAACCTCGTCGAGCATTCTTTGTATCCCCCATTGCGAGCGCCACCTTCTTCCCCGGGCGTCGCGAAGCCGTCTTTATTCCAAGCCGCACGCAGGCTGTCAAGCTGGAGTGCGCCGCCTGGAAACTGAATACGCAGCGCCACGGACGCACCCGGGAAACCGTCCGCAGCGGCCCGGACGCGGCGTCGCCGCATCCGTGCTCCCGCGTATCGTGTCGTCCCCCGGGACGGCCTTGCGCTGTCCTGATCGCTGAGTGTCGCAAATGGACGCTGCGCGACCGTTTGCGACCCCGACATCATGACAGATACCGGCGACCTGCCTGCTACCATCCGTCAATCTTTGAGGATTCTGTCGCCATGCCGTTGGACATCGTCGTCGTGATGGACCCGATCGGGTCGATCAAGATCGCCAAGGACTC
>CBIFVU010000207.1:0-7297 GCA_966185905.1 uncultured Lysobacter sp.
GTGCTTCGCAAATCCCCAATCCCGAATCCCCAATCCCCGCCCCAATGGACCACATCTTCATAGACGCCCTGGAAATCGAAGCCGTCATCGGCATCTATGACTGGGAGCGCGAGATCCGGCAGCCGCTGGTGTTCGATCTGGAGATGGAGTTCGACAATCGCGTGCCGGCGGCCAGCGATGCGATCGAGCACACGCTGGACTATGCGGCGGTGTGCGCGCGCATCACCGAGTTCGCGGCGCAGTCGCGGTTCGGATTGGTGGAAACGCTGGCCGAGCGGGTGGCGGCGATCGTGCTGGAGGAGTTCGGGGTGCAGCGGGTGCGGCTGCGGTTGACCAAGCCCGGGGCGATCCGCAATGCGCGCGGGGTCGGGGTGCGGATCGAGCGTTCGCGCGCGGGCTGAGCGCAGCGTGCGCGTTGCGCGGCCGAAGGGCGGCGCGGTTCAGTCGCTGCGCAGCGTAGCGCCGCGTCGCGTCGGCGGTAAAGCCCGACCGGGTGCCGGAGAAAGCGCCGACGAACAGGATCCCAGCGGCGGGCATCATCCCAGCGGCGGGGTCGGGTTGGCCGGGGGCAGCGACGGCCGGCCGGGCCGGCCAGGGGGCGCCCAGGCCCGCAGGCGAACAGCGCTGCCGCCTGCCGATACGGGACACCGCGTCCAGGCATGTGCGGGCCGCGGCAGCGGCGTCTGGCACGCGCAGACGCGGGCCTGCTGCGCAAGATGGCGGCACCGCTCGCCGCTCGCCGCGCGCCGCACGCGCTCCATCGCGTCGTCCCCGAGAGAGCGGGGATCCAAGGACTTCAGCGCGCTGCCTGGATGAGGCCCTGGGTTCCCGCTTTCGCGGGAACGGCGGCGGGACCGGCGCCTTGGAGGGCGCCGTGGTCGGCAAGCCAGCCCGGTGGGCGACGCTTCCTTGGCGGGCGGCGGCGCGTGCGCCGGTCGTGCGCGGCGGCGGCGGCCGCAAGCAAGCGCCCTGGCGGCGGAACGCGGCGTTTCAATCCCCCAGCGCTGGCCTGCCGTATCCTGAGCGCCTGTTTCCCAGCCTGCGCGCCGCGCCGCCCGTACTCGCCGTGAATCCCTTCGACCTGCCTCCTCCCGGCGCCGATGCGCTGGCCCACAGTGCGCGCCTGGCGCAGGCGATCCATGCGCAGATCGCCGCCAACGGCGGCGCCATTGCGTTCTCGCGCTTCATGGAGCTGGCCCTGTACGCGCCCGGGCTGGGCTATTACAGCGCCGGCGCGAGCAAGTTCGGCGCCGAGGGCGATTTCGTCACCGCGCCGGAGTTGGGCCCGGTGTTCGCTGCCTGCGTGGCCGAGGCGGCCGCGCCGGTGCTGCGGCAACTGGGGCCGCAGGCGCGCTGGCTGGAGCTGGGCGGCGGCACCGGTGCCTTCGCCGAGGTGGCGCTCAAGCGGCTGCTGGAACTGGATGCGCTGCCGGACCGCTACGCCATCCTGGAACCCAGCGCCGAGCTGCGCCACCGCCAGCGCGAACGCCTGCGCGAGCGCCTGGTGCCGCCGCTGTTCGAATTGCTGGAATGGCCGGACACGCCGTTTTCCGACGAGTGGGACGGGCTGGTGTTCGCCAACGAGGTGATCGACGCGCTGCCCACGCCGCGTTTCGCGATCCAGGACGAGGAAGTGTTCGAGGAATACGTGGCCGCCGACGGCGAGGGCTTCGCTTGCGTGCTGCGCCCGGCCGACGATTTCCTCGCCCATGCGGTACGCCATGCCGAACGCCGGCTGGAGCGCCCCTTCGCCGAAGGCTATCGGTCCGAGGTGCTGCCGCAACTGCCGTACTGGCTGCAGGCGGTGTCCGGCGGTCTGCGCCGCGGCGCCCTGTTGTTCGTCGATTACGGCTATGCGCGCGCCGAGTTCTATGCGCCCGAGCGCAGCGACGGCACTTTGCGCGCGTTCTACCGCCATCGCAGCCACAACCAGCCGCTGCTGTGGCCGGGCCTGCAGGACCTGACCGCGTCGGTGGATTTCACCGCCCTGGCCGAGGCCGGCGTGGCCGCCGGCTTCGACCTGGCCGGTTATTGCTCGCAGGCCAGCTTCCTGCTGGGCAATGGCCTGGCCGGGGTGCTGGAGCGGATCGAGACCCTGAGCGATCCGGTGCTCAAGCAGCGCCGCCTCAACGAGGTCAAGACGCTCACCCTGCCCAGCGAAATGGGCGAGCGCTTCCAGGTCATGGGCTTGCAGAAGGACGTGGAGTTCGGCGCAGCCTTCCTGGCCGGCGACTTGAGCCACCGCCTGTGAGTGCGGCGAGCGCGCCTGCGCCGCTGCTGCGGCCGTTCCATCGTCCCTGGCTGTGGTGCGCGCTGTGGCTGGCGATGATCGCCGCGGTCGCGGCGACTTGCCTGATGCCGGCCAAGGACCTGCCGCCGACGCCGTTCGATCATTTCGACAAGCTCGAACACTTCTGCGCCTACCTGGCGCTGAGTGGGTACGGCGGCATGTTGCTGGCGCGCTCCGGCGCGCGCGCGCTGGCGGCCCTGGCGATGATCGCCCTGGGTGTCGGCCTGGAGTTCGCCCAGGCGGCGCTGACCGATTCGCGCAGCGGCGATGTGGCCGATGCCGTCGCCAACAGCCTGGGCGCCGTGGCCGGGCTGGCCCTGGGGCGCACGCCGGCAGCTCTGTGGCTGCTGCGGCTGGACGCCTGGCTGGCGCGGCGGTGCGACGCCTGAGTCGGGGCGGCGGCGCGCGCCCGGGGCGCCCGCTTGCGGCGCGCAGCGCGCCCGGCGCCGGCGACGCAGGGGCAACGGCCTGGATTCTCTATCGGCGCGCCGCTGCTCACCTCGGTCTGCGGCTTCCGGCGGCGCCCACGCAGGCGCCGCGGCTGAATGCGCGGGCCGTGCGCCGCGCGGCCCCGTGCCGCGGTTCCGGGCAATCAGTGACGCCTCCCGCATTCAGTGCTGAACGGCGACTAGCCTGTTCGTCGTAATCGGAAAACTGTCACAAAGGCAAAGTCGGCACAGTCACTCGGCGTATTGCGAAAAGGTTAAGAAGTGGTGAGGCTCCAGCGCGGGTCACGTCCCGCCTCCCTCATCGCAAGGATCCGACCATGTCCGCAGTGCATCGCAACCCCTTGGCGTTGGCCGTGGCCGTCGCCATGGCCGCCAGCGCCCTGGCCGCCCCGGCCGCCGCGCAGGACGCCGCCGCGCCGCCCGGCCGCGAGGCCACCACGCTCGATGCGGTGCAGGTGACCGGTTCGCGCGCGCGCGGCCGCGCCGCCGAGCAGACCGCCGCGCCGGTGGACGTGATCGGCAAGGAGGAACTGACCGCGACCGGCGCGACCGAGGTCGGCCAGATCCTGCAGATGCTGGAGCCCTCGTTCAATTTCTCCCGCACCTTCGTCAGCGACGGCACCGACATCCTGCGCCCGGCCACGCTGCGCTCGCTCGGCCCCGACCAAGTGCTGGTGCTGGTCAACGGCAAGCGCCGCCACCAGCAGGCGCTGGTCAACGTGCAGCAGACCATCGGCCGCGGCTCGGCCGGCACCGACATCAACGCCATTCCGCTGTCGGCGATCGAGCGCATCGAAGTGCTGCGCGACGGCGCCGCCGCGCAGTACGGTTCGGACGCGATCTCCGGGGTGATCAACATCATCCTGAAGAAGCAGACCGAGGAAACCCAGTTGTCCTTCCAGGCCGGGCAGAACTACGCCGGCGATGGCGCCAACTACTCCGGCTCGGTCAACACCGGGGTCAAGCTCGGCGGCGATGGCGGCTTCCTGAATTTGTCGCTGGAGTACCGCGACCGCGCCGAGACCAACCGTGCCGGGCCCGACAGCCTGCGCGTGGACCCGCCGCGGGTGACCCAGCGCCTGGGCGATGCGGACGCGCGCGATGCCTATTTCTGGTTCAACGGCGGCCTGCCGGTGGGCGGCGGCGAACTGTACTGGTTCGGCGGCCTGTCCCAGCGCAAGGGCGATTCTTCCGGCTTCTTCCGCAGCCCCGGCGACAACCGCACCGTGCCGGAGCTCTATCCGGACGGATTCCTGCCCAAGATCCTGACCAAGGTGGACGACACTTCGCTGGCAGTGGGCTACAAGGCGCCGATCAACGACAACTGGGACTGGGACGTTTCGATCAACCGCGGCCGCAGCAAGTTCGGCTTCGAGGAAAGCAACTCGGTCAATGTCAGCTGGTGGTACGAACCCAAGCCCGGCGGCGGCATCTACGCCGAATCGCCGACCAAGGCCAAGACCGGCACCCTGCAGTTCGACCAGACCACCTTCAACCTGGACTTCCGCGGCACCCTGCAGGGCGTGGGCGGCCGGCCGCTGTACCTGGGCACCGGCCTGGAGTACCGCAAGGACGAGTACCAGATCCGCGCCGGCGCGCCGGTGACCTACACCTACGGCCGCAGCGACGACCGTACCGTGCCCATCCTCGGCCAGGCCGGCGAGACCGCGCAGCCGGGCATGCAGGGCTTCCCGGGCTTCTCGCCGAACGAGGCGGTGGACGATGGCCGGCACAACTACGCCGCCTACCTGGACGTGGAGACCAACCTCAGCGACCGCTTCCTGATCGGCGGCGCGGTGCGTTACGAGGACTACTCCGACTTCGGCCAGACCACCACCGGTAAGCTGTCCGCGCGCTTCGACGCGAGCGAGCGCTTCGCCCTGCGCGGCACGGTCTCCACCGGCTTCCGCGCGCCGGGCGTGCAGCAATTGTTCTACAGCCAGCGCTCGACCAACCTCAACGCTGCCGGCGTGCTCACCGACACCCTGACCGCGCGCCAGGACAGCGCGGTGACCCGCGCCTTCGGCATCGAGCCGCTGAAGGAAGAAACCTCCAAGAGCGGTTCGGTCGGGTTCGTGCTCAAGCCCGACGACCGCTTCTCGCTGACGATGGACGTGTTCCGCATCGACATCGACGACCGCATCATTTTCTCCAGCAACATCCAGCCCGAGGCGGTGGGCACCGACGGGCAGCCCTGCGCGGCCGGCAACGGCAACTGCCCGATCCGGGCGATCCTGGACCCGATCGGGGTCGGCCAGGTGCTGTTCTTCACCAACGCCATCGACACCCGCACCACCGGTGTGGACGTGGTGGCCAACCACAATACCGAGTTCGCCAGCGGCGCCAAGCTCAACCTGACCGCGCTGGTGCATTTCAACCGCACCGAGGTGAAATCGCGCCGTTCGCAGTCGGCGATCCTGCCGCCGAACGTGTTGTTCGACGACACCCAGGTGACCTTGATCGAGAAGGGCCAGCCGCGCCAGCACCATGTGCTGCAAGGCGTGTACGAGACCGGCGCCTGGGAGTGGACCGCGCGCGCCAATTACTACGGCCCGGTGACCGGCGAGGGCTTCACCCCCGGCATTCGCCAGACCTGGAGCGGCAAGTGGCTGGCCGACCTGGCGGTGCGCTACAAGTTCAGCGACCAGGCCAGCGTGACCGTCGGCGGCAACAACCTCTTCGACACCTATCCCGACAAGTGGGATCCGGTGACCGGCGCGCCGTTCCCGCAGATGGGCTTCAAGTACGGCTGGGAAACCCTGCCCTTCGGCATGAACGGCGGCAGCTACTACGTGCGGCTGGATTATCGGTTCTGACCCGCACCGGCGCCGCGGCCTTCCCGCGGCGCCGCTCCGCCCGCAGGAGCGGCGCAAGCCGCGATCGCGAGAGCGCGACGACCGCGAAGCCGGGCTCGGCGCGGCCGTGCCGTATCGCGCCAGCGACGATGCGGGCTCGGGGAACAATCGCAATGCGCGCGCTCCGCGCTCGCGGCTCGCGCCCGCTCCTAGGCCGGTTTCAGTCGGAGGAGGGGCGCTGCGCAGCGATGGCGGCGATGCGCGCGCGCCGCATGGCTTCGCCGATGGCGGGGCCGGCCAGGCCGGGCGGCAGGTCGCCGGCGCGCACCGACAGGCCGGCGCGCAGGGCCGCGACCAGGGCCGGCCCGGAGGGATAGTGGCTGTCTTCCAGGCCCAGACGGCCGCGCTTGTCGGCTTCGCACACCAGGGCCATCTGTTCGATCCGCTGCGGATTGCGCCAGCCGTCGCAGCGGGCGATCAACTCGTACACGCTGCGCGGGCGCATTTCGCCCAGCCGGTGCACGTTGAGGTGCTCGCGGCACACCGCCTCGGCCAGCAGGCGGTGCGCCGTGGGTACTTTGAGCCGCTCGCACAGGCGCGCCAGCGGCTCCAGCCCGGCCCGCTCGTGCTGGTGGTGGCGCGGCAGCTGGTCGGCCGGGGTCAGCGCCTTGCCGAGGTCGTGGGTGAGCGCGGCGAAACCGGTGAGGTCGTTGCCCGGCGCCAACCGGGCGGCCATGTCCACCACCATTTCGGTGTGCACGCCGGTATCGACTTCCGGGTGGTATTCGGCGCGTTGCGGCACGCCGTACAGCGCCTCCACTTCCGGCAGCACCGCCGCCAGCGCGCCGGCATCGTGCAGCGTCCGCAGGAACGCCGAGGGGCGCGCGCAGGCCAATGCGCGCCGCAGTTCCTGCCAGACCCGTTCCGGCACTAGGTCGGACAATTCGCCGGACTCGGCCATGCGCCGCATCAGGGCCATGGTCTCATCGGCCACGCTGAAGCCGTGCGCGGCGAAGCGGGCCATGAAGCGCGCCGCGCGCAGCACCCGCACCGGGTCTTCGACGAAGGCCGGGCCGACGTGGCGCAACACCCGCGCCTCAAGGTCGCGCGCACCGCCATAGGGATCGACCAGGCGGCCATCGGCTTCGTCGCGGGCGATGGCGTTGATGGTGAAATCGCGCCGCCCCAGGTCTTCTTCCAGCGTCACCGACGGATCGGCATCGACGACGAAGCCGCGGTAGCCGCGGCCGGACTTGCGTTCGGTCCGCGCCAGCGCGTACTCCTCGCCGGTGCGCGGGTGCAGGAATACCGGGAAGTCCTTGCCGACGGCCTTGAAGCCGGCATCGAGCATGGCCTGCGGCGTCTGGCCGACGACGACGTAGTCGCGATCGCCGGCGGGCAGGCCCAGCAGTTCGTCGCGGACGGCGCCGCCGACCAGGTAGACCTGCATCGCGTGCTCTGCTCGCTGGCTCATCGCATCGCCCGGCGCGCGTTCAGCGCGGCGCGTTCTGCGCCAGCAGGCCGATGATGTCCTCCGCGCCGGCGCTGCGGCCGAGGCGGCGCACGATCGGGTTGGGCTGGCCGGACACCCACAGCCGCAGTTCGGCCTCCAGGTCGAAGTGGCCGGCGGTCTCCAGCGAGAACATGACGATGCTGCGGTAGGGCAGGCTCAGGAACTCGGTCTTGCGCCCGGTCACGCCCTGCTTGTCGACCAGGATCAGGCGCCGGTCGGTGAACACGATCAGGTCGCGGATCTCGCCGAA
>CBIFVU010000208.1:0-7293 GCA_966185905.1 uncultured Lysobacter sp.
CGGGTTCTCCAGGACGATGTCGTCGTACACCAGCGAGACCGGCTGGGAGGCGTTGAGGTCGAAGTCGGTGTTGCCCAGGCCGCGGATGTAGAAGCGCGGGAAGGCGCGGCCGAAAGAGGATTCGATGTTGAGGCTGGGCAGGCGGCCGGACAGGAAGCGGATATCGCCGCCGCCGGAGCCGAGCACATGCAGCTTCTCGCGGTCGACGGTGGTCAGCGCGACCGGCACGTCCTTGGCGCGCTCGACCTTGCGCTGGGCGGTGACCATCAGCGCGTCCAGGGTCTTGGCCTCGCTTTCGGCGGGCGCGGCGGGCGCGGCGTCCTGGGCGAAGGCGGCGGAGGAAACGAGGGTCAGGCCGATGGCGAGCGCGAGCGCGTGGCTGCGCGGGGCCTGGCGGCGGGTAGCGCCAAGGTGCTTGGACATGGTCGGGTTTCTCGGTGGACGAGGCGCGTGGGGCGCCAGTGCTTGGGAAACCGCCGCGGCGTTGCGCTCCCTGGGAGTCGGGGGACGGGAGCGCGGGCTGACGGCGATGGTCGATCGGACCGCCCCTTGGCGGCCGGGACGCGGATCGGCCCGCGCCGTGCTCGGCTCATTGACCGGAGAATGTTACCAAATCATTAAAGAGCCCGTACTCGAATGGCATGGAGCCGCGCCTGATCCATATGCAATTCAAATAGTTGCCCCTCGCCACCGAAGGGGCGCCGGCCGCGACGCTCCGCCTCCGCGGCGGACCGCCGGCCTCCCACCGCACCGATGGCGGCCCTGCCCGGGCTTGCAGGCCCGGACAGGACGATCCCGGCTGGCGGCGCTCCTGCGAGGCGAGGCCTAGCGCCCTGCCCCGCGCTAGCGCTCAGCGCGCCGCCGACACCTTGGCCGGCGCAGCGAACGGCCGCACGCCCAGCGCTTGGTACACCTCGCTGGGGTAGTAGCCGGTCTGCCCCTGCAGCACCAGCGCGATCTTGCGGATGTCGCCGATGTCCCGGGTCGGATCGCCATCGACCAGCAACAGGTCGGCGCGCTTGCCCGGCGCGATCGCGCCGCGGTCGGCGTCTACCCGCGCGACCTTGGCCGCATCGCGGGTGGCGACCTGCAAGGCCTGTCCCGGCGTCAGGCCGGCGCGCACGTACAGCGCCAGTTCGTGCTGCAAGGTGAAGCCCGGCACCTCGTCGGTGCCGGCCAGCAGCGGCACGCCGGCCTTGTAGGCGCGGCCGACGAACTCGACCATCTTGTCGTAGGACTTGCGATAGCGCGCGGCGGTGGCCTCGTCGGGGATGTCCATCTCCGCCGCGCGCCGGCCGCGCTGCACGTCCGGCGGCATGTGCGCGTCGATGCCGGCGAAGATCGGCGACAGTTCGCCGTTGCGCTGGTGCAGGAACTCGAAGGTCGCCAGGGTCGGGTCGATGGCGATGCGCTTTTGCGCCAGCATGCCGATGAAGTCCTGCACCGGCTTGGAATCCAGGTCCAGGCCGGCGGTCTTGTCGGCGACCAGGTAGAAGCGCTGCAGGGTGCGGGTGTCGGTCTTCTCGTCGACGAAAAAGTTCAGCATCAGCTGGTTGATGTGCTGGATCTCGTCGAAGCCCTGCTCGGCCACGTCCTGCGCGCGCAGGAACGCCGGCACGTGGCCGCTCACGCGCAGGCCCTTCTGGTGGGCATAGGCGACCGTGTCGCGCAGCACTGCCTTGGGGAAGGAGTTGTAGATCTTGATCTGCGGATAACCGTGGCCGGCGTACCAGTCCACCGCCTTCTTGGCCTCGGCCAGGTCCTTGACCACGAAGCCGTTGCGCGCCGAGTACTGGCTCTCGCCTTCGATGAAGCCGGCCGGGACCACGTTGGGCGCCATCAGGGTGCCCGCGGCGATCTCGCCCATCATCTGCTGCAAGGTGGCGTTGTCGTTGCCCATGTCGCGCACGGTGGTCACGCCGGCGGCGAGGTTGAGGCCGCCGTCCCAGCGCGAGAGGTGGCCGTGCATGTCGAACAGGCCCGGCAGCAAGGCACGGCCGCCGCCCTCGACCACGCGGTCGGCCTTGAGGTCCTTGGACGCCGCGCCGATCGAGACGATGCGGCCGTCGGCGACGACCACGTCGGTGGCCGGGCCGAGTTCGGCGCGCTCGCTGTCGAACACCCGCACATCGCGCAGCAAGGTGGTGCCGCCGAAGGCATGGCCGAGTTTCTTGCGCAGGTCCACCAGCAGCTCGCCCTCGGCCTGCTTCTGCCGGGTCTCCAGCGCCTCGGCGTTGGCCTGCCAGCCTTCTTCGATCAACTGCAGGTAGCCGGGGTAGATCGAGGCGAACAAACGCGGCTCGGCGTCGGTGGTGGCCCAGACGAAATCGGGGGTGAAGCCCTGCCCGGTCAAGGCCATCAACTGCACCTTGCGGCGCTCTGCGCCGCGGCTGACTTCGACCTCGGCCAGCTTGCGCGCGCTCAGGCTGCCGTTGGGCAACAACGGCAACTTGCCGTCGGCGCGCTTGGCCAGCGCCGCCAGCAGCACCGACTGCGACTGCGGGGTGCTGTCCAGCGGCGCGTACTGGGCCGTGCCCGCGACATCGACCTCGCCCGCGTCGGAGCCGGTCTTCCATACCGCGCGCGCACCGTCGCGGCGGAAGCTCTCCTGGATCTTGGCGCCGAAGGTGGAGCTGCCGCTGACCTGGTAGCTGCGGTAGGTGCCGTCCTCGGCCAGGGTGTAGGTCTCCTTCAGCTCCGGGCCGCGGCCGTTGTCCTTGAACACGAAATCGACCGTGGTGGTGCCGTCCTCGGCCACGCTCACCACTTGCTGGCCGGCCTGCTTGCCGCCATCGACCAAGGCCAGGTAGCGCGTGGTCTGCGCCGCCAGCAGGCTCGGCGACAGGCCGGCCAGGCCCAGGGCCAGGGCCGCGGCGGCGAACAGGCGCGGGCGGGCCGCCGGGAACGGCGGACGGCGGGAAGGAAGTCGGGTCATGGGGCGGGCTCCGTGGCGGATGGCGGTCGGAAGGGCGGCGGTCGGAACGCCGGTGGCGGGGCGGATGCCGTCGCGGGCAGCCGGCGTTCCGGGCTGCCGCGGCGGCGCCTGCGATCGAACCAGCGCGGTCGATGGCAGGCTGGGGACATGCGGTCGAACAAGGGCAACGATACGCGGCTCAGTCGTCGTCGTGGGCGACCATGACGACGTAGCCGTCCGGATCGCGCACGCGGAACTCGCCGCGCGGCATGTAGAACGGACGGTGGATCGGGCCCGGGTCCAGGCCGGCGGCCCGGGCCCGCGCGTGCATGGCCTCCACATCCTCGCAATACAGGTAGAACACGACGCCCTGGACGCTGCCGTCCACCGGCGCGTCGGCCTGGACCAGCATCAGCGTCGCCCCGCCCGGGCTCTCCAGCCAGGCCCAGACCGGGTCCTCGCCGCAACCGGGCTCGTAGTGGCTGTTGCCCATGGCGAAGTCGAAGGCGGCATAGAACGCCGCCGCACGCGGCACGCTGGCCACGTGCAGCATCGGCACGAAGGCGCGGGCGGAGGTCTGGGACGGGATCATGGCGGGCACGGCAGGGCTTGAGGCGGGGGCTGGCGGCCAGTGTAAGCCGGCCCGCGCCATCGCCGGGGCGCCGCCGGGGCCGCCTGCGATATGCCTTTCGTCATGGGCCGCTCCGGGCCGGGTGGGTTAGGCTTCAAGGTTCCTATCGACGAGGTTCCGCACGATGAAACATCCCCTCGCCCTGGCCCTGGCCGCCGCCCTGATCGCCACTGCCCCCGGCCTGGCCCACAATGCCCAGGCCCAAGCCAAGACCGACAAAGCCGTGACCGCCAACGCCGCCCAGCCCGCCACCGCGAGCGCGAACCCGTTCTTCCAGCAGAGCCCGCTGCCGCTGCAATACCCGCAGTTCGACAAGATCAAGGACGCCGACTTCGCCCCGGCCTTCGACCGCGGCATGGCCGATCAGCTCAAGGAAGTGCAGGCCATCGCCGACGACCCGCAGGCGCCGACCTTCGACAACACCATCCTGGCCATGGAGCGCTCCGGCCGGATCCTCTCGCGCGCCACCGCGACCTTCTTCAACCTCGCCGGCACCGACACCAATCCGGTGCGCGAAGAACTCCAGCAGCAGTACGCGCCCAAGCTGGCCGCGCACCGCGACGCGATCGCGCTCAACGCCAAGTTGTTCGCGCGGATCAAGGCGCTGTACGAGCAGCGCCAGTCGCTGGGCCTGGACGCCGAGGGCGTGCGCCTGATCGAGCGCTACCACTCCGACTTCGTGCGCAGCGGCGCCAACCTCAGCGAGGCGCAGAAGACCCGGCTGAAGGCGATCAACGCCGAGCTGGCCGAGCTGGGCGCCAAGTTCAGCCAGAACGTGCTGGCCGAAGTGAAGGATTCGGCGATCACCGTGGACACCAAGCAGGAACTGGCCGGCTTGTCGGAGGAGCGCATCGCCGCCGCAGCCGAAGCGGCCAAGGCGCGCGGCCTGGACGGCAAGTACCTGCTGACCCTGCTCAACACCACCGGCCAGCCGCCGGAAACCGACCTGACCAACCGCGCCCTGCGCGAGAAGCTGCACAAGGCCTCGGTGGTGCGCGGCAGCCGCGGCAACCAGTACGACAACACCGGCATCGTCTCCAAGGTGGTCGCCCTGCGCGCCGAGCGCGCCAAGATGATGGGCTATCCCAATTACGCGGCCTACGTGCTCGAAGACGAGACCGCCAAGAGCCCCGAGGCGGTCAACCAGATGCTCGGCCAGCTGGCTCCGGCCGCGGTCGCCAACGCCCGCCGCGAGGCCGCCGACCTGCAGGCGATGATCGACAAGGACCAGGCCGCCAAGGGCGAGAAGAGCTTCCAGCTCGAACCGTGGGACTGGGCCTTCTACGCCGAGAAGGTGCGCAAGGAGAAGTTCGCCTTCGACGAGGCCGAGCTCAAGCCCTACTTCGAGATGAAGAACGTGCTGGAGAACGGCGTGTTCTACGCCGCCGGGCAACTCTACGGCCTGAAGTTCAAGCAACGCACCGACCTGCCGCTGTACCACCCCGACACCAGCGTCTACGACGTCTTCGACGCCGACGGCAAGCAATTGGCGATCTTCATCGCCGACATGTACGCGCGCGATTCCAAGCGCGGCGGCGCCTGGATGAACTCCTACGTGGAGCAGTCCGAGCTGTTCGGCACCCTGCCGGTGGTGGCCAACCACCTCAACATCCCCAAGCCGCCGGCCGGCAAGCCCACGCTGATGACCTGGGACGAGGTCACCACCATGTTCCACGAGTTCGGCCATGCCCTGCACGGCATGTTCTCGGACGTGAAGTACCCCTACTTCTCCGGCACCAGCGTGCCGCGCGACTTCGTCGAGTTCCCCTCCCAGGTCAACGAGATGTGGGCCGACTGGCCGTCGGTGCTGGCCAACTACGCCAAGCACTACCAGACCGGCGCGCCGATGCCCAAGGAGCTGCTGGACAAGGTCCTGGCGGCATCCAAGTTCAACCAGGGCTTCGCCACCACCGAGTACCTGGGCGCGGCGATGCTGGACCAGAACTACCACCAGATCGGCGACGCCGCCCAGGTGCCGGCGCCCAAGGACGTGATGGCCTTCGAGGCCGCGGCGCTGAAGAAGGACGGCATCTTCTATCCGCCGGTGCCGCCGCGCTACCGCACCCCGTACTTCAGCCACATCATGGGCGGCTACGCGGCCGGCTACTACGCCTACATCTGGTCGGAAGTGCTGGACGCCAACACCGTGGAATGGATCAAGCAGCACGGCGGCCTGACCCGTGAGAACGGCGACCGCTTCCGCGCCACCCTGCTCTCGCGCGGCGGCAGCAAGGACGCCCTGCAGTTGTTCCGCGACTTCGCCGGCCACGAACCGAAGATCCAGCCCCTGCTGGAGCGCCGCGGCCTGACCGCCCCGGCCGAGGCCAAGGACGCGAAGAATAAATAATTCAGCTTCGCCCCGACCGCTCGTCCGCGAAGGCCGCCCACCGTGACCGGTGGGCGGCCTTTTCTTCGTTAGTCGGTAACGCAGGATGCATGGTTCGGGCGTTGGATCGATCCACGCCGATGGGTATCGGGCCGATCCTACCGGGCACTTTCGGGAATGGCCGGCCTATGTCACATTCGGCGCGAATGCAGCCCCACTAACCTGATATTCGGATATCGACGGCACCGATTTTCCGCGCTGGAAAACCGGATCGAAGTTCGACCAAACGGGGGGATCATCAGGATGGCCGCCATCTCCGCCGCACCCACGGGCGCGCCCCGGGCCGGCACCCAGGACCACCGCAACCCGCGCCGCATCGCCGTGGTCGAGCACGACCTGGACCTGCGCCAGCAAATCCTGCATTCGCTGCAGATGCGGCGCTTCGAGGTGGTCGAATGCGCCAACGCCACCGCACTCTACCGCAACCTGCTCACCGCCCCCTGCGACATCGCGGTGATCGCCAGCGACCTGCCCGACGACAATCCGCGCACGGTCGCCCTGCACCTGCGCCAGCGTTCGGACATCGGCATCATCCTGCTCGATGCCGAAGCCCGCTGCGGCCCGCAGGCCGAGTCCTACCACGAGATCGCCGACGCCTGCTTCAGCAAGCCGGTGGACCTGGACGGCCTGGCCGCGGTGGTCACCGCCATGCACAGCCTGCAGCACCACATGCGCGCGCGCCCGGCGCGGACCGGCGCCGGCCAGTCCGAGTGGGAGCTCTCGCCCGACGGCTGGACCCTGCGCAGCCCCGACGGCGCCTGCATCGACCTGAGCGCGCCGGAGCGCAATGTGCTCATGCGCCTGGTCAACGCCGGCATCGGCGGGCACCCGGTCTCGCACGACAGCCTGATCGGCTCGCTGACCAACGATGTCTACGACTTCGATCCGCATCGGCTGGAAATGCTGATCTATCGCCTGCGCAAGAAGGTCGCGCTGGTGAGCCCTCTGCCGCTGCCGCTGCGCGCGGTGCGCGGAATGGGGTATTTGTGCACGATCGCGCGCGCCCATAGCTGAGCCCGGGCGCTCGCGCGCGGCGCGGGCAAGCGCTGAAGCCATCACGGCGACACGGAGACGGCGACCGCAAAGGTCGCCGTTTTGTTTGTCCGCGCGCACGCGCGGGTGATCGCCGGTGAGCGAAGGTGATTGTGCATGAGTGTGTTGCCTGCCTGCGTTTCCTAGCCTCGCCTTGCCGATGCGCTGTCGCGCCAGCGAACCCGACAGCCGAGGCAAGCGGGGGATTCAGGGATCGACCCACGGCCGACGATGGCCACGCCCGAGCCTGCTTCCCGACCGCGGCGCCGATCGGCCCACGCGTTCGCAGACGGAGGCTGTCATGACCACGCGCAATCCCCGCTCCCACAG
>CBIFVU010000209.1:0-7291 GCA_966185905.1 uncultured Lysobacter sp.
TCGTAGATGCCCATGGTGCGGTCGCCCTGCACGTTGCTGTGGCCGCGCACCGGGCAGGCGCCGGCGCCGGGCCGGCCGAGGTTGCCGCGCAACAGCAGCAGGTTGACGATCATGTGGATCGTCGCCACCGAGTGCTTGTGCTGGGTGATGCCCATGCCCCAGCAGCAGATCGTGCGTTCGGCGCGGGCGTAGAGATCGCCGGCGCGCTCCAGTTCGGCGCGGCTGAGCCCGGATTCGGCCGCCAGCGTCTCCCAGGATTCGCCCGCGACTTCTGCGGCGAAGGCCTCGAAGCCCTGCGTGTGTTCGGCGATGAAGGCCGTGTCGATCGTCCGCGGCCCGCCGTCGCGCTGGGCCTGGGCGTCCAGTTCCAGCACGCGCTTGATCATGCCCTTGACCGCGGCCAGGTCGCCGCCGATGCGCAACTGGAAATAATCCGAGGAGATGCGGGTGGAGCCGTTGTGCAGCATCTCCAGCTTGTCCTGCGGGTCGGCGAACTTCTCCAGGCCGCGCTCGCGCAGCGGATTGAACGAGACGATGGCCGCGCCGCGCTTGGCCGCCTGGCGCAGCTCGCCGAGCATGCGCGGGTGGTTGGTGCCCGGGTTCTGGCCGAAGATGAAGATCGCGTCGGCCAGCTCGAAATCGCGCAGCAAGACTGTGCCCTTGCCCACGCCGATCTGCGCCTTCATCGCCGTGCCGGAGGGTTCATGGCACATGTTGGAGCAGTCGGGGAAGTTGTTGGTGCCGAACTCGCGCACGAACAACTGGTACAGGAACGCGGCTTCGTTGCTGCAGCGGCCGGAGGTGTAGAACAGCGCCTGGTCGGGCGAGTCCAGCGCGCGCAGGTGCGCGCCGATGCGGGCGAAGGCTTCGTCCCAGGCGATGGGCAGGTATTTGTCGCTGGCCGGGTCCCAGCGCATGGGGTGGGTCAGCCGGCCCTGGTTCTCCAGCCAGTGGTCGCTGTAGCCGGCCAGTTCGGCCACGGTGTACTGGGCGAACAATTCCGGCGTGGCGCGATGGCGGGTGGCCTCGGCGGCGACGGCCTTGGCGCCGTTCTCGCAGAACTCGAAGGTGGAGGTGTGGTCGCGATCGGGCCAGGCGCAGCCGGGGCAGTCGAAGCCGTCGGGCTGGTTGGCCGAGAGCAGGGTGCGCGCGCCGAGCACCGGCACGTCCTGTTCGAGCAGATGGGTGGCGACGCTGCGCAAGGCGCCCCAGCCGCCAGCGGGGCCGTCGTAGGGGCGGATGGTCTTCTTGCTCATGGCAGGCAGTCCGTGGCGCGGCGGGCGCGCCGGCTGGGCCGCGGCGCGGGCAGGTCGTCCTCGACCAGCCGCTGCGGGTGGGTGTAGACGGCGTGTCCGTCGTCGCGGGCGAAACCGATCAGGGTCAGCCGCGCCGACTCGGCCACGGCGATGGCCAGCGCCGTGGGCGCGGACATCGCGGCGAGCACGGCAATGCCGGCCTGGGCGGCCTTCATCGCCATTTCGTAGCTGGCGCGGCTGGTGACCACGGCCAGACCGTCGGCCGGATCGATGCCGGCCTGGCTCATCGCGCCGATCACTTTGTCCAGGGCGTTGTGGCGGCCGACGTCCTCGCGTACCAGCCGCACCCGGCCCTGGCGGTCGGCCCAGGCCGCGGCATGGGTGGCCCCGGTGAGGGCGTTGAGCGGTTGGCGCTGGCGCAGCCCGCGCAGCGCGCGCTGCAGCGCGGCCGCGCCGATCGCAGCGGCCGCGGGCAACTGCGGCGGCGGCCGCAGCACCGCCTCGATGCTTTGCGTGCCGCATACGCCGCAGCCGCTGCGGCCTTGCAGGTTGCGCCGACGCGCGGCCAGCGCCGCCGCGCGCGCCGGCGGGACTTGCAAGGCCACGCTGATGCCTTCCAGATGAGTGGCGATGGACTGGATCTGCAACTCGCCGGCGCATTCGACCAAGCCTTCGCTGAGCGAGAAGCCCAGGGCGAAGTCGGCGATGTCCGTGGGCGTGGCCATCATCACCGCGAACGGCTCGCCGTTGTAGGCCAGGGCCACCGGCACTTCGGCGGCGACCGCGTCCAGTGCCTCGCGCAGCGCGCCGTCGCGGCGGCGGCGCACGCGACGGCGCACCGCAGCCTCGCCGAGGGCAGCGTCGCCGGCGTCCGGCGCGGGCGCGTCCGGTTTCATCCGCGCAGCGCGGGCCGCATCGCGCGCGGCGGCGCCGGGAACAAGGGTGCGGTCGGAATCATGACGGCCTCATCGCAACAATACGAAGGTTTTCTGCAAGGTCACCCACATGCCCCAGGCCAGCGGCAGGCCGACCGCGATCCAGGCGCCCAGCACCCAGGCCATCGAACCGCCGCGCCCGACCAGGGCCATCTGCTCGGCGGTGTAGGCCGGGCCGCCGGCGCCGCCGATCTTCTCGTGCGCCAGCGCCTTCTCGCGCGCCAACTCCTCGGGCGTCATGAAGTGCTTCTGCGCGACCGGGCGCACCAGCAGGTTGCACAGCAGGCCCAGCACCAGCATCCCGGCCAGGATATACAAGGTGGTGTTGTACACCTGCGAAGGCGGCAGGCCCAGGCCGAGTTGGTAGTCGCGCATGTAGTTGACCACCACCGGCCCGAGGATGCCGGCGGTGGCCCAGGCGGTGAGCAGGCGGCCGTGGATGGCGCCGACCATCTGGGTGCCGAACAGGTCGGCCAGATAGGCCGGGATGGTGGAGAAGCCGCCGCCGTACATGGACACGATCACGCAGCAGATCGCCACGAACGCGGCGATGCTGCCGGCCGCGCCGGCCGAAGGCGCGGCTGCGTACAAGGCGAAGCCGAGCACGAAGAACAGGGCGTAGGTGCGCTTGCGCCCGAGGTAGTCCGAGGCGGTGGCCCAGAAAAAGCGGCCGCCGATGTTGAACAGGCTCAGCAGGCCGGTGAAGCCGGCGGCGATGGCGGCGATGGCGGTGAGCTGGGCCTCCTGGAGCGCGGCGATGCCGCCTTGCGCGCCGATCAGGCGGCCGCCGAAGACTTCCTGCAGCATCGGCGAGGCCATGCCGATCACGCCGATGCCGGCGGAGACGTTCAGGCACAGCACGCCCCACAGCAGCCAGAACTGCGGGATGCCCCAAACCTTGCTGGCGTGCACGTGCTGGCGGGTGATCATGGCGTTGTCGCTGGCCGCCGGCGGGGTCCAGCCGGCCGGGGTCCAGCCGCTGGGCGGCACGCGGTAGCCGAAGGCGCCGGCCAGCATGAACACCAGGTAGATTGCGGCCAGGGTCAGGAAGGTTTCGTACACGCCGACCGAGTGCGCGGTGGCGTAATGCTTCATCAGCAAGTCGGCCAGCGGGCTGCCGATCATCGCGCCGCCGCCGAAGCCCATGATCGCCATGCCGGTGGCCATGCCGCGGCGGTCGGGGAACCATTTGATCAAGGTCGACACCGGCGAGATGTAGCCCAGGCCCAGGCCGATGCCGCCGATCACCCCCGAGCCCAGCCACAGCAGCCAGATCTGGTGGGTCTTGATGCCCATCGCCGAAATCGCCAACCCGCCGCACCAGCACAGCGCCGAGACCACGCCGGCCTTGCGCGGGCCGGCGCGTTCCAGCCAGCCGCCCCACAGCGCCGCCGAGCAGCCCAGCAGGACGAAGAACAGGGTGTAGATCCAGCCCAGCGAACTGACTTTCCAGTCGCAGCCGGTGGCGACCATGCGCGCGAACACCCCCATGTCCGCCGGGCACTCCAGCGGCTGGTCGATGCCCACCGCCTTGGACAGCGGCAGCCAGAACACGCTGAAGCCGTAGGCCATGCCGATGCACAGGTGGATGGCCAGGGCGGCCGGCGGGACCAGCCAGCGGTTGAAGCCCGGCTTGGCGACGATGCGTTCCTTCGACAGCAACCCTTCCGTGGCCGACTGCGGTGCTGCGATCACCGCGCTCTCACTGGTGGACATGCTTCGACCCCTCCCGGTCTGGCCATGGACGCTGGATATGTACTCCAGGACATATTCGGGGGGCCTGGAAGTGCTTGCGAGGCTAACGCAGCCCAGGCGTGACGCCTATCACCGGGTAGTCTAATAATAGGCTTTGAACAGCCGATTGAAGCGCGTCGTTGCGCCCCGCTGCCGGCACCGCGGCGGGCCTTGTCCCCGGGAGCCTGCGATGTTCAAAGTCCGGATCCAGCCGCATTGGACCCTGCACGCCGCCGACGGCCGCCCACTGCCGGCCAAACTGGTGGAACTGCTGCGCGGCATCCATGCCACCGGCTCGCTGGCCGCGGCCTGCCGCGACTTGGGCCTGTCCTATCGCTATGCCTGGGGCCTGCTGCAACAGGCGCGCGCGTTGTTCGGAGCGCCGCTGCTGCGGATGTCGCGCGGGCGCGGCGCGCGCCTGACCGCGCTCGGCGAGCGGCTGGTGCGCGCCGACCAACGCATCGCCGCGCGCTTGGCGCCGACCTTGGACAGCCTGGCCTCGGAGGTGGAAGTCGAACTCGAGCGCGCGCTCAGCACCCAGGCCGCGCCGCCGCGCGTGCACGCCGCGCACGGCTTCGCGGTGGAGACCCTGCGCCGTTTCCTCGACCTGGCCGGCGCGCCGGTGGAGCTGAAATACCGCAGCCCCGACGATGCACTCAGCGCGCTGCGCGGCGACGACTGCGACCTGGCCGGCGTGCCGCTGCCGGTGGGCGAACTGGAGCGCGACATCCTGGCCCACTACGCCGACCGCATCGACCCGGCCGGCGACCGGGTGCTGCACCTGGCCACGCGCAGCATCGGCCTGATCCTGGCGCCGGGCAATCCGCGCCGGATCGGCGGGCTGGAGGACTTGCTGCGCGAGGACGTGCGCTTCATCCATCGCCAACCCGGCTCGGGCGCGCGCTTGCTGCTGGAGCGGATGCTGGCCCGGCGCGGCCACCGCATCGAGCAGGTCCGCGGCTGCGGGATCGAGGAGCTCACCCATGCCGCGGTCGCGGCCTATGTCGCCAGCGGCATGGCCGACGCCGGCTTCGGCCTGGAGACGCCGGCGCGGCGCTACGGCCTGGAGTTCGTGCCGATGGCGCGCGAGCGCTACTTCTTCCTGGTCCGCGCCAGCACCCTGGAGGCGCCGGCACTGGCGGAGGTGTTGTCGATCCTGCGCAGCGACGGTTTCCGCCGCGAACTGGGCCAGTTGCCCGGCTACGACGCGGGGCGCTGCGGCCAGGTGCAGGGCCTGGGCGAGGCGTTCGCTTCGGCGCGGGCAGTGTTCGCCTGAGCCGGCGCTTGCGGCCGTGGGGCGGCCGCGCCGGCGGACGCGCGCGCCGGCAGGGCGCCGCGCCGATCCGCCGGCGGGCGGAAACAGCGGGCGGAAACAGCGGGGGGGAACCGGCGGGCGGAACCGGCGGGCGGAACCGGCGCAGGCGCGGGCCGGCCCGCGCCTTCCTCGCTGCTGCGCCGGCTTGCGCGCTCAGCGGATGGGTTCGTCCAGCATCAACTGGTGCACGAAGCGCACCGGCGGCGCGCCGTAGGACAGCACCTGGTCGTGGTAAGCCTTCTGGTCGAACTTCGCGCCCAGCTTGGCCTCCACCGCCTTGCGCATGTCGAAGTGCTCCTGCGCGCCGACGAAGTAGGTCGGCAACTGCGCCGAGGTCAGTTGCGCGCGCACCCACTTGCCGGCGGCCTCGCGCTCTTGCTGGAAGGTCTGCTGGATCATGAACTCCATCGCCTGCTCGCGCGTCCACCCCTCCACCTGCACGCCCTGGTCGAGGATGGCGTTGCCGATGCTGCGCAGGTAGAACTTGAGCTGCACCAGGCGGAACAGCGGATCGCCGTCGAGGTAGCCGGCATCGGCCATCATGTCCTCGGTGTAGACCGCCCAGCCTTCGGCGAACACGCCCGAGCGCAGCACCGCGCGCAGGGTCGAAGGCGCCTTGGCCGAATGCGCGCCTTCCAGGTAATGGCCCGGCATCGCCTCGTGGATGGACAGCAGGTGGACCATGCGCGTGTTGTATTCGCGCAGGAACGAATCGACCTGTTCGGCCGACCACTCCGCGGGGATGGGCGAGATCGCGTAGTAAGTGTCCAGGCCCTTGTCCAGCGGGCCGGGCGAGTCGCAGTAGGCCAGGGCCACGCCGCGCTGGAACTCGGGCATCAGGATGATCTCGACCGGCGCGTCGGGCACGCTCACCAGGTTCTTGGCGCGGGTGAAGGCGGTGGCCTGCTCCAGCGTCTGCTTGGCGAAATCGACCACCTTCTCGCGCGGCGGCTTGTCGGCGTAGGCCAGTTCCAGCGCCGCCTCGATCGCGGCCTGCTGCTGGGCGGCGTCGGGCTGGGCCGGCAGCGCCGGCGCGCCGGGCTTGTCCTTGAGCACCTGCTGGGCGATGGCGTACATCTCGCTGCGCGCGCGGGCCAACTCGGCCTGGGCGCGCTGCATGATCTGGGCGCGCGAAAGCGAGGAGTTCAGCGAGAACTTGAGCTTCTCGTCGTAGAGGGTCTGGCCGATGCGGAAGTTGCCCTTGGCGTTGGGCACCAGGGTCTTGTCCAGCCACTGCTGCTGCTCGGCCACCGCTTTGCGCAGGCCGGCGACGGCCGCATCCAGGCGCTTGCGCTGCTCGCCCTTGAGCTGGCCGGCGTTGGGCACGATGAACGTGTCGATCAGGCTGAGCACGCCAGCGTTCTGCTTGGCCACGGTTTCGGCGTGGATCTTGGGCACGCGCGCCGGATCGAGGTTGGCGCGGGCCTGGGCGAAGACTTGCGGGATCTTCTCCATGCGCTCGGTGGCCGAGACCAGGCGCTGCGGCATGGGCGCGAACTCGCGCGCCATCAGGTTGTAGATCGCGTCGCCGGCCAGGCTGTTGTAGACCAGCGGGTCCCAGGCCCAGCTTTGCAGGGTCTGCAGCGACCACAGTTCCGACTCCAGGCGATTGCGCAGCACCAGCGCATCGACCTGGTTCTCGCGCGAGAGCTTGGCCGCGTCGATGGCGTTGAGCTCGGCCAGGATCTGCTTGTTGAAATCGACCTGGCGCTGGCGGCCGGCTGCGCTGAGGTCGTCGATCTGGCCGTCGTAGCGGTGATCGCCGATCTGGGTGGCGGCGACCGGATTGATCGGCATGACCTCCTCCAGCCAGCGCTTGGACAGCGCGGCGAAGGCGGCGTCCACGGCCGGGTCGGCGGCGGGCGCGGTGGCGGCGGGCGCTTGGCCGGCGGCAGGCGCGGGCGTGGCGGAGCGCTCGCCGCTGCAGGCGGCCAGGGTCAGGCTGAGCGCGGCGGCGGTCAGGGCGGTGGCGAGCGACGTGTGGCGCGGCGAACGCATGTGCAGTCTCGGGGTCGGTGCGGCCAAGGGCCGGGTGGCGCGGAGGATAGGCC
>CBIFVU010000210.1:0-7289 GCA_966185905.1 uncultured Lysobacter sp.
CAGCCTGCGGCGCCGAGGCTGCTCGGCGCCCAGTTCGCTGCGCACGGTCGCCAGCGCGCTGGCCAGCCGGCCGCGCGCCAGCGCGGGCGCGGCGGTGTCCAGGCAGGCGGCTTCGGCCCGCGCCAGGGCCAGGTTCAGCACCTGCCCGGGCATGCGCTGCAGTTGCGCGAGCGCGGGGGCCAGGGCGGTCCGCGCGGCGGCGTCTTGCCGCAGGTCGTGCAAGGCGGCCGACCAACCGACGCGGTACATCGCCAGGTTCACGTGCTCCGGCGCCAGGGCGGCCTGGCCGATCTCCACCGCCTTGCGCAGATGCGGCTCGGCGGTAGCGGGGTCGTCCAGGTACAGGTGATGGAGCAGGCCGAGGTTGTATTCGGCCGAAGCCACCTTCGGATGCGCCGGGCCGTTGATCGCTCGCTTGATCTCCAGCGAACGCTCGAAATGCCGGGCCGCGGCGCGCTGCTCGCCGCGCTGATGGGCGATGGTGCCCAGCGCGTTGAAGGCCGCGGCGGTGGCGTTGTGGCGCTCGCCGTAGACTTTCAGGTCGATGCGCAGCGCGGCCTGGGCCAGACGCTCGGCTTCGTCCAGGCGCCCTTGGTCGCGGCGCTGCAAGGCGAGCGCGTACAGGTTCGCGGCCGCGGCGGGATCGTCGTCGCTGTCCAGCGACACCGGGGCCGGCGCGTTTTCCAGCAATTCGGCGGCGCGCGCCTGCTGGCCATCGGCGCGCAAGGCGCGGGCGAACCCGCGCCGGGCCTGGAGGCTGGCCTCGGCCGCGTCGCCATAGCGCTGGCGATGTTCGCGGTGCAACCGCTCCCACAGGCTCAACGAGTCCTGCAAGCGGCCCTGGGCTTGCAGCAGGCTGGCGCGCAGGCGCAGCAGCCGCAGCCGTTCGGCGGCGGCGGCGGGCGCCTCCGGCAGGCGCGCCAGGGCTTGGTCGAGCAGCGCTTCGGCGCGGGCGTGGTCGGCGCGGGCCAGGGCGATCTCGGCGCCTTGCCGATAGCTCTGCCGCAGCAGCGCAGGGTCGGCGTCGGGCTGCGCCTGGCGCAGGCGCAGGGCCAGTTCGGAATGGCGCGCGGCGCCGGCGAGGTCGTCCAGCGCCAGGTCGATATCGGCGATGGCGGTGGCGAGCGCGGCGCGGGTCTGGGGGTCTTCGATCTCCGCCAGGCGGCGCGCGCCGCGCGCCACCAGTTCGCGCGCGCCCGGGTCGCGGCCGCGCGCATTGGCCGGATCGGCCTCGCGCAGCAGGTCCACCATGAAGCCGGTGACGCGTTCGGCCTGCACTCTGCGCGCTTCGGCGCGGTCGCGGGCGGCGGCGAGCTGGCGCGATTGCGCCACGGTGCCGGCCACGAACGCGCCCGTCAACGCGGTCGCGGCGGCGGACAAGGCGATCATTGCGGCATGGCGACGGACGAACTTGCCCAGCCGATAGGCGCGTTCGTCGCGGCGCGCAGCGATGGGACGCGATCGCAGCACGGCGCGCAGGTCGGCGCCGAGGCGCTCGGCGCTGGCATAGCGCTGCGCGGGCTCCTTGCGCAGGCAGCGCGCGATGATCGCGTCCAGGTCGCCTTCGAGCTGGCGGCGCAGGGCGCGCGCGCTACCGGCGCGGCGCTGCTGGGCGATCGCCAGCGCCCTGGCCGGATCGGCCTTCTCCAGCCGCGCGAGGTTGCGGCTGGGCAGGGCCGGCACCTCGGCGGCGATGGCCTGGGCCAAGCGCGCCGGATTGCGTTCCTGCGCCAGAGGCCACTGCCCGGCGAACAGCTCGTACATCAGCACGCCCACTGCGTATACGTCCGTGGCCACGGTGGTCGGTGCGCCCGACACTTGTTCCGGCGCGGCGCTGACCGGCGAGAAAAAGGCCTGGGTATCGACGGTGGCGATGAGCGCGGCGGCGTCTGCGCCGGCCAGCGCCTTGGCGATGCCGAAATCCAGCAGCTTCGGCCGGCCGCCGGCGTCGACCAGGATGTTGCCGGGCTTGAGGTCGCGGTGCAGGACCAAGCGCTGGTGCGAGTGCTCCAGCGCCGCAAGCACTTGCAGCATCAGTTCGATGCGCGCGCGCAACGGCAGGTTGCGCCGGTCGCAGTAATCGGTGAGCGCTTCGCCGTCGACGTATTCCATGGCGAAGTAAGGCTGGCCGCTGGCCAGTTCGCCCGCGTCGATCAGGCGCGCGATGTTGGGATGCTCCAGGGTCGCCAGCAGCCGCCGCTCGCGGCGCAGGCGTTGCTGCGCCGTCGGCCCCGGCCGCACCCAGGCGGCGACCTTGAGCGCGACGCGTTGCTGGGCGCCATCGATTTCGCGCACGCCCAGGTACACCCGGCCCATTCCGCCCGCGCCGATTTCGCGCTCGATCCGGAACGGCCCGGCCAGGCTGCCTGGCGGCAGCCCGGCCTCGTGCTCGATCCAGTCGGCCGATGCGGCTGCGGCGGCTTCGCGCCAGCCCTGCGGGTCGTCGCCGGCGTCGGCCTCCAGCGCGTGGTGAGCGCGCAGCAAGCGCTGGACTGCGGCATAAACCGCGCCGGCGTCGGCATCGGTGGCGCAGGCTTCGCGCAGGAAGCGTTCGCGCGCCGCCGGCTCGACGTCCAGCGCGCTGGCGAACAGATCCGCGGCCCGCGCCCAAGTGGCGGTGGAGAGCGTCATGGGGCGTCCCCGGTTCAGTCGGAGGGGCAGGCCAGTTGGTCGCGCAGCCAAGCCCGCGCGAACTGCCAGTCCCGCTTGGCCGTGGGCAGCGAAACGCCTACCGCCTCGGCGGTCTCCTCGATCGTCAAGCCGCCGAAGTAGCGCAGCTCCACGCCCTTGGCAGCGCGCGCGTGGATGCTTTCCAGGCGTTGCAGCAGTCGGTCCAGGTCGAGCACGTCGGCGGGGTCGTGGGCCGTGGCGGGGTGGTCCAGGCCGGCCTGCAAGGTGATGCGCATGACTGCGCCGCCGCGCTTGAGCGCGGAGCGCTCGCGCAAGTGATCCACCAGCAACCGGCGGATCACGTGCGCGGCGATCGCATAGAAATGGCTGCGGTTCTGGAACGGCGTGCCGCGCTGGTCGACCAGCTTGAAATAGGCCTCGTTGGCCAGTTCGGTCGCCGAGAGCGTGATCGGGCCGCCTTGCGAGACCCGGCGCTGGGCCAGCCGGCGCAGCACGGGATAGATCCGCTCCAGCAATCGTGCTTCGGCGTCCGGCCGCCCCTCGCGCCACTCGCACAGGAGCCGGGTAATGTCGGGCGCAGCCGTAGTCATCCTTGGGGCCACCGAGTAGGTTGGCGCCAGCATAGCGGCTGCGGGGAGCGGCCTGCGATGCGTTGCTGCGCCGAAGTCACATTGTGGCCGGCCCTGGCGGCGCGCGTACGTTTCCGGGGCTGGATCGCCGCCCAGCCACGCGTCCCGGGGAGGGTCCGAGGCCGAGGATGGCGGGGATAGCGGCGCGTCGGCCCCAGGGGGGAAGTGGACGAGCCGCTTGCGTTCACCCTCGCAATACCAGGCAGGAGAGCGCACGGCCGCGCACCCTCCCGGCGCCAGCGTGCCGACGCGGCTATTTCACGTAGGTGCGCAGCAGCTCGATCACCGCATCGGCCTCCTGCGCGCGGCTCGCGGCGTCTTCGGCCTCGGCCACGTGTTCGCGCAGGTGGCCGCTGAGGACTTCCATCATCAGCCCGTGCATGGCGCCGCGGGCGGCGGCGATCTGGACCAGCAGGTCGCCGCAATCCACCCCGTCCTCCAACGCCTTCTCCAGCGCCGCCACTTGCCCGGCGATGCGGCGGACCCGGCCGAGCAGCCGGCTCTTGTTCTTTTCGACGTGTGCCATGGCGCCCGACGATATACCCTATGGGGGTATTTTCCAACTGCCGCCGACCATGGACCTCCAAGCCTTCGCTCACGCCCGGACCCATTCCCACCGTTTCGACGACGGCAATCCGCTGGCCGAGCGCAGCACCCGCCGGGCCTTGTGGCTGACCGCGGCGATGATGGTGGTGGAGATCGCCGGCGGCTGGTGGTTCAACTCGATGGCGGTGCTGGCCGACGGTTGGCACATGAGTTCGCACGCTCTGGCGCTGGGGCTGGCGGCTTTCGCCTACGCCTGTGCCCGGCGCTATGCGCAGGATCGGCGATTCGCCTTCGGTACCTGGAAGATCGAGGTGCTCGGCGGCTATACCAGCGCAATCCTGTTGCTGGCGGTGGCCGCGCTGATGGCGGTGCAGTCGCTGCAGCGCCTGTTCGCGCCCGCGCCGATCCATTACGAACAAGCCATCGCGATCGCGGTGGTGGGGTTGGCGGTCAATCTGCTGTGCGCGTGGTGGCTGCGCGATCATCACGATCACCATGGGCATTCGCATGGAGACGGGCATTTGCACGGGCATGGGCCTGGCGATACGCATCGGAGCGGACACGGCCATGGGCATGGCCATGCGCCCGATCATTCTCCCGGCCGTGAGCACGAGCACGATCATGACCACGACCACGGCTACGGCTACGGCCACGGCCACGGCCACGGCCACGATCATCACCACGATCACGCCGAATCCCTCCACGGCCACAGCCACCACGACCTCAACCTGCGCGCCGCCTATCTGCATGTCGTAGCCGATGCGGCGACCTCGGTGCTGGCGATCCTGGCGCTCATCGGCGGCCTGGCCTGGGGCGCGGCCTGGCTGGACCCGGTGATGGGCCTGGTCGGCGCGGTGTTGGTCACGGTCTGGGCGGTCGGCCTGCTGCGCGCCACCGGACGCGCCCTGCTCGATGCCGAGATGGACGCGCCGCTGGCCGCGGACGTCCGCCAGGCGGTCGAAACCGGCCAAGTGCCGGCGCGCATCTGCGATCTGCACCTGTGGCGGGTCGGCCGCGGCAAGTACGCCTGCATCCTCGCCGTGGCCACCGCGCGGCCGGTGCCCGCGGCCTATTTCCATGCGCTGCTGGCGCAACACGAGGAGCTGGCCCACGTCACCGTCGAGGTCAGCCCGCTGCCTCCGAGCGCCTGAGCGCGGCCAACCGGCCAGGCCCGCTCGGCGCGGGCAGCCCATGCCGGCGCGCGCGCGCGGCGCAAGACCGCGCCAGGGCCCGCTAGATCGAACGCAAGGCCTGCGCGAACTCCCGCAACGCGCGCGCAATCTCCGCGGCCTCGATGGTGCCGTAGCCGAAGGCCAGCGCCGGCTGCCGCGGCGGGGCGATGGCGTATTCGGCGATGGACTGCGCGCCGGGCAGGTGGCTGCGGGCGCGGGCGAACAGCGCCGGCGCGAGCGCTGGATCGCGCACCTGCGCAGCCAGGTGCAGGCCGGCCTCCGACGGGATCGGCGCCAGCCACGGACGCAGCGGCCCCTCCAATCCCTCCAGCAGAGCCTGCCGGCGCTCGGCATAGATCGCGCGCATCCGCCGCACATGCCGGGCGAGATGGCCTTCGCGGATGAAGGCGGCCAGCACCGACTGGCCGAGCATGTCGCAATGCGAGTCGGCGCAGTGCTTGACCGCGGCCAGCGCGTCGCGCGCCCAGCCGGGCGCCACCACGAAGCCCTTGCGCAAGGCCGGGAACAGGCTCTTGGAGAAGGTGCCGACATAGAACACCAGGCCGTCGCGATCCAGCGTCTGCAAGGCATCGAGCGGGCGGCCGCCGAAGCGGAACTCGCCGTCGTAGTCGTCTTCGATCACCACCGCGCCGCGGCGGCGGGCGAACTCCAGCAACGCCAGCCGCCGCGGCATCGACAAGGCCACGCCGGTGGGCGATTGGTGCGATGGGGTGACGCTGACCACGCTCACGTCCTCGGGCAGGGCGTCCACGCACAGGCCCTGCGCGTCCACCGGTATCGGCACCAAGT
This sequence comes from uncultured Lysobacter sp., assembly GCA_966185905.1. Classification (GTDB taxonomy): domain Bacteria; phylum Pseudomonadota; class Gammaproteobacteria; order Xanthomonadales; family Xanthomonadaceae; genus Lysobacter. Next base: position 5,789 of record CBIFVU010000210.1, read on the forward strand.
CCGCGCCGGCGGCGGCGAAGGCCGCGCGCACCGGGGGATAGCCCGGCTCCTCGACCGCGACCCGGGCGCGGCCGGGCGCGACCAGCAGGCGCGCCAGCAAATCGAAGGCCTGCTGCGCGCCGGAAGTCACCAGCACGTCCTCGGCGGTGCAGGCCACGGCACGGGCGAAGGCGACGTGCTGGGCGATGGCCTGGCGCAGTTCGGCGATGCCCTCGCTGGGCGGGTAGCCGAAAGGCTGCCGCGACCAGTGGCGCTGGCGCTGCGCCGACAGGCGCCGCCAGATCTCGTGCGGGAAATGGCGATGATCGGGCACGCCGAGGCGGAAGCTGCGTTCGGGCAACTCGCGCGGCGGTGCCGGCCGCAGGTAGGGCGCGCGCCACAGCGGATGCAGCCGCGGGTCTTCCAGCGCCACGCTGGGCGGCGGGCCGCGCCGGTCGCGGCGCGCGGCGACCGCGGCCACCACCGCCGGCGCGCCGCTGCGCGGCAGCACATAGCCTTCGGCCAGCAGGAGGTCGTAGGCGGCGACGACGGTATTGCGGGCCAGCCCGGTGGCCTCGGCCACGCGTCGCGACGCCGGCAGCGGCGCGCCCGCCGGCAAGCGACCATCGAGGATGGCCGCGCGCAACTGCTGGTGCAGCGCCTGGGCCAGCCCGCCGCGCCCGCGCTCGGGCAGGACCAGCGGAAAGGGGAAGACTGGCTCCATCGGATCGGTCCGTTCTGGCCCATCGAGGGCGCCAGCCTACTCCTAAGCTGGCCCGACTGGATGCGGCAGCGGCCGCGCGGAGCCTGCCATGATCGAACTGCACTACGCGGCCACGCCCAACGGCCTGAAAGTCCGCCTGTACCTGGAAGAGGCCGGTCTGGCCTACCGGCTGGTGCCGGTGAAGCTGTCGGCCGGGCAACAGTTCGGCGCCGAGTTCCTGCGCATCAGTCCGAACAACAAGATCCCCGCCATCGTCGACCACGCCCCCGCCGATGGCGGCGCGCCGTTGAGCCTGTTCGAGTCCGGCGCGATCTTGCTGTACCTGGCGCAGAAGACCGGCCGGCTGTGGCCGCAGGCCGCGCGGGACCAGGCCGAGGCCAGCCAATGGCTGTTCTGGCAGATGGCCGGGCTCGGGCCGATGGCCGGACAGGCGGGGCATTTCCGCGCCCATGCGCCCGAGCCGGTGCCCTACGCCATCGAGCGCTACACCCGCGAAGTGCGGCGCTTGTTCGGCGTGCTCGACCGCCGCCTGCGCGGGCGCGAGTTCATCGCGGGGCCGGACTGCTCCATCGCCGACATCGCCTGCTATCCGTGGATCGTGCCGCATGCCGGCCTGGGCCAGGACCTGGCCGAGACACCGGAGCTGCAGCGCTGGTTCCAGGCCATGTGCGCCCGCCCGGCCACCCAGCGCGTCTACGACGGGGTCGAAGACCCCTACGCACGCCCGGCCCAGTTCACCCAGCAGGAGCGAAGCCACCTGTTCGGCCCCGCCGCCTGACCGCGCGCCCCGCCCAATCC
>CBIFVU010000211.1:0-7266 GCA_966185905.1 uncultured Lysobacter sp.
CGGGAATCGGAACAGCAGTTGCGCGCGAGCGTGTCCGCACACCCCGCTTTTGCCCTGCCGATTCCCGATTCCCCATTCCCGATTCCCCATTCCCGTCTTTGCCCGCTCGGCCGACTGGCCGCGGCGGCCTTGGCGCCCATGCCGAATGGCAGGGGGCAGCGGCGGCGGCGTGGGTAGGATGCGGGATCACCTTGTTCCCGGCTTCGCGGAGTCCGATTCGATGGCCCGACCGTCCCTTGCCCTCTTGCCCCTGCTGATCGCCGCCGCCTTGCCGCTGGCCGCCGCCCGCGCCGTCGAGGCGCCGGCCGCGGCCTACCCGGGCACGATGCGGCTGGACGTGGACGCTACCGACCTGGCCCGCCGCGTGCTGCGCGCACAGCAACGCCTGCCGGTGGCGCCCGGGCCGTTGACCCTGCTGTTCCCGCAGTGGATCCAGGGCAACCATTCGCCGACCGGCCCGATCGACAAGCTGGCCGGGCTGCGCATCCGCGGCAACGGCCAGGACATCGCCTGGACCCGCGACCCGCTGGACGTCTACGCCTTCCGCCTGACCGTGCCGCAGGGCGTGAGCGAGCTGGAACTGTCCTTCGACATGCTCACTCCCACCAGCCGCAACCAGGGCCGGGTGGTGATGGCGCCGGAAATGCTCAACCTGCAATGGAACCAGGTGGCGCTGTATCCGGCCGGCCACGCCGCCAGCGGCATCCAGGTGGCGCCGACGCTGAAGCTGCCGGCGGGCTGGCAGGCCGGCACCGCGCTGGAGCTGGAATCGCGCCAAGGCGACACCTTGCGCTATCGCCCGGTGCGCCTGGACACCTTGCTGGACTCGCCGGTCTACGCCGGCCGCCACTACCGCCAGGTCGATCTCGACCCCGGCGCGCGCATCCCGGTGCGGCTGAACATCCTCGCCGACGCGCCCAAGTACCTGGAGGCCAAGGACGCCCAGTTGCAGGCGCATCGCAACTTGGTGGTCCAGGCCTACAAGCTGTTCGGCTCCAAGCCCTACGACCGCTACGACTTTCTGTTCTCCCTGTCCGGGCAGATGAGCGGCAACGGCCTGGAGCACCATCGCTCCAGCGAGAACGGCCTGGACACCGACTACTTCACCGGCTGGGATGGCAACGCCGCCACCAGCCGCGACCTGCTCGCGCACGAATTCGTGCATGCCTGGAACGGCAAGTACCGGCGCCCGGCCGGACTGGTCGCGCCGACCTTCAACCAGCCGCTGGACGGCAGCCTGCTGTGGGTCTACGAGGGCCAGACTCAGTACTGGGGCTTCGTCCTGGCTGCGCGCTCGGGCCTGTGGAAGCCCGAGTTCGCGCGCGACGCCCTGGCCCAGGTGGCCGCGCGCTACAGCGAAGACCGTCCCGGCCTGGGCTGGCGCGCGCTGCAGGACACCACCGCCGACCCGGTCATCGCCATGCGCCGGCCCAAGTCCTACACCAGCCACCAGCTCAGCGAGGATTACTACAGCGGCGGCCAATTGGTGTGGCTGGCGGTGGACGCCAAACTGCGCGCGCTCAGCGGCGAGCGCCGCTCGCTGGACGACTTCGCCCGCGCCTTCTTCGCCGGCCGCGACGGCGATTACGAGGTCAAGCCCTATCAGCGCCAGGACGTGATCGATGCGCTGGGCAGCGTGGCCGCCTTCGATTGGGACGGTTTCCTGCGCGAGCGCATCGACGCGCCGGCGCCGCCGCTGGACGGGCTGGCCGCCAGCGGCTGGAAGCTGGTGTTCACCGAGCAACCCAGCGAGTACGGCAAGCTGGCCGAATCCGACCGCAAGGTCACCGACCTGACCTATTCGCTGGGCCTGGTGTTGGGCAACGACGGCGTCATTTCGACCGTGCGTTGGGACGGCCCGGCCTTCAACGCCGGCATTGCGCCCGGCAGCAGCTTGTTGGCGGTCAACGGCTACGCCGGCAACGGCGAGCGGCTCAAGGAGGCGGTCACCGCGGCCAAGGACGGCAAGCAGCCGATCGAGCTGATCGTCAAGAACGGCGAGGTGGTCCGGACCCTGCGCATCGACTATCGCGGCGGCTTGCGCTATCCGCGGCTGGAGCGGATCGAAGGCGCCCCGGACCGCTTGTCCCGGATCTTCGCGCCGCGTTGAGGCGCGCCGCCGCGCGCGCTTCGGCGCCGCCCGTCGCCGATGCGCGCATGCGCCGATGCCGCCGCGGTGGTGGATAATCGCCGCCCATGGAGCCGATGTTCGCAAGGACGCCCAGGCACTGCCTGGTGATCGATTTTGAAGCCACCTGCGCCGACGATGGCGCGATCCCGCGCGATCGCATGGAAATCATCGAGATCGGCGCGGTCATGGTGGACTGGGCCACACTGCGCGCGCTGGACGAGTTCCAGTGTTTCGTGCGGCCGGTGCGGTATCCGCGTTTGACCGCGTTCTGCACTGGCCTGACCGGCATCGTCCAGGCCGATGTCGATGCCGCGTCCGGTTTCGCCGACGCGGCCGCGGCCATGGCCGCCTGGCTGCGCGGCTATCCGGACCGGGCCTGGTGCTCGTGGGGCGACTACGACCGCAAGCAGTTGCAGCAGGACTGCCGTTTCCACGGCGTGAGCTCGCCGGTGGACGCGCCGCACTTCAATCTCAAGCTGCTGTTCGCGCAGCGCCTGGGCCTGTCCCGGGCGCCGGGGCTGGCCCAGGCCGTCCGCCTGGCCGGCCTGTCGTTCCAGGGCAGCCACCACCGCGGCATCGACGATGCGCGCAACATCGCGCGCTTGCTGCCGTTCGCGCTCGGGCCAGCCCCGAGCCAACCCTGACCCGGCCCTGGCGCAAGCCGCGCCGCCGCGGCCGTCCCGCCGGCGGCGCCGGAACCGGGCGCCTGTCCGCGATCTGCCCGCATTGCAGCGCTAGAGTGCGGCCGCCGCCGGCCTCGCGCCGCGGTCCGCCCTTTCACTAGAGGACCCGACATGTACGGACTGATCGGCAAGATGAAAGCTGTCCCCGGCCAGCGCGATGCGCTGATCGCGCTGTTGCTGGACGAGGTGGGCGCGATGCCCGGTTGTTTCAGCTACGTGGTCGCGCGCGATCCCGGCGACGCCGACGGCGTCTGGATCACCGAGGTCTGGGACTCTGCCGACAGCCACCGAGCATCGCTGTCCTTGCCGCAGGTGCAGGCCGCCATCGCCAAGGCCCGGCCGATGATCGCCGGGTTCGAGTCGCACATCGAGACCGAACCGGCTGGCGGCCACGGCTTGGCGCAGCCGGGCTGAGTGCGCTCGGCAGCCGGCGGCTGGGAAGGCCGGCGCAAGGCCGAGCTTGAGGCGCGAGCCAGGCGAGCCAGGCGACCGAGCGGCTGTGCCGTCTGCGGTGCGTGCGCGCGGATGGCGCCGGCCGAAACGCTGGCCGGGCAGGTTCCCGGCGCGCGGGCACGAAGCCAAGGGCGAGCCCTTGGCCGGCGGCACCGCTTCAACCGCGGCTGCGCATCCTCGTTGAGGCGGCGGCCGGGGTGAGCCCGCTTCCCGCGTGCGGCCGGTTCAAGGGCAGGCCACGGTGATCGTGGCGATGCGCTGGCCGCTTTCGTCCGGTTCGGCTTCCAGCCAGCAGGCTTCGTCGTCGCTGTCGTACTGGAGCGTGCCGTCCTCGGCCGCCGTGCCCTCGCCCCAGCGCTTGCGCGCTTCCGACAGCGGCTGGCCCGGGCACAGCCCCGAGGGCGTGCAGTGGCGCGGCGAGGTGGACTCCAGCAGCAGCACCTCGCCCGGCGCGAGCAGGTCGATGCGCAGGCCCGGGTAATACAGGCTGTAGTCGTGATCTTTCGGCGAACCCTGGGTCTCGGTGGGCGCGCCCAGGCGCTTGCGCACCTGCGCCGCCGGATCGCCCGGCTTGAGGCCGGCCAGGCCCAATTCGCTGCGTGGCGGTGCGGCGGGCGCGGCGAGGGCGGGCAGGGCGGTACAGGCCAGGCTGGCGCAGGCCAGGGCGGTGGAGAGGAGAGTACGAAGCATCGGGCGGCTCCTGGTCGCTGGGCTCGCGGCGGCCGGCCTGGGCGCGAGCGCCGCGTGGCGTGCGGCGTGGCTGGCGGTGCGTGCCGAGGGCCGCGGCGCCGCGATGGCGGCGCCGTCGGTGGCGGTTCAGATCGCGCAGAGCACGCGCAGGGCGGTGATGGTCTGGCCGGACAGGTCCAGCCGCAACCAGCAGGTTTCGCCCGGGACGTAGTACTCAACGCCGTCGCGGTCGTCCAGGCCCACGCCGTCGCCCCAGCGCTCCAGCGCCTTGGCCAGCGGCTGGCCCGGGCACAGCCCGCTGGGCGTGCAGTGCTTGGGCGAGGTCGCGTCCAGGCCGACCACCCGTCCGTCCTCGGCCAGCGACACCTCCAGGCCCGGATAGAGATAGGCGTAGTCCATCTCGCCGGGCTGGCTGCGCACTTGCGGCTTGCCGTGGCGGCGCTGGACCCGCTTGGCGCTGTCGCCCAGCTTGAGCCCGCCGAGGCTGAGCTCGGACAGCGGGATGCTCGCCTCGGGCTTGGCCTCGGCTGCGGACGCGGGGGCAGGCTTGGCTTGGGGCGTGGCCCCAGGCGCGGCAGCGGTGGCCGACAGCGACAACGAGAGCAACAGGGAGAGGGGCAATGCGAGCCGGATACGCATGGATTCGTCCTTGTTCGTGCGGGGTGGCGCAGGTTCGGGCGAGGCGGGAGAGGTCCGGCTCGCGCGGATGCGCGGGGCCATGCTAGCAAGCATGGGCTGGGCAGGGCGGCCGCCCGGCGGCGCAGGCCGCATCGGCGAGCGCCCGCATCGCGGTTGGCGATCAGCGCCCGCCGAAGCGCCGCAACACCGCCGCCACCTGGTCCAGGTTCTGTGCGGCGATAGCGCGGAATGCCGGACCGATCCGCTCATCGGCTGCGACAGCGCTCCAGAACGCGTGCGCCGCATCGGCGGCCCAGCGCCAGCGCTGAGGATCGCTCATGGCCAGCGGAGGCGTCAGCGGCCGCTCGTGCACCTCGCCGCCTGCCCCCGGCCGGTAGCGCATCGGCAGCATGTCGTAGACCGGCGCCAGCCTGGCCCTCAAACGATCGGGTTCGATCAGGAAACTCAGGTTGCCCGAATGCATGTCGGTATTGCCGATGAACCGGCCGAACAGATGCAGTTTGTGGATCCGCTCGGCATCGGCGGCATCGAGCATGCCCAGGCGGAACAGGGCATCGGCCGATCCGGGCCAGTCGTCTGGGGCGGCGCCCACGTAGGCTGCATCCAGCGCACGCAACGACACCAGCCCGCAGCGGCCCCGCTGCAAGGTCCGGTCGAAACGTTCCGACTCCAGAAAGCGCCAGCCATCGTGGTCGATCAGACGGGTGTCGGCCGTGTCGATGCCGCGTTCGCTCAGGACTCGGTTGGCCAGATGCTCGCACGCCAACAGGTTGGTCCATCGCCGCGCCGCAGCGTTGTCGGCATTGTGGCGTGCGAACTTGACGATCACGCAACGGCGCTCGCCTGTGCTCGTTTCCAGTTCGGCGGTGAACTTGGGCTGCTCGCCGCCGGCGGACGAGCCTACAGCGTCGCCAGCTTCGGCTTGTTCGGCCAGGCCGGGATAGTGGAACTCGCTCAAATCCGCCGGAACGAGGGTGTTGAGGTTGTCGAACACGGTGCTGACCAGGGCCGACTCCAGCGCGTGTTCGCCGAGCACCAGGTCTCCGGGCAGGTCGTCTCCCTGGCGCAGCAGTGCAGTGACGACATCCTCGGCTTGCCAGTAGTTCAAGTCGTCGGGCGCGTTCAGATCCGCCGCATGGCGGCGGGCGAAGGCGCGGCCCAGATAGCCCTGGGGCCGCGCGTCGTCGAGGAACCAAGGCAGGTCGGGATACAGGCCGTCGGCGAACTCACCGTGCTGGTACAACGGCAGCGGCCGCACGGTGTGCAGGAACCATCCGCCGTACAGCGAATGCAACTGCCCGAGCAGGTCGGGCTGTCCGTCGGGGGTGATCCGATGCAACGGCCAAACGTGGCCCATTCGTCCTATCGGCCGGGCCAGGGCATAGCGGGTCGCGCGCGCGCGACCGATCCTGACCACGCGCGGGCCGAGGTCGGCGAGCGCGCGGGAAACCGTCGGTTGGCTGATGCCTGCGGCCGAAGCGAGTTCGGCCGCGGTCTTGGGGCCGGACCGCAGCAACGCTTCCAGAGCGGGCGTATGGCTGGTCATAAGCGGGGGATTTTGAATCTATCTTTGAATAGATAGTTGAGTATAAAATCCCATGAAAATCAAACATCTATTCAATAGGTAGCGGGAATGTTTGAATAGATTTTTGAATGAATTTTATGGCGCAGCATACGCCGATTTCTTAACATCCGCTAAATCCAGTCCGTCCTGCGCCGCAGCCGCAGCGCCCGGAGGAAGGAAGCCCCGATCGCAATGACCGGGGCGTCCGACTACGCCGCCTGCACGATCCGCAGCGGATTGCGGAACTGCGCCAGCAATTCGGCCTCGCGTGCCTTGGCCTTGTGCAGGTGCGCTTCCTTGACGTGGCCGTAGCCGCGGATGTGCTCGGGGATGCTGGCGATTTCCACCGCCAGGTCGATGTTGCCGCCGTCCAGCGCATCGAGCAGGCCGCCGAGGGTCTGCTCGTACTCGCCGATCAGACGCCGCTCCATCCGCCGCTCCTCGGTGTAGCCGAAGATGTCGAAGGTGCCGCCGCGCAGTCCGCGCAGCTTGGCCAGCCACTTGAAGGCAGTGAACACCCAGGGGCCGAACTCCTGCTTGATCAACCGGCCTTGCGCGTCCTTCTTGGCCAGCAGCGGCGGGGCGAGGTGGAACTTGAGCGTGTAGTCGCCGTCGAACTGCTGCTCCAGGCGGCGCTGGAATTCGCCGCTGGTGTACAGGCGCGCGACTTCGTACTCGTCCTTGTAGGCCATGAGCTTGAAGAAGTAGCGCGCCACGGCTTCGGCCAGGTCGGTCGAGCCCGGCGCGCGCGCCTGCTCGGCCTGGCGCACCTTGGCGACGAAGTCGGCGTAGCGCTTGGCGTAGGCGGCGTCCTGGTAGTCGGTGAGGAAGGCGACGCGGCGCGCGACCAACTCATCCAGCGAGCGCGACAGGCGCAGGTCGTCCAACGGCAGGAAAGCCAGGTTGTCGCCGTCGGCGTGCGCGGCCATCTGATCGTGCGAGCTCGCGCTGGCGGGCAGGTGGCGCAGCTCGTCCTCGTCGCGCAGCGCGCGCGGCGCAGAGGTCGCACCCCATTCGTTGCCTTCCCACTCGCCGGGCTTGAGGTGGGGCAGGTCGTGCGGAGTGGCTTCCGCCGCGGTCGGCACCTTGCGCACCACGCCGGCGGC